>JADHXR010000089.1 GCA_016782865.1 Phycisphaerae bacterium
CAATGTAGTTTGGCCTTCATTCGTGATGTCATAGTCCAACTCCAGCGTGCTATTGCCGTCGTAGGCGGTAATCCATCCATTATCAATATATCCCCGGACAGTAGCGACAGCATTGCCGTTGACGATCAGTGTACCGGCTTGGACGTCCATCGAGCCGGCAGAACCACCGTCCCTGGCCATCGTAAAGTATGCACAGGTGATGGTTCCACCATCCAGGTTCACGAAACCGTTGGATCCTGACTCTATTCCAATCAAGAAACCTGGACAGGTGACCGTGCCGCCGGTCATATTGAGGGTCGCCGGACCGCGCATCCCCACGCCGAAGCCTCCGACCGAAACATTTACGGTGCCACTGATCATGTTCATAAGACAGTCACCCTGCCCCCCGATCTGCACAAACAACCAAGTGTTTACCGTCAGCGTTCCACCGTCGATAATAAGACCACCACCATTACCTCCCTCTCCTAGCCACATCGTATTTGCCACGGCGCCTTCATTCGCAACCGTAGGGCCGGGCAGCACATTGATCATAGCTGTGTCTACAGCAGAGGGGACTGTACTGTCTTGCCAGTTTGCTGGCGTACTCCAAAGGATGTCGGCAGAGCCGTTCCAGCGCAGGACCGCAGCTCCGGCATCACTCATCAAACTCATCACCATTGCCAATGCGAGAATTTTCAACATTTTTCCAGACATAAGCCTTCTCCTTTAAGAAGACTGCGATTCATTGTTGTTTTACCGGGATTCAGTGCCTGCGACAAAATACATGTTCTGTTACATGCAGTCTATCCTCAAACCAAAGGGCCGAATTTCCAACTGTTATTGCCACTCATTCAGTGAAAAGGCATACTTTCCTCCATGGGACACCAATGATCCTAACACAGTCACCTCGAACAATCAAGAATCTTCATTCCAAATCAAGAGTTCTTTCCAACCTGCTCTGACCGGGAGGCTTTGCCACACAACACGCAGTATATGAAATAAGTGCAGCATGGCGGACATGATTCTGAGCTGGTTCACGAGATGAGACGGTCTCAGGTGCTTGCGTAGCGTGCACGAGCAGTACAGTCTCCCCCCCTTGCAACAGGATCCGGAAATCGCTACAGTGTTGTCTGCGAATCGCCAGTATCGAAAGAATTGAAGGATAACGAATGAGATCAGATTCTGTTTATGACAATGAGGTTGCACGAATCAGTCGACGTCATTTCTTGAAATCCTGTGTGGCAAGTGGACTGTTCGCGAGCAGCGCGTCAGCGGCACAGATAGTACCTAAGCCAGCCGAAGAGACAGCTCGAGCTGCGACCATGCGTCCAAACATTATCTTCATCTTCGCCGATGACTGGGGTTATGGGGATCTGGGCATACATGGCAGCGCGTTCTGTAAGACACCCAACCTCGACCGGATGGCGAAGGAAGGGATCGATTTTCAACAGTTCACCGTCAACAATCCTGTTTGTTCGCCCAGTAGGACGGCGGTGATGACGGGGCAGTTCCCGGCGCGCCATTGTATTCACCAGCATTTTGCTTCGGTGGAACACCATCAGAAGGCGGGGATGCCTGACTGGCTGGATCCCAAGTTACCACTGCTTCCCAAGCTTCTCAAGAAAGTGGGCTACATCACGGGGCATTTTGGCAAGTGGCATCTCACGAATCGTCACATCCCGGACGCGCCGCTACCAACGGAATACGGATATTATGAATACGGCGCTTTCAACATTCCCGGGGTGCAGATCAGGACAGCCGAGACGTGCCCACGAACGATTGATTTCATTCATCGCCATAAGGATCGGTCCTTCTTCATCAATGTGTGGTTGCATGAGACGCATACGCCGCACTATCCACTGGAAGAGTACCTGGAACAATTTCAGCATCTCGACGAACAAAAACGAGTCTATGCCGCTGTTGTAGCCGAGGCTGACGCTGGTGTCGGATCCATTCTGAGCACATTGAAGGAGCTTGGACTCGACGAAAACACGTTGGTGGTTTTCTCGTCCGACAACGGGCCGGAATGGACCGGTAAGCGTAAAGCTACTGATGACAACTCCACCGGTCCGGGCCTGGGTACGTACTATTCGGTCGGGCAGACAGCCGGTCTCAAGGGTCAGAAACGCTCACTCTTTGCCGGGGGCATTCGTGTTCCCTTCATTGCCCGCTGGCCGGGGGTGATCCCTGAGGGCAGGGTTGATCGAACTTCAGTCCTTACTGCTGTTGATCTCTTGCCCACGTTCCTCGAACTAGCCGGCCAGTCGCTGCCGGCAGATCTCAAGTTGGACGGCGAGAGCATCGTCTCAGCACTCGAGGGCCTCGGATTCAAGCGAACTAAACCCATCCACTGGGAGTGGCGTGGTGGTCACGGGCCGCCCTATCTATGGCCCCACCTGGGCATTCGGGACGGCAAATGGAAGATGATGGTCAACCAGGAACTCAACCGCACCGCATTGTATGACATTGAAGCCGACTGGAGGGAGACGATCAATGTGGCGGGGGCCAATCCTGATGTCGTAAATGCGTTGACAAAGAAGATGCTGGCGTGGAAACGATCTCTGCCCACCAAACCGCCGGCTCATTGCTTTTCGCGACTACGGACGGCACAACGCAAGTAAGCGAAGAGAAGTGCCCATGACGCGAACCACAGAAAGATTGGAGTTCCAGGCAATGGATACGATGAAACGATTGACACTTACCCATGCTACGCTGGCCGCACTGATGCTTGGAGGGGTAGTGGAGAACGCTGACGCCCAACAGATGGATAAAATGTGGGGCGAGCGGGTGATGAAGCTCAAGGCGGTGGATGCCGCATCAGACAGGTAAAAAGGAAAGGATCAATCCAGTGGTTGGAAAACTGATTTCAGAACGTTACTGTCAGATATCCCGTCTACTCTGTGAGTGGCACGCCGGCGCCGTTGCGACACTCGTTGTCAGCCTGAATCTAATCTCAATCCTGTTCATGCCCATACCCTGTTATGGGCAGGCCGGGGAGAATATCGCGCCGCTCGCGGCGCTCAGTGGAAAGGGAACGGACCTGCGGGGGGCCGTTGACGGCGTGAAGCAGCAAGCAGGAATTGGAGAGTGGATCGGCGGAAGTCCGAATACCTGGTATGGATGGATCACCTACCCTTCACTGGAGTTGAAATGGAAGACTCCTCGGAAGATCAACAAGGTGGTCATCCATGACCGTACCACGCCAGAGGAGCACATGGCGGCGTGTGTCCTTAAGTTCAGCGATGGATCCGAAGAGCATGTGTTTGCCGTTCCCAATGACGGTTCGACCAAGACCGTGGTTTTTGAATCCCGTACGGTTACCTCAATGACGTTGGAAGTTGTTGACGGCGTTGGAGAGAACATCGGCCTGTCTGAGCTTGAAGTCTATTACGACCCCACGGCCAGGCCCGAAACCAAACTGACAAAGAACTACACCGATTTCGTGTCTTACGCGGATCCGACCATCGAGACCGGACGCGGACGCTGGTTTTTCTGTACCCCGGGCAGCCGCCCGTTCGGCATGGTCTGCGCCTCGGCCTATACACGCAACAAGAACCAGGGTGGCGGCGGCTACAACTACAACAGCACCGAGATCCTCGGATTTGCCAATATCCACGCCTGGATCATGTCCGGCATCAACATCATGCCGACCACCGGCGAGCTGAATGCAAATCTCGGCGAGAAGGGGTGGAAATCGGGTTTCTCGCACGAGACGGAGATCATGGAGCCAGGTTATCACCGGCTGTTCCTCGATCGCTACAAGACGCAGGTGGAATATACCTCGACCGACCGCGTGGCCTTTTATCGCCTGAAATACAGCGAGGCGGCCAGGGCAAAGCTGTTGCTCCAACTGGGTGGATTTGTCGGAGCCGCCAGCTACGTGGACGGCAAGGCAAAGGTCGTCAGCCCAACCAGGATCGAGGGTTCACACGGCATGACCGACCGCCTGTGGGGCGGGCCGAAACTGTCGCATGTATTTTTTGTCATGGAACTTGACCGTCCAATATCGTGCATGGACGGCTGGAAGGGTGCCAGGGAACGGCTCAGCGACATACTGCAGTTCCACAACCCGATTCCACCGGGAAGACTCGACCAGGACAAGAGGAAGTATCTGTTCAAGAACCTGCCGGAGGAACAGGCCGGCATCTCGCTGCACTACGATGTGAAAGCAGGTGACGAGGTCAAGGTCAAGATCGGGATCTCTTACACCAGCCTTGAGAACGCGCGCAGGAACCTGGAAATCGAATGCGGCCACTGGGATTTCGATCGAGTACGACAAGACGCTCGCCGCGAATGGAACGAATGGCTTGGTAAGATCAAGGTCAGGGGTGGGGAGGCTGACACCCGGGTCAAGTTCTACACCGACCTCTGGCATGTGCTGCTGGGACGGCACAAGATCGATGACGCAAGTGGCGACTACCCCAGCTTCATGGGCAAGGAGCGCATTCTAACGGTGCCTGATGATGCCGACGGCCGACCCAGATATCACATGTACAACTCTGACGCGCTGTGGCTGACCATGTGGAACCTGAACATCCTCTGGGGACTCGGGTGGCCGGAGATGCTCGACGAGTTCTCCGCGTCCATGGTTCAGTACGCTGACGCCGGCGGACACTTGCCGCGCGGTCCCAGTGCCGGCGGTTACACCGGAATCATGTGCGGCTGTCCCGCAACCAGCCTGATCACCGCCACCTATCAGAAGAACCTTCTGACAAAGGTGGACACCGAGAAGGCCTATCAAATGATGAAAACCAGCCATCCCAAACTCATCCACGACAGTCAGCCCGGAGTTGCTGTGCAGGGGGCATTTGAGTACTGGGCCCTGGCACAGATGGCGGAGGAGTTGGGTAAAAACGAGGACGTGCAATCCTATCAGAAATGGATCAATTCCTGGAAGCAGTTCTATGATCCCAAAGAGAAGCTGCTGGTGGGACGCTGGGTCGAGGCCAATAACTGGCAGGGAACCTTTGGCGTTTCTCACGATATTGCTGGGCTGGCTGCATTGATGGGCGGGCCGGAAGCGCTTGCGAACAAGCTCAATTATGCATTCGAACAAGAGACGGCCTCCGATTTTGTCTATACCTACGGCAAGGGCAAGGTCAGCTACGCCAACCAACCGGGATGTTCCAACGCGCATGTTTTCAATCATGCCGGTTTCCCGTGGCTGAGCCAGTACTGGGTGCGCCGCGTCAGCCGTCAGGCTTACGGCGGAACGAACCCGAACATTGGTTATGGTGGCCATGACGAAGACCAGGGCCAGATGGGCGGAGTCAGCGCCTTGATGAAGCTCGGGCTTTTCAGCTTACGAGGAACCTGTTCCAAGGATCCAATTTATGAGATCACTGCCCCCGAGTTTGACGAAATTGTCATTAAGCTCGACCCCCGCTATTATCCAGGCAAGGAATTCAGGATCAAGACGCACAACAACTCAGTTGAGAACTGCTATATACAAAAAGCTGAGTTTAATGGTAAGCCGCTGAATACCTGCTGGTTCTATCACAAGGATTTTGCCAAAGGCGGCCTGCTGGAATTATGGCTGGGACCGGAACCAAACAAGGAATGGGGAAAGAGCCCGGTTCTATAGACACTCGGACTATATTAAACGGATGCAGGCGCCTGCCAGCGCAGGTACAAATTGAAAAAGGAAACGGAACTGTGAAGAAAATACTATTGACTGCCTTCTAGCTTATGCTGTTGAGCAGCAGTACCTTTGCGCAAGCGGGGAAAATGCCAAACATCCTCCTTATAATGTCTGATGACCACGCGAAGCAGGCAATCCAATGGCTCAAAAACCGAGATGCCGACAAGCCGTTCTGTCTGCTGCTGCATCCCAAGCCACCCCATGAGCCGTACCACCCGGCTCCGCCGCGGTACAGGGACTTCCTTAAGGATAGGGAAATACCCGAGCCTGCCACTTTATTGGATGACTATGCAGGGCGGACTCCGAAGGCCATACAGTACAGGATGACCAGTAACCGCCTCGTGTTGGCACCCCACCTTGGCAGAGATCTGACGAAGGCACAGCGTGCGACGCTAAGCCGCGAAGAGTTGACGCGGAAGATCTACCAAGATTACATCAAGGATTACTACCGGCTGGTCAAGTCCGTTGACGATAACGTCGCCAGGGTTCTTGATTACCTAAAGGAGAGCGGACTTGAAGAGACGACCCTCGTGATCTACACGTCGGACCAGGGGTTCTTCCTTGGCGAGCACGGGTTCTACAACAAGCAGTGGATGTATGAGCCGCCGTTGCACCAGCCGTTGATCATCCGATATCCGGGCATGGACGAACTCTACCAGTGGGAGCTTTTCGATATTGAAAACGATCCTGGGGAAATGAAGAACCTTTACCGCGCACCAGAGCATAGGGAACTTTGTCAGCAGTTAAAGAAAGAACTCCGGGCTCTCGCTGAGCGCTACGAAGACCCGGTCCAAATTCCCCTGAATTGAAGCCGTGGCTACGCAAAGGATACGCACAATGACAGACTATCTGAAATCAACACATCATTGGTGCATCATCGCAGTTCTAGCTGCGGGATGCATTCAACAGGTGCTTGCCGGAAATGTGCTGATGGCAGAAGACGAGGCAAGTAGTATCGTGGATATTAGCGGCGTCAAAGGTGGACTGGCCGTCCACCTTTACTGTGGTGACGGGAAACGCACTGTGGCGCTGCATGCGACCGATAGCTTTGTGGTGCACGGCCTCGATGCAGATGTGACCGCCGCCCGTAAACATATTCAATCGCTTGGCTTGTACGGGAAGGTGTCGGTCGCGCCGTGGATGGGTGAGCGGCTGCCTTACGTGGATAACCTAATCAATCTGATTGTTGCGGACGACCTCGGTGAATTGCCGGTGCATGAAGTGATGCGGGTGCTGGCTCCGGAGGGCGTGGCGTTGATCGGCGGGAAGAAAATCGTCAAATCGCGGCCGAAAGAGATTGATGAGTGGCAACAGCACCATCATGGGGCTGACAACAATGCGGTGGCTCGCGACAGCGTAGTCGGGCCGCCACGGCATTGCCAATGGGTTAACGATCCAGTATGGAGCCGGTCGCACCTGGGCATGGCGTCCATCACCAGTCTGATATCTGCGAGGGGCCGACTGTTCTCTATCGAAGACCGCGGGTCTGTTGAGAACCCGGCCTTGCCCGGCAAGGTCTTTCTGATCTGTCGTGATGCATTCAACGGTATTGTGTTGTGGCGGCGCCAGTTTCCTGATTGGCATCCGCCGAACATCTTTATCAAGCTCACACCGTCACAGTTGCAGCGTCAACTTGTGGCTGTCGACGACAAGGTCTACTGCACACCGGGTCTGAATGCGCCCATCACAGTTTTCGATGCGATTACGGGAAAGATCCTGAAAAAATACGAAGGCACGGAGATGACCCAGGAGTTCGTCTACGACAAGGGTGTTTTATTTACTGTCATCGGGGATCCTGTGGATACTTCTTCAGTTGGCGGCGGGAGATTCACGCTTGGGGAAAGCGCCTTTCCCACCGAGGTTTACGGGCCCAGGATTGAGCATCTTGACGATCCCAAGTGTGCGATTGCGGCCATTGCGGCTGACTCGGGCCGTGAACTCTGGAACAAGAAAGGAGAAGTGACACGTGGCTATCAGGGCGCTTCATTGGCTGTTCGCGGATCGAACGTAGTCTACTCGACGCTTGGTTTTGTGGTATGCCTCGACCGAGCCTCCGGCGAGGAGCGGTGGCGTACTGCGCTGAAGACCTCTGCGCAGATGGCAGGCAGCGGTAGAAACGGGGACAGTTATTTGAAGCCGAATGCGCGTCGGAATTCCGTTACGCTGGTCCTTTCAGATGAGGCAGTCTATCTGGGCGCGGGGAGTTCGCTGACGGCCTTCGGCATAGAGGATGGCGTCGATCTGTGGAGCGCCAAGACCCGTATGAATCATCACAAGCCGCCCGATATTTTTCTGACCGGGGGGGCCGTTTGGACCGCAAATAACAAAGCATATGATCCGATGACCGGTGAACCGATCAATGTTCTCTCCCAGAAGATGACCGGTCCTATGGGACATGATCGCTGCTACCAGAATCGCATTACTGATCGGTGGTATATCAATACAGCCTCCGGTGGCAGTGATTTCCTGGCGCTGGATGGGACGGGGGAGTTTCCGAATCCATGGGGGCGGAGCACCTGCGGCATTGGCCACTTGCCATGCAACGGCCTTCTTTATCTCGGACCGCCTGCCTGTTCGTGCGCCAACAAGGTTCAACTCAACATGTTTAACGCATTAGCCCCCGAGTCGGGCTTGAAGTCCTCCGGCCAACCCATGAATATCACCGTTAATCCGCAACTCGAAAAAGGTCCGGCCTATGACGCCGCTATCGAACAGACTCCGGCTGTCACCGGCGGCGACTGGCCAACCTACCGGCAAGATTCGAGTCGCAGCGGCCGTACCGAAGCCACGGTAGCCACCAGGCTGCAACCTCGGTGGCAGACCAAACTCACCACCCGCGCCAGCGCGCCCGTGATCGTCGCGGGTCAAGTGTTCGTTGCCGACGTGGACGCGCACGCTGTGTGCGCCTTGGACGCCGACAACGGTAAGGTGCGATGGACGTATACGGCCGGGGGCCGTGTGGATTCGCCGCCGACCTGGCATGAAGGACGACTTCTTTTTGGTGCACGTGATGGATGGGTGTACTGTCTACGGGCTACGGACGGCGCATTGATTTGGCGGTTCAAAGCATTGCCCGATCGCCTGATATGTGCCTACGAACAGATCGAGTCGGCCTGGCCGGTCTGCGGCAGTATATTGCTTCATGACAATATCGCGTATTTCGCGGCAGGCCGGAACTCGTTTTTGGATGGCGGGATCTTCCTCTTCGGACTCGATCCGCAAACCGGCCGGATGATTCATCAAAGGAACCTGTACGGACCTTTTGACAAAGACGGGCATCCGGTCATAAGCGAGGAGACAGCCTTGGGTGGGACCGGAGCGGGCGGCATTCAGGGAAACAAGGGCGACATTCTGCTGGCCAGAGGCGAGCATCTGTTCCTGCGGCACCAGGCGTTCAGAAAGAACCTTGATACACCCAGCCCCGGCGAACGTATCCTGCCGCACCTGATCGCCTCACACGGTTTTGCCGATAGAACGCCGCATCATCGCAGTTTCTGGACCATTGATACGGAGCTCTATTATGACCGATGGACCGCAAATCTGGGGGTGCGCGGAGATATACTGGTCATGGATGGTGCGCGTTACTATGAAGTCCGAGGTTATCCGCCGGGCCGCTATGACGCTTACGATGTCCGGAAAAATGCCTACACTATTTTCGCCGGTGAACTTTCGGAAGAGGTGCCCAAGAAGGCATATATACGAGATCATAAGGAACTGTGGCAGGCAAAGATACCGCTGACGGGCAAAGCCATGGCCCTGGCGGACGATGTCCTGTTCGTGGCCGGTATCCCGGCGATGTTCCCGGAAGGCGACCTGGCAAAGGCGTATGAAGGCCGAATGGGCGGTGTCGTTTGGGCGGCTTCCGCCGCGGATGGCAGCAAGCTCATGGAGTACAGGTTGGATGCGGCTCCGGAGTGGGATGGTCTTGCGGCAGTGGACGGTCGGTTGTTTCTGTGTACCACTGATGGCAGAGTACACTGTTTTGCGAAAAGAGGCGACAATTGATTTTGAATAAGAAACGAATCAAACGCCTGGTATGTGGGCGTGCTTTGTGGCGCGTTATGCGGACGACTTCGTCTGATGACCCAGTATCAGGACGACGCCCGGCACGTCGAATGAACAGTGCGTGACCGGAAACAATAAGAGAAGGGACAACACCTATGAGACATCCGGTTTGTTTGACAACGGCGGTGTGCGTTCTCGCGTTTCTCTCGCACTCCAGCGCGCAAAGCGCTTTTGGTTTGACGGAGGACATCCTGAAGGATACCGGCGTGACCGGTGGACTGGTGGTCCACGTCGGAGGCGGCAATGGCCGCCTGACGGCAGCGTTCCAAGCTGGCGACGGATACCTTGTTCAGGGCCTCGCTGCGAACCCGAAAGACATCGCCGCTGCCCGTGAGCACATCTTCTCCCTGGGGTTATCCGGCAAGGTGTCGATAGATAGCTGGCAAGGCGTCAGTCTTCCGTATATTGATAACCTCGCGGATCTTGTTGTCGTTTCGGCGCCGGCATCCGTTGCACGCGACGAGATACTCAGGGTGTTAGCTCCCGGAGGAACCGCGGTCTTTCTTGACGCGAACGGTGCTGAAGAGAAGGCGAAGAGGATCTCAAAGCCCTGGCCTGACGAGATCGACGAATGGACGCATTACCTGCATGGACCGGACAACAATGCTGTGGCCCGTGACAGGGTGGTCGGGGCGCCTCGCCGTATGCAATGGGTCGCCGGTCCCCGATGGACCCGGCACCATGGTTTCCTGAACAGTATCAGCTCTGTTGTGACGGCGAACGGGCGATTGTTTTACATTCTCGATGAGGCCTCCCCGGCGAACATGAACCTGCCTAGTAGATGGGCCGTTGTAGCCCGTGGTGCGTTCAACGGCGTCATGCTCTGGAAGAAACCCATGGACGCCTGGATGTGGCACTTGCATCGTTTTCGTTTCGGCCCGCCGCAGTTGCCCAGATTGCTGGTGGCATCTGGTGAACGCCTTTACGTGCCTCTGGGCTTGGGAGACCCGGTTTCCGCCATTGACGCGGCGACAGGTAAGACGGTGGCAACGTTTGCCCAAACAAAAGGCGCCGAGGAGATCATACTGGTCGACAAGACCCTTCTTGTACTCAAAGGGGATCCGGTTGCCGAACAGGCTCTGGCAGATAAAGCGGCCATGAAGAAGCATGGCTTCCCCTTAAAGAAGACACTCATTGCGGTCAACGCCGAGAGCGGAAAGACCTTATGGAACTGGTCACCTGATGGAGATCCGCTGCCCTTGACGCTTGCTTCGGACGGCAGAAATGCCTGCATCCGCACCGATGTTGGCGTGATATGTCTGGACATGGCGTCAGGGAAGGAAATCTGGCGTCATTCAGCTGGAAAGCAGCCAGGAAGAAAAGGAATCTCGTACGGCACGGATATCCTCCTGGTTGTTGACGGCGTGGTCCTGTGCAATCTGAATGCCATGCTGACAGCTCTTTCCGCAAAAGACGGCAGGAAACTGTGGGCGTGCAGTGCAGGCACCTCTTTTCATGAACCCGTAGATGTATTCGTGATCGACGGTCTGGTATGGCATAAGGTTAGTCACAAGGCGGATCCCATGAGAGTGCCTCCAGATCAACGTGAGGCCAGGGATCTGTATACGGGCGAGCTGAAAGTGCGGGATGCCGTTCCCCTTCACCTCGTGACACCGGGACATCATTTCCGGTGTTATCGCGCGAAGGCGACCGAGAGATTCATCATCATGGGAAAGCGCGGTGTTGAGATGGTGGACCTGTCGGGAGACGATCATTCCCGGAACAACTGGGTGAGGGGTGCCTGTCAGTACGGGATCATGCCGGCCAATGGTCTCCTCTACGTACCACCGAACTCGTGCGCGTGTTTCTCGGAGGCAGCGCTCCGCGGTTTCTGGTCATATGCGCCGGATTCCCCTGCCGCATCCCTGGAACAACATTTGGTTGCGGAGGATAAGAGACTGGAGAAAGGCATCGCTTACGGAAAGATCACAAAAGCTGTGTCGAACGGTGCAGATTCCTGGCCCACGTACAGGCAGAACTCACTCAGGGGTAGTGTTGCCGTCACGGATGTCCGCCCACAGCTAAAGCAGGTCTGGAGTACAAAGCTGGGCAGCAGTCTCACGCAGCCGGTGGTGGCAGGTGGACGTGTAGTACTGGCCGACAGGGATGCCGGGGTTGTGTATGCATTAGAACCTGAAGGAGGCAAAGTGCTGTGGAAGCATTTCGCCGCCGGACGAGTGGATTCTCCTCCCACGCTTCACGAGGGAAAGGTTCTCTTTGGAAGCGGAGATGGGCGGGTGACCTGCCTGAGACTGAATGACGGGGCCATGGCCTGGCGTTTCATCGCCGCGCCGGCGGATCTTCGCACGGTCGCGTTCGATCGCCTGGAATCGCCATGGCCGGTCAGCGGAAGCGTTCTTTTACTTGACGGCCTGGCGTACGCATGCGCAGGCCGATCAAGCTGGATTGATGGAGGAATGTATCTCTACGCGCTTGATCCGGCAACAGGCGAAGTCCTACACCGGAATCAGGTGAGAAGCACGCATCCGGAATACAAAGAACAAGAGGATACGGAGAGTGTTCACATAAAGGGCCATCTCTGGACAGACTACAAGACATTCACGCAATCGGACAAAAGCGGCAGTTGTTTTCAACATCCAGCTTGCTTGACGGGAGTGAGAATCATCGTTCAGGCTGGGGGCTGGGTTCAGGTAATCACGACCGGATGTCGACACACAGGTACTCAGGTGGGTTTTCCCGGTACCACCTGGAAGATCAGGAGAAGCCGGCGCCATACAGAAGCGATCAGCCGACTGGACTGATGCTGGTGCACAAAGGAAACACAGTTTGGGGCGTTCGGAGGGAAGGTGGAGGAGGCGGGAAATATAGTCTGTTCAGGAAAGCGATTGATGGAACTTCAGGAATAGAAGCCTGGAAAAGGAATTTACTTGTACGCCCGAGGGCCATGCTGAAGTCCAGCGACATACTTTTCCTCGGGGTTATGCCGATAGATATTCTGGCAGACGACCCGCACGCAGCGTATGATGGGAGGCTGGGCGGATCAATATGGGTCTGCTCGGAAAAGGACGGAAGCAAGGTTGCCGAATACACTCTTTCCGCACCAGTGAATTGGGACGGCATGGTTGCGGCCGGCCGACGTCTTTACCTGTCAACTGCCGATGGCCGGTTGATATGCATGGCATCAGTCGATCGATGAAGGGCAGTGCTGCCACCGTAATAGATGAACAAGGGGGGAACATACATCATGAGATCAGAAAGAAGCGTCGGAACATGTATTTTATCGGTTCGATGGCCTGAATAAGAACGTCTGCTAACGGTCGAGGTACTGGAATATTGCAATGAGTCTTAATCCTAACTCCATAAGAATAGGCTGCGCTGTTCTGTCGCTGCTCGCTGTTGGGTCGGAGCCGGCAGCGGCAGAGGTGGCGGATCGGGCGAGCGAGACGGATTATGTCGACATGGTCGATCCTTATATCATGTCGGCTCGGGGCCGTTGGTTTTTTTTCGGCACTGGCAAACGGCCTTTCGGGATGGTGAACGTTTTTCCGGATACTCGCAACGCCGGCCAGGGTGGCGGCGGGTACAACTATCGCTTTGACGAAGTGTTGGGGTTCTGTCATCTCCACGGCTGGATGACGGTGGGCCTGGATGTGATGCCGACGACCGGGGGCAATTACGAACTGAACAAGGACGGATGGAAGTCGCCGTTCAAACGCGACACGGAGGTGGTTCGGCCGGGCTATCACAGGGTTTTTCTCGATAAATACTCCATGCAGGCGGAGGTGACCTCAACGGAGCGGGTGGGATTCCATCGCTATACCTATCCGAAAGGTGGCCGGGCGGACATCATCTTCAGCCTGGGCGGCCCCAGCGGGTCCGCGATGATGACCAACGGACATATTTCCGCGACAGGTGAGAATGAGCTTGTGGGATATTATGACCGGATCAAGGGTACTTGGGGCGGCCCACCATTGGTCCGGACATTCTTTGTGGTGCAGTTGGATCAGCCCTTTTCCAAATTCGAAAAGTGGTCCAACGGCTTTGACGACACATCCGGATATGTGGTTTACGATAACGTGAAGGCCGGTGGGGAGATCAGGATGAAGGTGGGTGTCTCCTTTACCAGCATCGAGAACGCGCGGCTCAACCTTGAAACCGAGTGCGGTCACTGGGCTTTTGACCGGGTGGAGAGTGACTCGCGTGCGGTGTGGAACGATTATTTTGGCAGGATTGATGTTAAGGGCGGCACAAAAGGGCAGCGGACAAAATTCTACACGGATCTGTGGCATGCCTTGATGGGCAGACACAAGCTGAACGATGTGAACGGAGCCATCCCCGACTATACCGACGGCAAAGGCAACAATACGAAAACGCTGAAGGTGCGACAGCTTCCGTTGGATTCTGAGGGCAAACCCAAATTCAACTATTACAACTCGGACTCCTTCTGGCTCACCAACTTTAACCTGAACCTGCTGTGGGGCATGGGATGGCCGCATGTTCTAGAGGATTTTGCAAACTCTTTCCTCGAACTGGACAAGTGGGGTGGGAACCTGCCACGCGGCCCCAATGGCGGCGGGTATTCTTATATTATGACCGGTTGCCCAGCCACGGCGCTAATTGTATCCGCCTACAACCTGGGCGTGTTGGATCGCTCAGGTGAAGAAGTTCTGAGTATAATACGTAGAAATCATATGCCCAACAGCGGCATGGATAAGTACTATGGGGACCTGCGGTTCTATATCGAAAACGGCTGGTGTCCCATGTGGGACACGAAGCATAGATTTGATATGAGTGGCGGGCTGACCCTCGAGTGGGCTTTCAGTGACTGGTGTGCAGCCCAGCTCGCAAAAAAGATCGGAGATCAGGAGAATCATGAGTATTTCATGAAGCGCTCCCAGAATTACAGGAATCAGTGGGATGCATCGACCGGATTCATGCGCCCGAAAAGAAGGGACGGTTCATGGTATGAGCCGTTTGACTCGGCAGAGTGGTACGGCTTTGTCGAGGGGAATGCCCGGACGTATACTTGGTATGTTCCTCACGATATTTGTGGGTTGATTGATTTGATGGGTGAAGCGGGCACGTTCACCGACAAGCTCACCTACGCGTTTGAGCAGGAGAAGCCCCACAAATTCGGGCGCGGCCACAAGGGTCATTTTGCTTACGGGAATCAGCCGTCTTGCGGAATGGCGCACCTCTTCAACCATGCGGGCAAGCCGTGGCTTTCGCAATACTGGGTGCGACAAGTCAGCGAATTGGCCTTTGGAGGGACGACTCCGCACAACGGGTATTGCGGCGAGGAAGATCAGGGGCAGATGGGTGCATTGAGCGCGTTGATGAAAATAGGGCTGTTCTCCGTCCGAGGAGCCTGTGATGTCGATCCCATTTATGAAATCACCAGCCCGGTATTCGACGAGATCACCATCAATCTGGATTCCCGTTACTACTCCGGAAAGCAATTCCGGATCGAGACAAACAACAACTCCCCGGAGAACATGTATATCCAGAAGGCGGAGCTGAATGGTAAACCGTTGCAGAACTGCTGGTTTTATCAAAAGGACTTCGCCCAAGGCGGATTGTTGGAGCTTTGGCTCGGCCCGGAACCCAACAGAAAATGGGGACAAGGACCAAAGCAGTCTGTGACTGATCGGTGAAAGGACAACATGATGAAGAACCGACTTCTTGCCTTTGTTTTGATGCTGCTTGCCTTGCCGGGATTGCTTCGGGCCGCCAACACACGACCGAAGGCTGAAACGCTGCCCCCTCTCGTAGATGGGCGAGCGCCGCGGAACTTCGACGAGATTTGGGCTGGGTTTGATCCCCGTGCGGAGCCACTTGAAATAGAAACACTCAAAGAGTGGGAAGAAGAAGATGTCGTGTTGCGGATCGTTCGATTTCGCATCGGCGTCTTCAAAAGCCAGAAAGCCACACTGGCTGCGGTTTATGGGTTTCCCAAGGACGCGACGCAGAGTGTAACGAAACTTCCCGGGCTCGTTCAGATTCACGGAGGCGGTCAGTACGCAGACTACAAGGCTTGCCTGCTGAATGCCAAGCGTGGATACGCGACAGTTTCGATCGCGTGGGCTGGCAGGATCAGCGCTCCCGACTACCGGGTAACACCTGCGGAAGTGAAGCTCTTCTGGGACGGGAAGACCGACGATCCCAAGTACAAACTGACGACAGACTGGGGTGCCGTCGATGGCTATCACGCGCCCGGCAGGAATCCCGGCAACGTATTTCCCAGCGCCAGTCCAGCGGCCTGGACACTCGACGAAGTGGAATCGCCACGCAACAGCGGCTGGTTTCTTTGTGCTCTTGCAGCTCGCCGAACGCTGACGTTTCTGGAACAGCAGCCGGAAGTGGATGCTGACAAACTCGGAGTCTACGGCCATTCGATGGGCGGCAAGATTACCGTTCTGACCGCGGCTGCCGACGCCCGCGTCAAAGCCTCAGCACCTTCCTGCGGCGGCATCAGCGATCGGGATAACGACAGCCCGCTTTATCGAGCGACGATTGGTGATGATGCGAACTTGAAGCACATCAACTGTCCGGTCATTTTTCTCAGTCCGTCAAACGACTTTCATGGCCGCATTGACGATCTGCAGAAGGCAGTGAAGGAAATATCCGCCAAGGATTGGCGTGTCACCTGCTCGGCGCACCACAATCATCAAGACACCGCCGAATACCAAGTGGCTGGCCCGCTGTGGTTCGATCAATACCTGAAAGAAACCTTCCGCTTCCCGAAGACTCCGGAAACCTCTTTGGAATTGAAGACCAAGGACGGCGTGTCGGTATTTTCGGTTCTCCCGGATTCCTCGAAACCGATCCTCGCGGTCGACATCTATTACACCCAACAGGGCCAGCCGGAAGGCGAGAAGAATGATATGGACAACACGAAAAGCCGCTTCTGGCATCATACGGTCGCAAAGAGAACCGGCAATTCCTGGGCTGCGAAGCTACCGTTGCTCAGTACGGACAAGCCGCTCTGGGTCTATGCCAACGTCGTCTATCGGTTGGATACGCCCGTGACCGGTGCCGGATACTATTACGGTCCTTATACGGCCACGACGTTCAATCTGTCGTCCACAATGCACGTGGCCACGCCAGGGCAGCTTGAAAAGGAAGGAGTCCAGGCAACCGCGAAGCCGTCGCTGGTGATCGAGACGTTTGAAAGAGACTGGGAGAAGGAATGGTTTGCCTACAAGCTCGACGACTGGGCACGTAAGACACACAAGGTCTACGATGAACGGTGGAAGGCCCCCGCGCATGCGAAGCTTGCTTTGGAGGTGCGCTCAGCCCAGCCCAACAAACTGGTCGTGGGTATCGATCAATACGCCACGGAAATTCAGCTTAGCGGTGGTTCCACGTGGCAACAAATTGTCCTGTCATCTCAAGACTTTCGCAATATAACTGGCGACAAATTGCCTGACTGGAAGGGCATCAAGGAACTGAGACTGGGGTCCCAAGAAACGCTCAGACCAAAACGAGGCGACACGTCCAAGCCACTTTCCTTGGGTGCTGCGTGGCAGGGTTCAAAACCGGAATTCCGCAGCCTGCGTTGGATCACAGAAAAGGCAAAGTATTACCCGGCATTCAGTTGGGAGACCGTCCCTGTTGGTTTCCACTTTGGCAAAACCGCTTCCTTGATGACTGATGAAGAGGCACAGTTTGTTGCTTCCCATGCCAGTTTTGTTTGCCTCGAAAAAGGACATGCCAGCAGACAATTTAAGTATACCGAAGAAGGGATCGAACGAGAAGCACAGCAATTGAAAAAATACAATCCCAACCTGAAAGTCATTTTCTATTGGAATACGTTTCTTGATTATCCCATGTTCCAGGCACATGAGGTGTATCAAAAGCGTCCTGAATGGTGGTTGAAAACACAGGATGGGACGCCGGATAAAAAGAATGGGAGAATCAAGCGATACGATCTATCCAATCCTGAGGTGAGGGAATGGTGGACAGATGTTGCTCAAAAAGCGGTGATTGAAGGCAGTTGTGATGGTGTTTTTATGGATGCCTTTCCACAGATCTCAGCGTCCGGCAACAAGGTGTTATGGGGGATTGAGAAATATGATGCCATTCAAAAAGGTCTTCTGGATATTATAAAGGAGACGCGTTTGAAAATTGGGGATGACAAGCTCATCTTTTACAATGGCATTCGCTCGAGGCCGAGCCGCAAAATCGGAAACGATTATGCCGAATTCACCGATGCCGTGATGATTGAACATTTCGGGCATTTTCAAAGCGTATCAAAGGAATGTATGTTAGCCGATATTCGAGCAATGACAGAAGCCGGCAAGAATGGAGAGATTGTCGTTTTCAAGGCATGGCCCGGGTTTGCCTGGATCGACCAAGAATCTATGCAATTGTCCCTGGAAAAGAAGAGGGAAATCGCTGCAAAAAACATCACCTTCCCGTTGGCCGCTTTTTTGGTGGGTGCGCAGGAAAACGCCTATTTCATTTACAACTGGGGATACCGTATGAAAGATGGGTGCCTGGAGTGGTATCCTGAGTTGGATAAGAAACTGGGAACCCCTTTAGCGCAGGCCGAACAAACCGGGTGGATGCTTAAGCGTGACTTTGAACACGCATCGGTTTGGGTAAATCTGGAAGCGAAAGAGGCAAACATCAATTGGCATGATTAGTCATTCGACAGAGGAAATCACATGAGAATCACACATGCATTGATCATCTGTTTTGGTCTACTACCCAACGTAGTTTCGGCGGCTGAAATCGAGCCGACCTGGCAGTCCATGGCGGAAAACTACGAGGTCCCTGCATGGTTTCAGGATGGCAAAATAGGCGTCTGGATGCACTGGGGTATTTCCTCGGCCATCGATGAGAACCGGCCGCATGACGGGTCACATTACGGGCGTCGGATGTATGGTGTTGAGGGCTATGACGGTCGTAGTGAGCCGGATATTCGAACCACTGCCAATTTGACCAAATGGCACACCGAGCGCTACGGGCATCCCTCTGAATTCGGCTATGAGAAACTGATCCCGATGTTCAAGGCTGAGGAGTGGGATCCGGACGGCTTGGTGAGATTCTTCAAGGAGTGCGGGTCGCGTTTCATCATGCCGGTGGCTACACATCATGATAACTTCGACATGTACGAATCTTCTTTCCCCTGGAACTCAGTGGATATGGGGCCCAAATGCGATACGATTCAGGAATGGAAGGACGCGGCGCGCAAGCACGGATTGAAATTCGGTGTTTCCACGCATCTCTACTGGTCGCCTAGATTCTTCAAGACGGCACGCCAATACCAGAAACCGGGCACCTCGGAGTGGCTGCTCTTTAACATGGACTATGATCCCGGGGAGTTCGCCGCTCAGGATAGCTGGAATGAGCACTGGTATGCACGCTGCTGGGAACTGATCGAAAGATACGATCCTGACATGTTCAACAACGATTCACCCTATCCGGATGAACGGCGGGGCAAGAGTCTGGGCGTGAAATTGTTTTCGTCCTTCCTCAATCGCGATCGCAAGGAAAACGGTGGTCAGCAGACCACGGTTTTGTCGTTCAAGAACCCGAATGTGAACAGGGCCGCGTTTACCTATAACCTGGAACGCGGCATGTTCGGGGAGATGCAGGAACACCCCTGGATATGGGCTACGGATCTGTCCGGCAACTGGTTCTACCGCAAGGCGGCACGGACCAGAATGAGCCTCCCAGTCCTGATCGGCAATGCAGTCGACGCCATCAGCAAGAATGGCGTGGTCATGATGAATGTTGCCCAGCGCGGCGACGGCACCCTGCCGGCACCCCAGGCGGTCATGCTGCGGGCCTTTGGCGCGTGGATCAACGTCAACGGCGAAGGCATCTACGGCACGCGTCCCTGGAAGGTGTTCGGAGAGGGTCCTCTGGTGATCGAGACCAGGCGATCCGGGGAAAACCTGAAGGCCTTTTCAGCAGCAGATATTCGTTTCACCGTGAAAGACGGAGATCTCTACGCCTTTGTGATGACACCTCCGACTGAGGACATCGTCATTAAGACACTCCGCACCGGCGGCCTCTACGAGGATGAGATCGGGCAAATTACAATGTTGGGCAGCAGTGAAATCCTGCACTGGAAACGCTTGCCGGATAGACTGATTATCCAGTTGCCCAAAATGCTGCCGGATCAGCCCGTCATCGGATTTCGGATAAAAGGTAAAATCGGACTGGTGTCTGCTGCCATACGCAAAGAGACAAGCGCCGGTTTTATCCATCCCGGCATATCTCACAACGAAGCTGAACTGGAATTTGTGAAGTCCAAACTAAAGACCCGTGAACAGCCCTGGAAGCTGGCCTGGGAAGAACTGAGTTCTTCCTCGTATGCAGCGCTGTCCTTGAAGCCCAGGCCCGTAGCACATGTTGAGCGAGGTGCGTACAACCGGCCTGACATTGGAGGCACATTCTTCATGCGGGATGCAACGGCGGCTTACACGCATGCTTTGCTTTGGGTTTTCACGGGCAATGGGGCCCACGCGCACAAGGCCGCTGATATTCTCGATGCATGGTCATCGACACTCGAATCTGTTAGCAATCACGACGCCAGGTTATTGGTCGGAATGGGGGGTATCCAATTCTGTAATGCTGCCGAACTTCTGAAAGAATCCTGGGACAGTTGGCCCCAAGAGAATCAGGAGGCCTTTGGAACCATGTTGCGCAGCGTGTTGTATCCTGTGATACAGGATTTCTATCCAACGGCCAATGGGAACTGGGATGCCGCTATGATCCAGACCATGATGGCCATTGGGATTTATCTGGATGATAAACCCATTTTCCAGAGAGCGGTTGACTATTATCTTAACGGTCCAGGCAATGGTGCTGTGAATCATTACTTCAACCATTTCGGGCAGTGTCAGGAAAGCGGCCGGGATCAAGCTCACACACAAATGGGCTTGGAGTACCTGGCAAATTCATGTGAGATCGCTTGGAAGCAAGGTATTGATTTATACAGTGCCTATGACAACAGGTTAGCCAAGGGATTCGAGTATACCGCCAGATACAACATGGGAATAGATGTACCGTTTGAGTACTATGAAAGCTACAAAGGGAGATACAAACACAAGAAGATTTCAGACAAAGGCCGTGGTAGATTTCGGCCCACATACGAAAAAGTGTACAATCACTATCACAACCGCATGGACATAGATATGCCCTGGTGCAAAAAGGTGATCGAAAAAACCAGGCCCGAGTGTGGAGGGACGTCCTCCTTGCCCTGGAGTACACTCATGTATGCCAATCAGCCGCCTGGGCTGGTCAAGCTCACAAGAACAAACCACAGATCTGACGACTAGAGGTTTTACTCAATACGTCCCAAATCCCCAAACACGTGGGAAAGTGCTTGATCGTGTCTTTCAAGAAACAATTCAGGGCGTTCATTGTTTTGATATTTGGGATTTTCCGACAGATTGTTTACTTCGGCGGCACCGATTTTCAGGTCATACAGTTGATCGTCGTCGTAATACCCGGGGAAGCGTTCTGACACGCCGTAAACTGAGAACGCCGACTGGACAAACGCCCAGGTATCCTACAGCTATCGTGTTGAAGGCCGTGCTGATATTCATACAGAGGATCATAGGAAGTGAAAGCACATCAAGAGGGACAGGCGTCCATTTCGAAAGCTTGTCTATTGGGTCGCTTTCATGAAGAAAACAGCGACAGTCTGTCTGAAACCTGGGAGGGTATCTGGAGTTGCCTCTTTCAGGATCTTCAGAACGCCACAATCATATGGTGACACGCTGACTCCAAAATGTCTCCACAGACATTGATTTTGTCCAAATGGAACAGGTATCGACACCGATTATTTGCCCCAGAGCGAGTTTATTATGGGAATTTGTGCTTGTAATCGTTTTCAATGTCCGATGCGAATGTCCCTCAAGATTATTGTTCCGAAGATCTTGCTTGGTGGTATGCGAGTATGAGGGTAACGAGTTTTGCCTTTCTGCTTGTCTTGGGCTTTGCCATCATATCACAATCAGCGGCCGTCCAGTGTGGCTGTATTCGAAACAATCGAATAGCAGCCGCACATACAGATTGCCGTTTGGCTCTCGTTTGGTCTCAAACGGGCCGCGTTGCTCAAGCCTATGGATCGCCTGACATAAGGACGAGGCAGAAGAGTATGTAGTTGCCCTCAACAGACGGTTGACGGGAACCCAATTACGCACCCGCCTACGAGTTGTTCGATAGATCTCGAGAATAAGCTCCTTCTGCTTCACCGTTTAGTCTCAAGTATCTTCGCAACGTTCATAAAGGACAACGCTGGTGTCATCGTTGAGATTTCCTGATTCGAACTTGAAAGCTTCATGCTGCTGCAGAAGACTGGGTTCTCCGCATCCCGAAATTCGACACTCATCCTTTCCCTTCCGGCAGGAGCCAAAGATACAGAGACGTCCCAGGTAACGGTCGGTTCTTGGCTCCATAACGAAGATATCAGCCTGATGGTGTGCGACGCCAATTTGCTCTTCTGCGAGCAGATTGTTCAAAGCTTCTGAGCGGGCTTTCTGAATAGCTTTCAAGCGACTAAGATCGGAAACCCATACAGCCATATCTATATCCTGACATTCATGACTGATAGCGACGCCCGCTCTTCGGAACTTGTGGAATCGTGGCACTTCCTTTCCCAAAGGTCTGGCAACTGAGCCGAAAAGAACGATCTTCTGGACTTCAGGAATACTTGAAAGGTGACCAGTAACGTGTTTGGCAGCAATACGGAATTGCTCTTGCCGACGCAACATGGCACGATTCTCGTCCTGGATCTCTTGTTGGCCCGGGAGACAATCATCTCCTTCACAGAAAGAGCTTTCATCCTCCAAACATGCAATCCCATCTTCCGGTAACTGCTTCACATCAGTAGCTGGACAAATAACTGCTGCCTGTTCTTTGCGAGCTTTCTTCTTAGCAGATTTCTCTTGTCGCTTCTGATACATCTGGCGAATCCAATGCTTCACGGGCTGCTTCCACTGCTCGGTCCTGGACGGGATGTTCTTGATTAAGCTTCGGGGATTCAGCCCCATTTCCTTGGCCACGCGAACATCATCGGCATTCAAACGGCATCTGCGTTTCGCTTCAGCCCATAGTCTGTCTTTCTTGTTCTGTGGTTGTCTTCTCTTCTTAGTCATCGTGCCGTATCATAACAAAGCGAGGCACTCTCTACCACAGTGACTCATTGTGAGCAGGAGCAAGGCCGAATAGTGCGAAGCAGCGGTTCTTGCCAAATAAAACACGCCAAATGGCCCCACGGAAGGTGAATCCGTGGGTCCTACGACATATTCGGGCAGAAGATCTTGTGTGGTAAGCTCATCGTATGAGAAGCGTCTGCCAACAGACGCCGTCGCACTCCAGACGGTGTGGATCAGGAGCCCTTTCTCTTCTTCGTGATACGGGCTATCCGCTCGCCCAGTCGCCGGGCTCCGTCAAGTTCTTCATCGCTTACGCCTGGGTCAAGCGGCCCCGTGATGGCGGCTGCTCCCGATTCTCCCCAGATGCTTCCAGATACTTCGTTATGATAAAGCGGCCCGGCAACTATCATCCGGTTGTTCAACATGAACAGAAGCAAGGAAACCACGACATGTCCTTGGCCTCCCACTTGGCCACCGGCCGTGGTGAAGGCCCCGCCGACTTTGTCGGTGAAATCCACCTTCATTTTCCAGTTCCAGTTGTCCATGATAGCTTTCATCTAACCTGGAAGATTGGCGAAGTAGGTTGGACAGCCAAGGATGATTCCATCGGCCATGTCAAGGTCCTCTTTGGATGCTTCGCTGGCTTTCCTAAGCTTGGTGACTACTCCCGGCACACGATTGGCTCCTTCGATGACGCCGCGGGCCATCTGCTCCGTATTGCCGGTGTGCGAGTAGTAGACTACCATAATTCGCGCTGAGGGCTCCTTCAGAGGATTGGCAGGCGGCGAGATAGAATTGTGTCTTGGCCAGTGCCAGCGCACAGAGCAGCAGAACAAGCAGCAACAAAAAGCGACGTTCGGTGTGACGTTTCATAGTCTTCTCCATGAGTGAATAGGTGCATTTGTGAGTCCGCTCTAAAAAGGTTGTATGCAAAAGGCTAGAGATATTGCGGTTTGAAGTTCTTTTTTCTTGATTCTCATGGTGAATTTTGTATGATGGCTTTTGACAAAATAATCATTTTTACGAGGGAAAAAGGATGTTCCGCAAAAATACCTCACATCTGCAGCCTTCTTTATTTGGTATCGCAAGTCAACTGCTGAAAGCCAAGCTCAAAAAGCTCAAGAAGTCGAAAGAACATGACTTTTATCAGTTAGTCTTTTGCAAGATAAACGAAAAAGATTTCTCGGTATTGTACTCAGACAACAGTAGCAGACCAAATGCTCCGGTCAATTCTCTTGTGGCTTCAATAATACTGATGTACCACAACAACTGGACAACCGAAAAATTATTGGACCGCATTGATTTCGATCTGCTTACTCGCACAGCCCTGGGGCTGGATACGCTGGAACAGACACCTTTTTGCCCTGCGACTTTTTTTAATTTTCAGAACAGGTTGCTTTCTCATTTTGTTGCAACCGGCCAGAACCTGATCGAAGGAGTATTCGACTCTCTTACGCAGCAGCAGTTGAAGACACTCAAGATAAAAACCAATATCCAGCGTAGCGATTCTTTTGTGGCGATGAGCAATATTCGCAGTTACAGTCGTACACAGCTTTTGATTGAGATGTTAATCAGGCTGTATCGTGTATTAAGCGATGAAGACAAGGCGCGATTTAATGATATTCTTGCCCCTTACATACAGCAGTCATCGAGCCAATACATTTATAATCTTCAGCGGGCATCGATACCGCATGAACAGGAAAAGTTGGACCAACTATACCACAAGCTTTATGAAGCCTTAAAGGAAAGCTACAAAGATTTCGAGGTTTTCAGCGTATTTGAGCGTGTTTACACTGAGCATTTTACAATCATCGATGATTAGGATAACAGTAAAGCCAGGCAAAGAACTCAATGGCAGTACACTTCAGTCGCCGGATGATATAGATGCTACTTACCGTAAAAAGCGAGATCGTCATTACCGCGGCAAAGCGTCAATGTCACAGAGACGGCCAATCCAGACAATGAATTGAACTTGCTAACCGATGTTGCGGTTTGTTCCAACAATACCGATGACAGCAAGATACTTAACGAGCGAGTTGAGCCTATCAAAGAAAAGACTCCGGACCTGAACGAACTGCATACTGACGGTGCTTACGGCAGTGAAGATAATGATAAGAAAATGGAAGAGCTTGAAATTACTCATGTTCAAACTGCCGTGCGAGGCCGTAAGGCAGAAGTTTCAATGGAAATCGAAGAAGTGTCCGATGGACAGTATACGGTCAAGTGTCCCCATCAATCTGTCAGTTCACAAGAAACAAAGACGCGTCACAAGGCATGTTTTGATGTGCAGATTTGTAAGCAATGTCCATTGAGCAGGAATTGTTCTGCTAAACAACAAAGTAATAAGCGGACATATTATTTTGACAGGTCGGATTATCTTCTAGGCAAGCGGAATAGAAACATAAAGTCATTGCCGCCTGAACGGCGAAAGTTACGGCCTAACGTAGAAGCCACGGTTAAGGAGTTTACAAAACCGTTCAATCACAAGGGCAAACTGCGTGTTCGCGGGCTGTTCAAGACGATGGTGTATGCGCACGCAATGGCGATTTCGATAAACTTTGGGCGGATTTGGCGATATATGTCTGAGAATCCGGCCTTTTTTGCATTGTCGAACTTGCTTTGTGGCATTTTGCCTTGCTTCTTTGCCAAGAACAGCCGAAACGAGCTTCTGAAAATATTTAGTCGAGACAAAAGCCGCTGTTGGCTTGAGCCTCAACAGTATTTCAGACAAGCCGCCTAAAGGCGTGTTTTTAGAGTGGACTCAATAATGATTATTGTTTTCTTCCTGGTTCTTCGTGCCTGGTGGTGAACAAGAATCCGTACTACGATCCGTCAAGTTCTTGTTTTTTCCGTGTGTTTTTCAAAAGGCTATTTTCTAGCTTGTTATGAAAGAATATCTTAAGCCAAATATTCAATCTGCGAAAATCCGCGTTAATCCGCGGTTTCAATTTGGTGTTTATTCGTAATTCGTGGTTTGGAGTTCTTTGGCTGCGGCCAGAGGCTGCGCCGTGAAATCTGTGTCTAAATACAGAATGTCACTTGAAACTTAGAATTATGAAAAGGCAGAATACAGGAGCAAAGAGCGCTGGAATATCGAATCCTTCGACCCTGCTCGGGACAAGCATCGAACAAGGAACATCCAATGTCGAAGTGTAACTCAGTGCCCCTTCGACCATGCTCAGAGCCTGCCCCGTTCGACAAGCTCAGGGCAGGCTCTGAGCGAAGCCGAATGGGGCAGGCGTTATTGCAGGGCGGCGTCTTTTTCGATGACCTTTTCCTTCTGGGCCTTCTTGAAATCGGCCATCTGCTTGGCGAAGCCCTCGTCGGACAGCGCCAGGATCTGCACCGCGAAGACGGCGGCGTTTTTCGCCCCGGCTTTTCCTATCGCCATGCTCGCTACGGGGACGCCGGGCGGCATCTGGACGGTGCTCAGCAGGGCGTCCATACCGCCGAGGCCTGCGCCCGAGTCGAGCGGCACGCCTATGACAGGCAGGGTAACCTTAGCCGCCATTGCCCCGGCCAGGTGGGCCGCCATTCCCGCAGCGGCGATGATTACCTTGATTCCACTTGCAGCCGCATTTTGGGCGAAATCGGCGGCGATCTCAGGGGTCCGGTGGGCGGAGATAATTCGCACCACCGGTTTGATGCCGAAAGAGCCGAGCTGGTCGATACAACTTTGCATGACGCCCAGATCGCTGTCAGAGCCCATTACCACCGCCACGGGGGGCTTTTTTTCAGATACCATATTGTTTTCTCTTCTCAACGGGTTACAATATTGCGTAAGCTTCAATTTATGCGATAACAATAACGGTCCGGTGCCGGCAACGCAAGCTCAAACATCGGCCCCAAGGAAACTCAGAATGTGAAGATTAGAATGCAAAATTGAAGAAGTCATCCCGGCTCGCCGGGATTCCACAATTTTTGTTTTTGATTTTTGAAATTTGCATTTTCTTTGCCGGGATTCGGCTATTTTGACTCTTTGTCTTTTATCTTTGTTCTTTTCTATCGGGCATAGATTTGCAATATGTGGTCTCGCACCTTCTTAGGAGTTTTTTGAAATGCAGTTGAGAAAACCGGCTGTCGCAGGTCAGTTCTATCCGGGCCAGCACGATTCCTGCATAGATGAGATTAATGAATGTCTCGATGCGATGACTCTAGGCGTCTCTTTGCCCGAGACAATTGCCGCGGGGATAGTCCCCCACGCCGGCTGGGCATTCAGCGGCAGTCTGACCGCTCTAGTATTTTCTGCGATAAGACAGCAGCACGACAAGGTCCATACGTTTGTGATATTCGGAGCCGCCCACAGCTACCTGGGCACGTTGCCGGCTGTTTGCGACAGAGGTGTATGGCAAACGCCGCTCGGTGAGATTTTCGTCGACGAGGAGCTGGCCGAAGCCGTGCTGAGTACGGGCTCAGCCGTCAGCGACCCCAGCGCTCATCTGTCCGAACACAGCATTGAGGTGCAGGTGCCGTTCATACAGTATCTCTTTCCCGGCGCGAAGATTCTGCCCATTCTGGTGCCCCCGGATGACCGGGCGACGGCATTAGGCGCAAGTGTTGCCGAGATTATCCGCAGGCAGGAGTCCAAGAAAATCATTTGCCTCGGTTCAACCGATTTGACCCACTATGGCCCTCGCTACGGCTTTGTGCCCAAGGGAACAGACCCGAAAGCACTGCAGTGGGCGCAGAACGTAAATGACAAGGAATTCATCGACCTGGCTTTGGAGCTCAAGGCAACCGACTTGATCGCCAGCGCCGCCAAGAACGGCAACGCCTGCGGACCGGGCGCCGCGGCGGCAACGATCTCAGCCGCAAAAGACCTCGGCTCCGAGCGAGGCCTGCTGCTCGCGCAAACCAGCAGCAGCGAGGTGATGCACGACAAGATGGGCAAAAGCAGCACCGACTCGGTCGGCTATGCTGCGATAGTCTTCTGAGCGTCGAGGCGTGCGCCGAATAAAGCCAACGGTCGGATTCGAACCGACGACCACTGGTTTACAAAACCAGAGCTCTACCGCTGAGCTACGTTGGCATAAGTCAGAAAACACGGTTTTGTTCCATAATCAAAGGTCATCTGTCCACGGTTATCTCCTGTAGTATACCACAATACGCCAAGTGGTACGCCAAGTTTTTTGTCCTGACTTCTTCTCGATGATGATTGTCGCTGTCAATTCGGCGCAGGATGGACGATCTACCTTTGAAGAGTGTAAGACACCCCGTAGAATTCCTGCACTAGCCCGTGATGGGCTACCCGAGTGACAATCTGCCTTTGAGGCACACCGTAGGGCCTGTTTCTTGAGATTGCGCGAGCAAAAAGGGCCAAGAGTAACCATTCAGAGCAAAACAACCGGGGCCCATACCGAATCAATCAGTATAGACCCCGAATTTGCCATGTCAATCACACTATTTGCTGATGCTTCATCTACGCCCAATTCCTATTGCCCCGGGCGATAAAGCCTTATGTCGTCAACATAGAGTACACCTGAACCGCCGGCGGTGAGGTTGTTCTTGTCACCCAAGCCGACAGAAACGGTGGTGATGGCTGCAAGGTTCACACCCTTGTCTGAAAATGCCGACAACGGGATTCGCCACTCAGTCCAACTGGTCGCCTGGACTATTGCCGGGTCATCGTGGAAGAGAGCAACACCGTTGAGAGCGACGTATACTCGCTCGGCGGGATTGGCCGAATCGCCGCGGATCCAAACCGACAATTCAGCTACGCCTTCCCTGGTCCAGTTGTCCGCAGGAGCCAATGTCTCGGTCGCCTCAGAGGTGACCAGATTGTTGTCAAAGAACAACGGCATCGATTGGGCCCCGCTGTTGACAATCGTGGTCTCAGCATAGTCACCTCCGGCTTGAACTACATCATCACCATAACCTACCAAGGCGCCGTTGGTGGGGACCTGGAACCCGTCTATCCAGGTATTCCATATCTCGTCGGGCGGATAGTTGTTGTAGCCCTCGAAATCTTCCACGAGCAGGTAATCAGTAACTGCGAAGGTCCAGATCTTGCCCGTGCCGATCGTTCCGTCGGTATTATACTCATCGACGCGCCAGTAGTAGGGTCCTCCGCCCCATTCAACGCCTTCCGCTGGATTGAAGGTCGTGGCACTCTGTCGGCCTCGATAGATCCCTGACGCATCGGATGCGTCGGCAGTGGCCACGGCGTCCTTGTCGGTGCCGAAATAAACGTCGTGCTGGGCGGCATTATCTCCCGCCGACCAGCCAAGGGGCAGTACCTCGCCGATTTCCAGCATCGTGCCGTTGCCTGGATTTGGAGACCAGGCAATGGACGTGTCGCCCTTCATTATCTGCTGTATCTCCTCTGCCGTCAGCGCCCTGTTATAAACGCGTGCCTCATCAACAGTTCCTGTGAAGAACTGAGCTGCCGCCGCGTGTCTTGCAAATTTCAGGCTGTTGCTCTCGGCGGCCGGCGTCCCCGTCGCAGCCATATTAGTGGTAATCAAAACACCGTCTCTGTAGGCGATGAGCGCGTTTCCATCAAAGGTCGCGGCGAGGTGATACCATCTGTTGGCCTGTAACGGCGCGTAACTGGCGCCATGCCACGCTCCAACGTTTACGGCTGCACCGCTGCGGTAAATCTCGGTCTGGTGATTCCAGTTGAACTGGTAGTTGCTCTCTCGGTGCATCGGACCGCTCGCGCTCGCCGCTGCTCCGGAAGGCGCCTGAGGGCTTTTTACCCAGCAGGCTATCGTCCATGTAGCCAGGTTTTCGGTGTAACCAGTGTCCACATAGTTGTCACCGCCGAATTCCAGTGCTCCGCCGTCAAAGCCGGCTACCCACTGGGGGTCGCCTATAAGCGTACCGTGATTGCCATGGCCGGACCAATCGACGGCGATGGCGGAAGTCGTCAATAAGACCCGTGTAAGGGGACGCACCATTGTCGCCGGCGCCAATAAAGAACCGGTCCACGCCCTCAATAGGCAGTGCAAAATCGGTGCCGCTGTGCCAAAGCACGCCATCAAGGTAGATTTTCTTCTCGCCGGTATCTGCGTTTTTCGCAAACGTCCAGTGACGCCATTGCCCCTTGTACTCGTCTTCCACGGCCGCCTTGTTGATTCTCTCCCAGCCCGACGTCGTATCAAAGTAGACGCTGCCACCCCAGGCAATGTGACAACCTGCCAGCCTCCCCGCTGCGTCCCCGGCGTAGAAGCCCCAGTTATCGCCCAGCGTATCAGCGCCTACAGAACCTACCGGATCAGCCGAATGTCATCGAAGTACATCGTGCCGGAGCTTCCGGCGGCAGCGGCATTTTTCGCGCCGAAACCTATTGTGATCGTGTTTACATTGGACAGGTTCACCCCGGCAAACACGGTCAGATCGATTACCCACTCGGTCCAGATGGTCGTCTGCGTTGCGGCCGGGTCGTCGTAATACACGACGGCGCTGCCGTTTAGAGCGACGAACATGCGCTCGGGCGCGTTGGCGCCCTGGCCGCGGAACCAGATGGACAGCTTGGTAACGCCCTGCTCGGTCCAGTCGCGTGGGTACACCAGCGTCATCGCCGCCTCGGATATCTTGAGGTTGGTGTCGTAGATGTACGGCATGGACTGGGCGCCGCCGTGAATAATGCTGCGTTCGGTGAATGGGGCCTGGTCATAGCCAACGAGAGCCCCGTTTGTCGTGGTCCCGAAGCCGTCTATCCACGCGTTAAAGATCCTGTTGCTGCCCGGCTCATCCGGATTGAGGTCGTTGTACGACTCGATATCGTCGACAGTGAGGAAATCGGCGACCGTGAAGACCCAGGTTCCGCCCTTGCTGATCGTGCCGCCGGCAGCGACCTCGTCGACGCGCCAGTAGTACGGCCCGCCGCCCCATTCTACGCCCTCGGCCGGGGTGAAGGTGGTCGCGTTCTGACGGCCTCTGTATGCGCCGGTCGTGTCGGAGGCATCGGCAGCCTTGACGGCCTGGACATCGGTGCCGAAGTACACGTCGTGCCCAGCGGCGCTGTCACCTGCCGACCAGGTGAGCGCAGCGGCATCATTGATGCCGGGGTTCGCTCCGTTTGCCGGGCTCGGATTCCAGGCGACGAGTGGATCGCCTCGCATGATCTGTGTGATCTCTTCGGCGGCCAGGGCCCTGTCGTAGATGCGGACATCGTCGATATCGCCCATGAGAGCGGTGCGGCGGTCTCTGGTGCCGTCGTAGGTGTCGGCCAGAGAGTCGGCGCCGAGGAAGCCGTAACGGATCGTGCCGGTGCCCATTCTTGGGCCGCCGGTCATGGTCGCGTCGAGCCGGCCGTCGATATAGATGGCCAGCAGGCCCTTGTTGTACACGCCGCAGATGTGGTGCCAGAATCCGTCGTCGACTCGCGTGAGGCTGCCGAGTTCGGTAAGCCCGGAGCTTGTCGTGACGTCGTAGTCGATAAGGCCGAAGCCGGCGCCGTAGCTGTCTATCGACAGACGCCAGTAGTCGGCCTGGCCAAATGAGACGAGGATTTGAGTGCCCTGGTTCTCCGTGCGCATCCAGCAGCAAACGGTCGACTCGCCGTAGGCGTCACCTTCGTACTTGAGATTGCGGATGGCGACGTAGCCGTTCTGTCCGAAGTTCAGGGCGGAATCGCCGACCAGGCCCGGAACTGTCCAACCGGCGGTGCCCATCAGTGCGCCGTGACTTGCGTGACCGGAGGAGTCGACCGCGGTAGAGCCCTGGGCCTCGTCCAGTCTGTACAAAGCAAGAAGGTTCGGATCGGCGATCGGGATATCAGGGATTGTGGTGAAGCTCCAGAGTTCGCCCGTATGAGTCACGGCGCCGTCGAATTCATCGACCCTCCAGTAGTAGGTCTTGCCGGCTTCGAGCGCGCCGGGATCGTAGGTTGCGCCAATTTGCGGCGAAGCGCCGGCGGCATTGGTTACATCGTCAGCATTGTCGCCGAAATATATGCTGTGCAGCTTGGCGTTCATCCCGGGCTCCCAACTAAGAGTTGTGGCCGGATCAGCGGTCTGTGAGCCGTCGGCGGGATTGGGCCCGTATGCCGTCATCGATGGAACGGTAAAGCTCCAGACGTCCCCTTTCCACGGACTGTTCGGATCGGCCTCGTTGACCTCGTCGATTCGCCAGTAGTAGGTTGTGCCGGGGACAAGGCCGTCGGGGAAGGGAAATCCCGGAAAGCCCGCGACGATAAAGTCCAGTGCCTGGTTGCCCCAGAAGGCGGGAGCATCAACGGTGGCGTCATTTACGGCATCGAAATCGTCGCCCGCATACACATCGTGAGAGACGGCGAATGCGCCAGCGTTCCACCGGAGATTCACCCAGGATTCCTCAAATCTCGTGCCGTCGGCTGGCGACGGGCCGGATGCGAGCGGATTCGAGCCGGCGGCGGAGATTTCCATCGTCTGCCGGACCTCGTCCTGAGTCAGTGCCCGGCTGTACATCCGCACCTCATCGATCAAACCGGTGAAATACCGGTCGGCCCTGGGACCGCTTCGGCCGATGTTGAGATCGATGCCGACGGCCGTGATGAACGGGTTGGTGCCGTTGCCGATCTGGAACGTGCCTCCTGGTTCACCATCGACATAGAACTGGATGTCCTCCATCACGCCGCCCTCCGGGAGCACCGCCGCGATGTGGTGCCACTGCCCGTCATTGACAAGGGTCTCACTGCGGTTGTTGCCGTTGCCGTGCTCGATGCGCACGCGACCGGCGTCCAGGCGGAATTCAACCTTTAGACCGCCTCCTTCGCTTCCCCAACTCAGCATTTCCGGCTCTGCGCCTGCGGTTGTCTGAATCCAGCAGGCAAGTGTCCAGGGAGGCCCAAAAATGCCTTTGTATCCGTCCACACTCACATAATCGTCGGTCCCGTCGAGTTCCAGAGCCCCGCCATGCATGCCGTTGTTCACGAAGCGCGCACCGGCGATAGGCGTGCCGTGACGTTCGTTGCCGGAGTAGTCCTGAGCGTCACCGTCAAGGGGCCAGTAGCCCTCCAGTCCGGTAACGACATCACCTTTGGCAGCCCCACATGCGAGGACCAACGCGACCATCGCCACCAAACACAGTCTTTGCTTCCACATGATAATCCTCCTTCAATAAGATCATTTGACAACGTATTAAGCGTTCCACATAAACCTGACAGCTACGGCTACGGCTGCCCTGCCGGTCGCAGCAGGCGGATGTCGTCGAAATACACCTTGCCCGTACCGCCGGCAACGGGAGCATTCTTCGTGCCGAATCCGATAGTTATCGTATTCACATTTGTCAGAGCGACGCCCTGATCGGCAGATGCCTGCACGTCGATGACCCACTCGGTCCATTTGGCGACCTGGGTTGCAGCGGGGTCTTCATGATAGAGTAGGGCGTTGCCGTTGAGAGCGACAAACATCCTGTCGGCTGCATTACCAGAAGCGCCGCGGAACCACAATGACAACTTCGTAACACCTTCCTCTGTCCAGTCACGCGGATAGACCAGTGTCAAGGTTGCCTCAGAGGTCATCAGATTGTTGTTGTAGAGATATGGCATCGACTGGCCACCGCCGTGAACAATGGTCTGCTCGGCATACGGAGGCAAGTCATTGCCGACCAGAGCCCCGTTCGTTGTGCTCCCAAAACCATCTATCCATTTGTCAAATATTCTGTTGCTCTCGGCATCGGGTGGGTCAATATCATTGTAGGCCTCAAAATCGTCCACTCCGATGAAGCCGGCGGTCGCAAAGCTCCAGAGCAGGCCTTTCACCGTCTTATCGGGGTAAACCGCATCTACGCGCCAGT
>JADHXR010000223.1 GCA_016782865.1 Phycisphaerae bacterium
CTTCACTGTTGCCCTCACCAACTTGACGTTTCTCAATAGATGAGACCTAATGTCACTTCTTATCATAATCACGCTAATACTATAAAACCTTATTCATTGCCAAAAAAGTGACCTTTGGAATTGTGAACGCACACCCGCCGATGGAGTCTGGCTCGGCTACAAACAAGATGGTGACACTTGGTTCCACGGACTCATTGACGAAGTGCGTATTTCAGATATCGTTCGCTCGCAGGATGATATTAAGGCTTCCATGCTGGGAAGTGTGGGCTTTCCTTTCTCGCGAGGTCCGAATCCGCAGACTGGTACGATTTTGGAAAGCACATGGGCAAACCTTTCGTGGAAGCCCGGAGATTATGCGGTCTCGCACGATATGTACTTCGGGACCAACTTCGACGACGTAAATGACGGCGCCGAAGGAACGTTTGTCGGCAACCTGGCCGGTACGTTCCAGGTCGTCGGATTCCCGGGCTTTCCCGCATCGGAAGGTCTGCTACCCGGCGCAACCTACTATTGGCGAATCGATGAGGTTAACGACGCCAATTCAGCAAGCCCCTGGAAGGGCGAGATCTGGAGCTTTTTCGTTCCACCCAAGACGGCCTACCTGGCCGCTCCTGCTGACGGAGCCAGGTTCGTTGCCTCGGATGTGACGCTCACCTGGAAGCCGGGCTTCAACGGGAAGCTGCACAGTGTCTATTTCGGTGACAATCCTGACGAGGTCGCCAATGCCGCCGGTGCTCTGCCGCAGACGGACGCGACTTTCGCCCCCGGTGCGCTTGAGAACGACAAGACTTACTACTGGCGGGTCGATGAGTTTGACGGAGCCGCTACAAGTCAGGGCGATGTCTGGAGTTTCACGACGTTGCCGGTCATAGTCCTCGCCGACGATCCCAATCTTATCGCCTGGTGGACGTTTGACGAGGGTATGGGCGACACCGCTCTCGACTGGTCGGGTCACGGCAATCACGGGATACTTTTCGGGCCCGGATGGACCACACCTGGTGTGTTGGGAGATGCTGCCGTCAATTTCACGGGCAGTGCCCGTGTGGCGATTCAAAACCTCACCTATGCCAGCACGGACAATGCTGAGGTGACGGTCAGCCTCTGGATTCGGACTTCCATTTGGAACGGTCAGTACATCGCCTCGTTTGACCGCGATCAATACTGGCGCGTGGGTATCAACCTTAACGGCGTCGGCCCAGGTCAGGTAGGCTGGCATGTGTTGACCAGCAACGGACAAATTGATCTGTCCAGCACCTCTCGCGTCGACAATGGTGCCTGGCACCACGTATGCGGCGTGTTCGACAATGGGCGGATGACCATATATATCGACGGCCAGGCCGAAGGTTCGGTGACATCGGGCACGACTTTTGGCACCGGTAATATTCGGTATGGTATCCTGGGCGTTAACAACAACGCCACGACCTTCAATGGCGCCACAGGTATTGGCAGCCCCCTCGGCGGTGACGTAGACGACATGCGCATCTACGACAGGGCCCTGACACCGGAAGAGATCATAGTGGTCATGCGAGGCGATCCGCTACTTGCGTGGGGTCCGAGTCCGTCCGACGGCTCGACGCCGGACATCGACAACGCAACGCCTCTTGGCTGGTCTGCCGGAGATATGGTGTCTCAGCATGATGTTTACTTCGGCACCGACAGAGATGCCGTCAAGGGTGCCGACGCATCTGATTCGACGACCATATACAGAGGCCGTCAGAACGGAACAAGCTTCACCCCGGCCGAAGGTGTCGAGTGGGGCGCCGGACCGTTCTACTGGCGCGTCGATGAGAACAACACCGACAGCACCGTCACCACCGGCAGAGTCTGGAGCTTCGCGGTTGCGGACTTCATTCTCGTGGATGATTTCGAGAGCTACACCGATAACGATGCCGCCAATGAAGCCATCTGGCAGAGTTGGATCGATGGTTTCGGCGTTCCGGCCAACGGCTCGCAGGCTGGCAATGAGTTCCCGCCTTATGCCGAGCGGACGATTGTCAACAACGGCTCGCAGTCCATGCCGCTGTCTTACAACAACCGGGCCGGCGTGAGCGATTCACGGGCCGAGATGACTTTGACCGCTCCTCGTGACTGGACCGCGCATGGCGTCGGAGTGTTGTCGCTGTGGTTCAGAGGTTACCCGGCATCCGTCGGCAGCTTCACGGAAGGCCCGGTCGGCACGTACCAGATGACCGCCGCCGGCGCCGACATCTCGGGCGCAGCCGATGAGTTCCACTTCGCCTACAAGACGCTCACAGGCCCTGGGACGATAATCGCAAGGGTCGATAGCATCACCGACACCGACCCATTGGCCAAGGCCGGGGTGATGATTCGCGAGACGCTGGACGCCGACTCCAAGCACGCCTTTGCGGCTGTCACGCCCGGCAGTGGCGTTGTCTCAGAGGGTCGCACCGATACCGGCATGACCAGCTTCAGCACCAATGAGACGGGGATAACCGCCCCGCACTGGGTGAAGCTGGAGCGTGACGCAGCCGGTAACTTCACGGCTTCGCATTCGACCAACGGATCGAGCTGGCAGCCGGTGGCCGGTTCCATTCCCACTAACATCCTGATGGGCGGGACTGTCTACGTAGGTCTGGCGCTTACCAGCAGCGACGTTACTGAGACATGCCAAGCGAAGCTCTCGAATGTCACGGTTACAGGCACGGCCGGGCCTCAGTGGTCGAACCAGGACGTCGGCATACTCAGCAACAATGCCCAGCCGCTGTATGTCGCTCTGTCCAACAGCAACGGCACATCGGCGACAGTCGTTAACGACGATCCGGCGGCGGCAACGATCAACACCTGGACTCAATGGCGCATCGAACTGACGCGCTTTGCGGATCAGGGCGTGAATCTCGCCAACGTCGACAAGATCGCTATCGGTCTCGGTGGGCAAGGTACTGCCGGCGGTTCCGGGACCGTGTTCATTGACGACGTTCGACTGTATCGACCGTAAGCCGATCGAGTTGATTTCATCAATCAAGGGCCTGTACCGGGCGATTCGGTACGGGCCCTTTCTGTTTGTCTACCAGGCGAAGTGACTGCTATAGTGGCGATAGAACAGACCCATCGAGCGGGCCGCAACCAGAGCAAACACCTGCACCGTGAGATTCAGGAGCAAGTGCCCGGTCGCTGCGGCCGTGTTCTGACGGTCATACTGACTTGCCTGGGTCTGGATAGCACCGGCAACAGCGAGCAGCATCGCCGTCACCAAGTAGGGCCAGAAGGTTCTGGATATTGTGATCACAAGGCGATCAGGCCTCAGCATTACAAGGTCTTTTCCCACGGCAAGCGTCACTATTGCCATCGGGAGCAGGAAGACTCCGCAGAAGATGAGCATGCAAAAAAGCGCAGGCCACCTGGCTTCAGTAACCTCCGATACTACGACATAAACGATCAACGGCAGCCCTACGATAAGCAGCGCAACGAAGCACATGTAGAGGCTCCTGGCAATGAGCCGGACGAATCCTTTCAATCCGCCGACGATCGCCTCCGGCAGCGTTTCCTGTTCGAAAGCCGTTGAGTAAATGATCTCCATGTAATACCAGAACAGGAAACCCCACGCCGCAATGTGCAGAACATGTCCTATCGGTATGGGAAGATCGAGACTGTACGCCCGTCCAGGGATGGTCATGGTGTAATTGCGGTTTGCCACGAAGAACTTGCAGCAAACCGCAGTTGTGATAAACACAAGCCCCGTGACACTTTCCGGAGCATTGAAGAGCTTATAGCTGTCAAAGAAGACCGCCCTGTAGAAGCCGGGCACAGCCTCGCCCTTTTCTTTGGGAGGCTTGACCTTCGTCGGCTTGGCCCCGTCGGTGAGCGGGATTATCAAACGCTGTCCGCACGTGGTGCACCGCGCCCGCTTTCCGCGGTGCTTATCGTCAAACGCAATCACCGCATCACAATTGGGGCAGTTGAACTGAATCGTCATGCTCAGACCCGCTGCATAGCGTCAACGAAGCACTTGAGATCGTTGGTCCATTTCTTCGCTTCGAGCAGATCGATCTTGTCCTCCTTGACGAGCGTCGCCAGGTGCCGTTCCAGCGTTGTCATTTTTTCACCCGGCTTGTCCTGGGTCTTGGTTTGAAGTTGCGAATAGAGTTGCTCGACTTTGCCTATGCGTATCAGGTTCGCACAGGCGTAGTTGTTGTTGAGTATTTCCATCGCGACAATTCTTCCAGTGGCGTCCTTTTTGGGGATCAGTTTCTGGCATACGATATAGGCCAGTCCGAGCGAAAGTTGATTTCGCACCTCGGCCTGTCTGCCGGCGGGGAAATAGTCGAGTATCCGCGTCACCGTGCCGGTGGCGTCTCTCGTGTGCAGCGTGGAAAAAACGAGATGGCCCGTCTCGGCGGCCATCAGCGTCATGGATATTGTCTCGGGGTCGCGCATTTCGCCGACAAATATTATGTCGGGGTCCTGCCTGAGCATCTCTTTGAGTCCCTGAGCAAAAGACTTGACGTCCCTTCCGACTTCACGCTGCGAAATCATCGAGTGTTTTTGCTGGAAGATGTATTCTATAGGGTCTTCCACGCTCATGATTCTACATGCGCTTTTCTCGCTGATTCGAGCAATCAGCGAGGCGATTGTTGTGGATTTGCCGGCGCCGGTGATTCCCGTCATGAGGACCAACCCGTGCTTGCGCTCGATGATGTCCTCCCAGACGTTGTTTGGAAAACCTATGTCCTCCACTCTTGGAATGTCCAGCGACAGTGACCGGATCGCCCCGGCTAAACCGTCGTTTTCCGCGAAGATGTTTATGCGAAATTGCAGGTTGCCGAGCCTGTAGGAGCAATCGACGCTGCGCTCTGTCCTGAGCTTGCGCTTATTTTCGTTGCTCATAAGCGGGTAGAGCAACTGCTTGGCCATCTGGTCCGTCACCTTGGGGCCTTTGATCTTGACCAGATTACCGTCAACGCGATATGCCGGCGGCGTTCCGACTTTTATATGCAGATCGGAGACCCGCATTGCGCCGTGCTTGGCGATATATTCCAGCATATCAAGAATGCTGAGCGGGCCCTGCTCCGTAGTCGGATAAACCTTCGTCGATGCCGAATATTCTTCTGCCATATTTGCCTCCAATGGAGTTAGTCGTTTACGGGCGCCACTTTGTTAATCGGAAAAGCCAGAAAATCTCGCTCTTTCCGATTTCGCCGGAGCCTTCGAGAGTATATCAAGACGATCCTCTCAGAGCAAAAGCCAAATTATGATACGGCAGGCGTGATACGATTCTTCCGTGGGTCGCCGTTTTCTCGGCGCCGACAACTCATTGTTCATTTGTGCACTTCGGTGCCGGGCAAGCTACCCTAGCTATTGTGCCGATTGCGCCGGTTTTTCTCTTGCAAAGGACCTGGCAGATGTTATAATAACGGCGTCCGAGAAGCTCTTTGGAGGAGATAGTCCAGATGGCGCTCAATAAGAAGGTTCTTCTTAATTATAAAGCTGCGCGCCGTGTGCGGCGTGAAATCGTGGGCAATTCTTGAAGGAGAAGCATCATGTTCAAAAAGCTGATCTATACATTTTCTCTCGTCTTGGTGCTGAGTGTGGTTATGACGATTGAGGCTCAGGCAGATCTCGTCGCATGGTGGAGGTTTGAAGAGGGTTCCGGTGACACGGCCAGTGACAATTCCGGCAATGGCCATAATGGAACGCTGCTTGGAACGCCTGAATGGGGGGTCGGCGCCGAAGGTTCCGGCGGCGCCGTAGTATTCAACCCGGACGGCTGCGTTGGAGTCGACTGTGGCATCTTCGATCCGACGGATGGGACGGGCCAATTCAGTCTTGCCCTCTGGGCGTTCTGGGATGGAACGGGTACCTTTCAGCATTTTCTCACCAAGTCGAATGGATGGGGCGCAACCACGATGATGTTCCAGGTCGAGTTGTGGGGAGCCCATACCAACAGCACCTATACTGACAGAGTGGGCGTTTCGTACGACCCTGCCGGGTCGATGGAGTTCTCCATCATGCCGAAGAACGAGTGGGTACACCTGACCTGGACGTTTGACGGAACCGATCTGAGAGTTTATGTTAACGGCGTCGACGAAGTGGGGCCCAAACCGTTTTCAATAGGCCCGAATGTAGATGCAACAGTCTTTATCGGGGTGGACTACAATGGGGGCAGGATATTCGAAGGATTACTCGACGAAGTCCGCATTTACAGCCACGCTCTGTCGCAGGTTGAGATTATGAGTGCCATGAAAGGTGAACCATGGCCATACGCCTTTGGTCCTGACCCGGAGGATGGCGCGCTCAATCTCGACACCTGGGCGAATCTGAACTGGTCGGCGGGAGACTTTGCGGTCTCTCACGACGTATATCTGGGCGACAATTTCGACGACGTCAGCAACGGTACTCCCGGCGCGCCGGGATTCCGCGGCAACCAGGCCGGCACATCTCTTCTTGTTGGCTTCCCAGGATTCCCCTTTTCCGAAGGTCTTGTCCCTGGCACGACCTATTACTGGCGCATCGACGAGGTCAATGAGACAGATCCCAATAGTCCGTGGAGAGGTGATGTCTGGAGCTTCTCGATTCCTCCCAGGACTGCTTATTACCCTGACCCGGCTGATGGTGCCGAGTCGGTGGACGTGAATGTAGAGCTTAGCTGGACGGCGGGTTTCGGTGCTAAACTGCACACCGCTTACTTCGGCGACAATTTTGACGATGTTAACAATGCTGCCGCAGGAGCCCCCCGAGGAACAGACACCTATACGCCCGGCCCGCTTGAAGTTGCCAAGACCTACTACTGGCGTGTCGATGAGTTTGATTCCTTGGCCACACATAAAGGCGACGTCTGGAGCTTCACAACCGAGGGCGCTGTCGGGAGCCCGAACCCATCTAACGGCGCTGTGGATGTGAAGCCGACAACGATTCTCAGTTGGAACCCGGGAGTTCTTGCCGCCTCGCACGAAGTGTACTTCGGTACGGATGCGGATGTCGTCAAGGCTGCCGCCAAAACATCGCCCGAGTTCAAGGGGACCAGGGCCCTTGGGGACGAGAGCTATGACCCCGGTAAGCTCGAGCTGGAGACGACTTATTACTGGCGGATTGATGAAGTCAATAGCGTCCATCCCGACAGTCCGTGGATAGGCAACGTCTGGAGCTTTGCGACGGGCCGTTTCCTTGTAGTGGATGATTTTGAGTCCTACAATGATATTGACCCGCCTGATCCTGCGAGCAACAGGATATTCGACAAGTGGATAGACGGCTTTGGAACCACGACAAACGGTGCTCTCGCCGGCAACGATCTGCCGCCCTATGCCGAGCAGACTGTCGTTCACGGCGGGGCTCAGTCGCTTGTTTATCGCTACGACAATGCCGCCAAAACCTCCGAGGCGACCTTAGCGTTGGTTTATCCGCGAGACTGGACCGAGGAAGGTGTCGCTAAGCTCAGCCTGTGGGTCAGAGGCGACGGCGCTAACGCTGCCGACCAGATATATGTCGCTCTCAACGGCACAGCGGTGGTCTACCACGATGACGCGAGCGCAACTCAGCTTTCCGGATGGAACGAATGGGTTATTGAACTGTCGGTGTTCGGTGTGGACCTTACGAACGTGAACACGATAACTATCGGCATCGGCACCAAGAACGCCCCGCTGCCCGGCGGCGGCCAAGGGACAATGTACTTCGACGACATTCGGCTGTATCGGCCGGGATAGACATGGTCCTGGTAGAGCTGGCCTTGTCATTAACTATTTGCGATCTAGTATTGAGACCTCTGAAAAACTACTTCATTTCAGAGAAGACCTGGTTTTGTGATGCTATAAGGCATGATGGTTCTGTGAAACGGATGTTCCGCCATTCGGCGGAGTACTTTTCATAGTCTAAGTTCTTTTTTTAGATTTGTTTACGCGTCTTTCGGGCAGCTTCCTTCTGGTGGCTACACGGGTGCCTTTGCATGAGATGACGTCAGGTAAGCGAACCTGGGCAAGTTTAAGAAGCTTGGCGATATCATTTCGCGGTTTGGGCACTCTACTGCAGAGGGGGCGTCCCTTGGCCTTGATCTGGGTCACACATAGCGTCGTCAGATCATTGATCGCCTCTTGTACAGTCTTGTCGACGTCACGCCACCGCGTTGCAAGTTCTTGGGCGATTCGGTAGGCCAGCATGACAACGAAGGCGTGGCCGCGAGTTCGGCTTTCAAGGCGTACATGAATCGGACGCATCTCCAACTCAACCGTTTTACTCGTCCGAAATGCTTGCTCGACTAATGCGAGATCCTTATACCGAGCATGCACTGTTTCTTTGTCCGCCTGTTCACTACTCAGATCTGTCTTGATGACATAACAGCCATCCAGTTTTTGGATTTCAGCCAGACTGTCTTGATCTATGTCAATCGACAGCGTCCGTTCCTGATCAGACGCTGATACGCTAACCCAGTTGGATACCTTCAAGGTCTTACAATAGGTATGTACTTTACGTAAGGCTACCTCGACTTGAGCCCGCGGATGATCAGCCAGGTATTGGTTCTGTTGCTGCAATCGTCGACGAATAGCTGCCAGCTTCTCCTGTCGCGTCTTGCAGATCTCTTCGGCTCGTATTGGATTACGTCGTAGAATATAGCGGATATCATCATCCGTTTCGACTTCGGCTAATGGCTGATCAAATAGGCTCATCTGGATAACACCCTCAGACAACAGCGTCTTGATCTGAGGTTTAGTAATAGCGGTGATATAGTGGAAATCCTTGAGGTCTTCTATTTGTTGGCTCTTGATCATGCCACGATCACCCACAAAGGCTACCTCACCACCGCCAAACCGATCCGCTACTTTTCGGATCTGATTGCCAAACGTTTTGGTGTCTTTCGTATTGCCCTTGAACACTTCAATGGACAGGGGTTGCCCGAGATCATTACACAAGAGCCCAATGACGATTTGGCGTTTTCCCTTCTTGCCGTCACGGTTATAACCAAAGGCCCCCAGTTCGTTTTCGGTGCCCTCCAGATAGCTGCTTGTTACATCGTACAAGTAGAGCATGGGACGATTATCTGGATACATTTGCTTAAATAGCCGGTCCTCAATGCGTCCCTGGTTTTCACAAAGCCAGTCCAGGTTTTCATAAAGATCGTCCTCGTCAAATACCTCCAAACCCAGAATATCACAGGCTGCATGGCTGGCTGCCAAACGGACTGCAGATAA
>JADHXR010000224.1 GCA_016782865.1 Phycisphaerae bacterium
CTCATTGGATGTTAGCAGCCACCGTTTAGGCTTCGATGCAGCTGCGAGTAACCCCAAATGCAGCGGGGTATCTATGGTGAAACGAAATACATCCCTCTATGGACCAAGCGTTTATGCTGGGATGAATATTTACACCCTAAGCCCACAGTAGAAGCCAGTATGGCAGTCAAAATGAACCTCTGGACGGCGGCATTGTGGACAGGTGACGGCCTGATTTTCAGGATCAGACATTTTCAATTAGGCCTCCCTCTAACCATAAAATGCTTCTCATTTCAACTATATATTTTATCGGCATAATCCAATTAAGAATTGAAGGCCGTCCTTCGCATCGTTGTAGTCCGTTAAGAATAGATGCCCCGCCCAATATCAGTTCTCTATGCCCAGATAATGTGCGTGCATTGGCGTCTATATGAGCCTGCTTGATGTCTACTTGTGAATCTCTCCACGAAACTTTTCCGCTTCACGAGCCAGTTGTTCGGCCAGTTCATGCATGTCGGCTTCGTGTAGTCTTTGGACGGCCTTGAACATGTTATCGACCGCCTCGTTTAAGATACGAGTTCGGTACTCAGAGCTGTGCGCCGACTCCTGATGGGGCGGTTCGTAGCCGGGTCCACGTTGCATTTCTCCGATGTTTCGCTGAATCTCCTCTACTTCACGTTTCAGTCCTTCAGCTTCTTCGCTTCGTCCTTCTCGGTGGAGTTGGTCGATCTTCTCCTTCAAATGACCGATACGCTGGTGCATTTCTTCAATTGGTTGTGAGTCATGATGGGGTGGTTCGTGGCCAGGACCGCGATCCTTCTCTTTGATCTTAGCTAAAAACACCTGCCGGATCATTTGCAATGCTTCTTCACCGTGGACTTCAACAAATTGATTTCCGATAAACGAACATAGGAAAAAGATCCCTTGAGGTAAGCGGAGGCTAACTTCAGGTTCATGATTACCGGGAGCGATATCCACGAAGACAAGATTGGCTCGCGCCGGTTCATCCGTGTTAGCTTCCTCCACCCAAACATGCGCTTCCACTTCATTTTTAGCTTTGAGAATCAGTAAGTGATTATCTTTCATGGATTCAAGTTCGCCCACGAGTGCGTCAATGAGACGGTCGAGTTCCTCTTTGTTTTCCACCATGGCACTAATTCCTGACGTTTTCAAAGCTTGCAACACACCAATAGGAACACTGAAGGAAATGTCAGGGCCATCGTCGATGTTAATTTCCCCGCGAACTATCATTGCGTCCGCAAAAACATCACCGATAAAAACGCTGAATATAAGTGTTACTACTGCTAACCAACTTGCTTTCATTCTTTTTCGTTTCATTTCTTTACTCTCCTTTTTCTGTAAATTTGAACCTACCCACTCAAATATGCATTTCTGTGACCGTTTTGGCCACACACCAAAACACACATTGTTTTCAACAACTATTCTAAATCCTTGACTGCGCCAATTTGAAATGTTTTATTGTTTGACACTACCTCCTTCCTTCAATAGCCCAGAATGAACTGCTAATTGAAATGTAGAAATCTTCACTCCGCAGCACGAGGTTCCTGTACAGGTCTTCTGCTTGCATAATAATTCCTCTTCTATCGAAGAATTAAAAGAATTGCACCCGCTGGATGAACTTAAGGACACAGATGCCCGACTGCGCAGGCGCAAGCTTTACTGATATTATCTACCAAATTATCCACCTTTCCGTCAAGAAGAATCACTAGACTGTGTACCCTCAAATGCCTCGCGGACGAAGCCTAAAGCACATCGTATGTTCATTATGAAGCTCTCGGAAATATCCGAAGCCTTTGTACCGGCCCCACCAGCCAATCAGAGCGGGACGAACCGCGCACGGATGCCCTTCCAGCAGGAAAGCTGTTCAGATGAGCTACGAAGCGTGGTTGATAGGTCGTAACGTGGATGCCTCAAAGAAAATTTTGTGTGGCAAGAAGGATTTCAGTATTTGACTTTGAACTCTTCATAGGTGAACTACTGCAAACAATAGACAGTGACCTCGCCACCTGTGAGAAAAAGTGGGGCCCATACTGAATCGATCAGTACAGACCCCGAATGATGCAGATCTTTCTTCTCAACAGTGCAATTACCTGGCGCATCAATCAGCTTCCAAACAAACTACCTAACCAACCGAATGTCGTCGAAGTACATCGTCCCTGCGCCACCGGCGGCCGGGCTGCCCTTGGTGCCGATGCCAATGGTAATCGAATTCACATTCGTAAGGCCTACGCCGGACGCCGACAGGTCAATGACCCACTCGGTCCAGCTCGAAAGCTGGGTTGCAGCAGGATCGTCGTGGTAGACCACGGCGGTGCCGTTCAGGGCGACATATATCCGGTTGGCGGCATTAGCCGAAGCGCCTCTCAACCACAGAGACAACTTCGTGACGCCTTCGGCAGTCCAGTCACGTTTGGCCACCGTCAAAGTCGCCTCGGAGGTTTTACCGGCGTTGTCGTAGCGATAAATCATCGACTGGGCGCCGCCGTGAACGATAGTCCTTTCCGCATAGGGCGGCAGATCATTGCCGACTAGGGCGCCGTTGGTCAGCGTTCCGAAGCCGTCAATCCACTTGTCGAATATCCTGTTTATACCGGGCTCTCCGGGTGCCGGATCAATGTTGTCGTACGACTCGAGGTTGTCCACAATCAGATAGTCAGGAACCTTGAACTTCCAGATCGTTCCGGCATGTACGGTCCCATCCGCCTCGACCTCATCGATGCGCCAGTAGTAGTCGCCACCCCCGAATTCGACCAGAGTCGCCAGAGACAAACTGGTGCCGGCCTGATTGCTCTGGAACTGCGGCGAGCCATTGTCTGCGCCGGCGACAGCGTCCCGGTCTGTTCCGAAGTACACATCATGTGAAGCGGCCCCGTCGCCAGCTGAGAAGCTCAACGAACTTATATCACGGATGTCCACAAGAGTATTGCGATCAGGAACGGGATTACCTGCAAGCTTTGTATTACCGAGCATGACCTGCTGGACATCTTCGGCGGTCAACACTTTGTCGTAGATCCGCGCGTCGTCAATGACCCCGACGAAAGGCTGATTGTGCCAGGGAGACTCGCCAATCCGCACCACGCCCGTAGTGGCCGTATCTATCGGCTCATCCGCCGAATCAGCGGTGGCGTCGGGTTGGCCATCCACGTAGAGGAGTGTGTCCAGCACGTCCGGCGTCCCGTCATCCTCAAACGTCACTGCCACATGGTGCCATCTCCCATCGGCGATGTTCGTTACGCCATACTTGTACCCACCGTTGACCTCTAGGCGCAGGCCACCTGTGGCGCCATTGGGATACATTCTCCACTTCTGGCCGGCCGCATTCAGACCCCAGGATATAATAGTTCGGTTCGCCATCGAGGTTCTGATCCAGGCACAGAGTGTTCGGGCGGCTGCGCCGGTCACACCGTCATATCCGCTCGCTTCCACATAAACGTCGTCTCCGAAGGTCAGTGCAGTGCACTGATATCCGTCAACCCACTCGGTGCCGCCCACGATGGTGCCATGATTGCCGTGGCCGGACCAGTCCACCGCGGTCGCGTCCTCGCCTTCGTCAAGTGTCCACCATAGAGTGAGATTCGGGTTCGTAACCGCGATGTCGGGCACCGTAGTGAAATTCCAGACGTCACCTTTATGTGTAAGTGCACCATCGAACTCATCGACGCGCCAATAGTATGTCTTGTCCATGTCAAGCACGCCGGGTGTATACGTTGTCTCCGCTTGCGGCAGAGCTCCCTCGGCAATGCTCACGTCGTCGAAATTATCACCGAAATACACACTGTGCAGTTTGGAGCTGAAACCGGCTGTCCAGCTAAGTGTCACATCCTGAAGTGCATTCATCGCGTCATCAGCCGGGCTGGGTTCATAGGCTTCTCTCGGCGGAACTGTGAAGCTCCAGATATCACCTTTCCATGGACTGTTGGGATCGGTCTCATTGACTTCATCGATTCGCCAATAGTAAGTTGTGCCTGGAACGAGGCCTCCAGGAACAGCGAATCCCGGAAATCCGATGACGAGAGAGATCCCGGCCTGGTTGCCCTGGAAGGAATCGCCGAGGCCGTCGTTCACATCATCGTAATTATCGCCCAGATACACATCGTGCGAGACCGCAGAATCTCCCGCACGCCAGCTAACGTTAGCCCACGTGGCTTCAAGGAGAGTACCATCAGCCGGGTAGGGACTCAAAGCATAGGGATATCCTTCAGACGAGCCTTTTATAGCAGCCAGAAGCTCGGCCCCCAACAGCGCGTGGTTATACAATCTGACATCATCAATAAGGCCTTCCCAGACTCGGTTGTCCACAACCTTGTGACGGCCGATGAAGTACATGCCCTCAGAGTCTTCCATGCCCAATTGGCCCGGCGCACCTGCCGGTTCGCCATCGACATACAACTGAATGCTATCGGTATTTCCTAATTCCGTGACTACGAGCGCGGTGTGGTACCAGGCCCCGATTTCCACGTTGACGCCGGATGATGTTCCGGCGCCGCCGAGATATGTCATGATATCGCCGGTGTTGGTTGCGATATAGAGCCATCCCCTGCCCGTCCCGTTTCCATCCGCTTGCTGAAATACCATATTGGTCTGGGCGGGTATGACGTCTGTCTTGAACCAGGCGGTCAGAGTAAAATCGCCCTGGTTGAGGACTCTCAGACTCTCGCTGAACGGAATCTCAACGTAGCCAGTTGACCCGTCGAAATCCAACGCACCTCCCAGGCGTCCGTTCCCAGGCTGCCACTGTGCGCCGCCGCTAACAGCGCCATCATTTCCATTGCCGCTTGAGTCAAGGGCGGTCGTCCCGGAATTCTCATCGAGCTTCCAGTGACCCACAAGCTCAGCACTGACCGGACTCGCAAGAGCCAGGGACAGAAGAACGACGGAGCAAGTCAGATGAATCAATCTTCTACGCATGATGTTCCTCCTTCAAGAAGAGTTGAGATAAAGTGACCAAGAATGGTCGTTACTCTACAATGCGGTTTTCCTTATTTGTTGAACCTATTCCTCTACGAATTGACACTGCCTCCTTCCTTCGAGAACCCGAAAGGCAAGCAGAATCCTGCCCGGATGGTCTCATATTCGCTGACTTCATGTCTCCCTACTTATACCAGATCAGCCGCCTCCCAGTCAAGAAGAATCAAGGACGTTGCCAATAAGGCGGTCGAAGTAATTGTCGTCAGAGGGCATTTATGATTGACGGCAGACACGCTTCACCATACCATCGTTAAGGGGCCGCATATCGACTTGTCGAACGAGCGCTGGCTCGGCGAAATTGAGTTCGCGGATGCGTTCGGGGCCCCGGCGGATGTGTAGCAGGCGGTTGATGGTGGCATCTGCACGGGTGCGAAAGGCGTTTGGCCGGCAGTTGCGCTTACGGAGGTAGTGCTCTCGCACGGACCCGTGCACTGGGCCGGATACTGGATGATACCCAATTCAGGCGATTCTTCTGGTACTATGGCCTGGATATGACATTTATTCTGTATTCGCATTTGACCTACAGGAAGCACGATGATGATCGATAAAATGTCGCTGATGCGAACTGCGGTAACGGCGGCTGTCTGTGTGACGGCCGTGATTGCCACAGCAGCCGAAGACCAGGCAATGCACATCATCGAAGCTGCCGGCATCCAGGGCGGACTGATCGTCCACGTTGGTTGCGGTGACGGCAAACTGACCGCCGCGTTGCGACTGAACAACAGCTACCTGGTACACGGCTTGGACACGGACGCCGAGCGAGTGTCAGAAGCGCGCGAGCATATCCGCTCGCTGGGGCTCTACGGCAAGGTGTCTGTCGACGTCTTCCACGGCACATATCTGCCGTATGCTGACAACCTGGTCAACCTGATGGTCGTCAGTAGCGGGCAGCGAGTGGCGAGCGGCGAGATAGAGCGCGTGCTGGCTCCCGGCGGGGTGGTGGCGACAGGTCCAGGAGCAGGAATCCAAAGTCGTAAATGGCAAAAGCCAGTGCCGGGCAACATCGACGAGTGGACCCATTACCTTCATGATGCGGACGGAAACCCGGTAGCCAATGATGATGTCGTCAAGGCTCCCCGGCAACTGCAGTGGACTTGTTCTCCGCAATGGGCTCGCCATCATGATCACATGGCCAGCCTAAGCGCATTGGTGAGTTCAAGAGGCAGAATATTCTTCATATGCGATGAAGGGCCGAAGGCATCGATGCTGTATCCTCCCAAATGGCGTCTTACCGCGCGAGATGCCTTTAACGGACTCTTGCTGTGGACGCGCCCGATCGACAAGTGGTTCAATCACTTGCAACCTCTAAAGAGCGGGCCGGCTTCTCTGCCGCGCAGACTCGTTGCTGGCGATGACCTCGTGTTTGCTACCATGGGGATTGATGCGCCTGTTTCTGCATTGGACGCTGCCACGGGCAAGACGATCCATTATTATGAGGGCACAGAATGCACACGGGAAATAATCCTGTCCGAAGGAACTCTCTTTCTTGTCAGGGGCGGGCAGGCTGCCTCCACGATAACTGCGGTCCGTTCGGATGGAGGCAACGTCCTGTGGGAGAAACAGTGCCCCGTGGTCACGCTGACTCTCGCTGCCGATGAGAAGAGAATTGTGTTCTTCAGCGGACAGCAGGTGATAGCACTCAAGCGTGAAGATGGCTCGCAATTGTGGGCATCGGAGAAACTCGACCAGGCAAGTAAAGCGAACTGGCTGTCGAGAAATCCCCCTCGCCTAATAGTCTGTGATGAAATGGTTGTCGTAGCATCGGGTTCGTCGATGTACGCGCTATCCGCGGACGATGGCAAAGTGATGTGGTCTGCGGACCATCCGCGTTCAGGGTACGTCTCCCCCAAGGACCTGTTCTATATCGATAATCTCATCTGGTATGGAGACACCGCTGGAGCAGACAATACGGGAAGGTTCTTTGCGCGCGATGTCGTTACCGGTGAAGTGAAGAGAAGCTTCACCCCTGACATAGATGTAATATGGCTGTCTCATCACAGGTGCTATTTTTCCAAGGCGACAAGGAACTACATTCTGCCGTCGCGTATGGGTGTTGAGTTCGTAGATATCAACACGGAGAAATGGAAGGCACACCACTGGGTCCGCGGCGGATGCATTTACGGCGTTATGCCAGCGAACGGACTCTTGTACGCGCCGCCGCATTCCTGTGCGTGTTATTTTGAAGCCAAGTTGAATGGGTTTTGCGCACTGACGTCCGGCAATAAGCAGAGCAACGGTTCATTTGGACCAAACGAGAGACTGCAGAAGGGACCGGCCTATTCGGGTACCGAGAGTCTTGAATCAGATGTCAGCGGCGAATCGGATTGGCCGGTCTTCAGGCATGATTCATCGAGAAGCGGGAACACATCTTCTGCGGTCCCTGCAAACCTTGAGCAGAGATGGTCTGCGGACGTAGGAGGAAGACTTACGCAGCCGGTCACCGCAGGTGGAAAGGTCTATGTGGCATCCACTGACCAACACATCTTGTATGCGCTTGACTCAGAAGCCGGCGGGGAGATATGGCGGTTTACTGCCGGCAGCCGTATCGACAGTCCTCCATCGATCTTTCGTGGGCTGGTCCTATTTGGCGCGAGAGACGGGTGGATATATTGTCTGCGCAGCGATGACGGCGCATTGGCTTGGCGTTTCCGGGCTTTTCCCGGCGAGTTGCTCTTAATGTCATACGGGCAACTTGAATCGGCCTGGCCGGTACACGGAAGTGTCCTGATCGAGAATGGCGAGGCCCATTGTGTGGCCGGACGGTCCATGTTTCTGGATGGCGGCCTGCGGTATCTGCGTCTTGATCCGGCTACAGGGGAAAAGATATCCGAGACGATTATGGATGAAAAGGACCCTGTGCTCGGCGGCACCATACAAAAGTATGATTCATGGCTGGATATGACGACGACCCTGCCGGACGTCCTTGCCAGTGACGGAGAGAATGTCTACATGCGTTCTTTGCCTTTCGACAAGAAAGGCGTGCGTCGGCGCATAAGCCATTTTCCCGAGGAAGAAGAACCAGCTCACCTGTTCTCGCCGACCGGCTTCCTGGATGACAACTGGTTCCACAGGTCATACTGGACCTATGCAAGATGTTTCCCCGGCGGCTGGAACGGGTACTGCGCCGCGGGGCGCTACAATCCGTCAGGTCGATTGCTCGTCATGGATGATTCGACCTTATACGGATTCGGCCGGAAACCGGAGTACTACCGTTGGACAACATCCATGGAATACCGCCTTTACGCGACGAAGAAGAATGAACCGAGAGATATCTATGCGTATGACAGGTTCAAAGCTGCCCAGGCAAAGAGATTCCCACGAATGATACTGGATCGAAAGCTTTCTCCGCCTCACGGCCCAAAATCTATCCCTGAGAAACCTTTTGACTGCAAGTGGGAAGACAACGAGGTTCCGCTGCTTGTTACAGCCATGGTAGGCACCAGGCACCATCTGTTCGTCGCCGGACCCAGAGACATTTTTGACGAAGGGCAGGATTACTTTCGCAATGCCGCGGCGGCTTACAAAGATAAGCAGAAGGATGCAGAGAGACAAAGCAGCATATGGAACGGGGAAGATGGTGCAATCCTTCTTGCCGTTGGCAAAAAAGATGGAACACGAATAGCGGAACACAGATTAAGTGCGATACCGGTATTCGACGGGATGATAGCGGCGCAAGGCAAACTGTTTGTCAGTTTGACCAGCGGCGACCTGATATGTCTGGGCGACAGCCGAACGAAGGAGAAATGAGATGAGAAGAGTCCTTTTGGCAGCGGTCCTGTGCATGTCGGCCTGTACTCTGCGGGCAGAGGATGACCTTGCGAAAGAGGTGTGCGTTCACAATTCCAAAGGTCACTTTTTTGGCAATGAATAAGGTTTTATAGTATTAGCGTGATTATGATAAGAAGTGACATTAGGTCTCATCTATTGAGAAACGTCAAGTTGGTGAGGGCAACAGTGAAGGGG
>JADHXR010000225.1 GCA_016782865.1 Phycisphaerae bacterium
CCATCGCCGTCATAGTCGAAGAACATCGCCCCGGAGCCGGTTCCCTCGACGATGTTGGTCAGTTCCGAGTCGCCGTAGGAGCTTTTTTGGAGCAGTCCGGCTTCTTTGGTGACGTCGGTGAAGACCGGCAACTTGTCCGATGCTGCGGCGGCAACAACGAGCCGGAGCGTTAGCAACATCACGAGTAATCCTGATATTTTCACTTTTTGCTTCCTTTAGGCTGTTTTTTGTTTCCGGACAGGTTGTCGGCCCCTGCAATGTTATCCCACAGTGCGCCCAAGTCAATCCATTCCACGAAGGTGCGTTTCTCATCTTCGGTGAGGGCGGGGGATTTGTCGGGCGGCATTTGCCTAACAGGTTTTTGCGAAAACGTGCTGTCCCACGGTCTGGATGTATTGCGTCCGAACAGGCGCCATACAAGCGGACTTCTCCGGGCGCGTCCCGGGTGGACGTATCTCCACAAAACCGGGGCGTTTGTCCGTGCAAGCAGACTTTCGTAACTACGGTTAACGCGGCCCTTTCCGCCGGGACCAGCAGACGGGGTGATCTTAGGCGTAAGACGAGGCCGAGCGTGCGGTTTGTCGTGGCAGCGAGCACATTTTTGTGTTATGATTGGCATAACATCCCGTCGGAAATCCACAGTTCGTCTGCGTTCCGCCGGTAAAGTGAGCTTGATGGAAGGTAGAGTGACAGCCTCGACGAAGACGTTCTCCGGAGTCCGTTCACCATCCTCGTGACAACCGATGCATCCGCGCGGTTCGCGATTCTTCACCCAAATCCAACTGCAAGTCCGCAGGGCCATACCGTCGGGATCCAAGGTCTGAAGTTCGATAGGCGTGTTTGCAGGGACCTCGATGTTGAAAGAACCATCCTTGTGTACGTTGATTTCACCAAGGATGCGCCTCTGGGCTAACGTGGGAAACCCGTTGCGCGACTGCTCTGCGATCTTCGCGTTGCCTGGCTCGCCGGCGCCGAGCGAGTTCTCAGCCATTGGAATACCCTCAACAACACGAAGCCTCTTCACCATCCCGCGGGGCATCCGTGCCGAGCCGCTGAGGTCGGAGGTGTAAACGTTCAGACAATAGAGCCTGCCGGTTGTGTGTGATTCCCCAACCACACTGGATCGTCCATCCGGTTCGGGCCGTGGGTATACCGCCTTTGCCTGTATGTCGTGGTAGTCCGAATCATCGAATATCAGCTCGAACTGCCCTGATACGGGGTCAAGGCGGCCGAGACCGTGCGTATCGCCGCCGTCCGCCGGCCTTCGTGAGACAAGGATTCTCCCATCAGCAAGCGGTGAAGGAGAATGGAAGAGACCATCGGATTCGGTCGTGATCGTCCGATGGGAGTGAAGAGGTCTGCGCAGGCGCACGGAGCCCAAAGTGCCCGCCCCATCCCAGGGGATCCTGTCGGCTTCGACAAAAACCGCCAGGCCTTTCGTAGTCGTGCAGGGCATGTGTCTTATCCGCTTGACCTGATCCGCGGAGAATGCAGCATAATCCGTGCCGTCGATGTTGACCCCGAACAGAGCGATGCGTCCAAATGGTCCGTAATTCAAGCTGGACCGCTGCCAGTTCGCAAAGAGCAGTCGTCCGTCGGCCTGCATGAACGGGTCCATGTCGCTTGAGAGATTGAAGGAGAGTCTGCGGATAACCGAGCCGTCAAGCTTGCAGGAATAGAGACTCGTCGCCGGCGAGCCGCCGTACTCATTGACCGCGCCGGTACACGCCACAAATGTGAGATGATACTCCGGCACGGAAGGTACACCGACCGGCTTGAGTGTATAAAGGGACGATTGATAACCGGGGCTGCGAAAGCCTCCGGGCCCGCCGGTAACCTGCCGCAGACTTGACCCGTCAATACCAATCTCGAAGATATGCCATTCATCTTCCGCTTTTCTCTTGCCTGCAAAGACGATACGTGACCCGTCAAACGAAACATCGGCCTCACAAGCGCTATGAAAACCTCGGCTCACCACCTTCGTGGACAGGTCCGGGTATAGAATTACCAGGCGTGCTCGGTCGCCAAAGTCCGCACGCAGCATTCCATCGGCCAGGGGGCCTTGTCGCTCAGCCATCGTGCGGAGCGGGAGCTGCGTGACTACGACGGGGTGCTCAAGAGCAGAGGATGAACGTTCCGGCGATTCGAGGGTTTTAGCTCGTGCCGGAGCGATCGTTGCGAGCAGGACAAGAACAGAAAAGAAGATAACGAAATTTGCGAGCACCCGCCTGTGGTGTTCGTTTGGAGCTGCAGTTATGAAATGCTCCTGATACGTTTCTCCGGCCAGTGTCATGATGTTCGAGCCCGGTGAGACGCTTCGCTGCAGGGCTTGAGCACTGGCGCCTTGGTCAATCTTCATTTGCCGTCCTTTCCGTACGTGTAGTCTTCCGTACGTGTACTCTAAGGTAATAACGGTTTTTTAGGCCCGAATATTCAATGAATGTTTGCAGCGGAAAGGCGAGGGTGGACCGCCGATATTGACCGTTTGGCTAAGAGCGGGCTTCAATGCCGGGCAAAACCGCGTTATCAGCATCAGGAGGCCGGATTTTTCTGTCGCGCTGGGCACTTGGGGGCGTACCAACTTCGCTTCGCGGGGCGGCGTTGCCAAGAGAATTATAAGACGGAACTTCGAGCATCTCCGGCTCGGAATAGTTGGGTGTTTGGGCGGAACCGGAAGGGCGCCATATTCGTCTGCACAGGAGGTATCTTTGCACGGCAGCCTTCTTGTCGGCGCCAAAAACTCCAGCTTGCCCTTAATCTTCTTGCAAGACCGGCTGGTTTTCTGTAGGGTAAGCGGGAATTTGTAAGAGTTGCGGTGGAAGGTAGTCCGGGCCCGTAGCTCAGCGGTTAGAGCAGTGGACTCATAATCCATTGGTCGAAGGTTCGAATCCTTCCGGGCCCAGTTAAAACCCCGTTTTTCGCCATGCGTGATGGGTGGTTCTGTATTAGGCTGTACTGAATTGCAGGATGGTGCACGCAAAAACGCCAAGCCAGACGCCAAGTCAGTTTCATCGTCGGTTCCCGTTGCCCGCAACGCCTCAGGTTGCACCTGACCCGGCCAAGGATAATCCGGCAGGTGCTCAATTGCCCGCCTTATGTCGTAAGTCCTGACGTGTGTATATACCCCCAGAGAAAGGTTTCCTCGATCCGAATGCCGCAGGATTGTCATTTGCTCTTTCAATGACGCTCCGCTTCTGTCAAGCTCGGTTGCAAGCGTGTGGCGTGTCGAATGAAACACGATCTTGCGGCCAGCGTCATCGACAACAGGTATATCAGCGACTTCAAGGTCGGCGTGGAGCATTTTAGCTGTGCGATAATGACTCGGCATATTGAAAGCCTTTGCAGTCGGCAGCTTATCCTGGAAAAATGCCCTCAGTTGCACGGTCCGCTGGTGTTTGAGTAGTTGTACTGCTTCCCGTCCGTTCTTGCAGTGTTCGGCCTTGACCGTTACCATAGCGTCATCAAAATCAAACGAATCAACTGTCAAAGACTGTAACTCCCGGACTCGCAAGCCCGTTTCAATCGCCGTCAAATACAGAACAGCCCGTTCGTGGCCTGACATTCCAAAACGAAATGGAGCGTTCTCTGTAGTTGCTAAAAGCCTGCATACTTCGTCATAATCGAGCGGACGCCGATCTGCCTTGGGAGTCTTAAGCCGCTTCAAGTGTTCTATTGGTGATTCACTGGCTCGCCGCTCTTGCACCATCCATTTCGCAAACTGCTTAATAGCCGTTAGATAGTAGTTGAAGGTTTTCTCGCTAATGTCCAAGCTGGACAGGCAATTCCCAACCTTGCTTGCCTCTATGTCGCTCCAATAACGAAATCCGCAACCATCAAAGACTTTCCTAATTCGTGAACATGTGGTTTGCACATAGCCGTCCGTGTTGCCCGGCCGTAATGAGTTTCGGAAATCCTCAAGGTGCTCTGTCAAAGGTTTCCCGCGGCGACCTTGGCCCGGGCCAGCAAGCCGATCTCACCGAACCGATCTCTCAATTTGGCCGGTACGCTCTCGAGCCACTGTGAAAGCTCTCTATCCGGTGGTTCGCTGTTCTCCCGACACACCACGAGCTTTTCGATCTTCTCGGCGAATTTCTTAGACTGCGTTTTGTCAGTAAACGCCGGGAAACGCCGTACGATTTGTAGGTGGTCTCTCAATTCCGTCCACCACTTTGAGACGGTCTTTGTCTTGCCCGTCTTTTTGTCTCGGTATTTTGGCTTAAAAAGTCTCATTTCTTTGCACCTGCAAATTAACTATAACACCCTCCGCGTTGGACTGTCAACACTACTTCTGTCTCGTTTTACCCATTCCTCAAGCTCTATCCGAGACCATAAGGTACGTCGGCCAAGCCGAACCGGGAGAGGGCCAAGCCTGCCACTGGAATGCAATCCATGGAAATGCCTTTCGCCAATTCCAAGTACCCGGGCTGCGTTGGCAGCACACAGGAGTAATGGTTGAACAGAGAGTGTTAGGGCGTCCATTTTCAACTCCAAGCGTCTTCACCATCGGACAGGTCATACACCGGATTCAAATTCACACTACTTGTTGATGTCTTCACAGTAACCTCAGCCTCTCGATTATCTCTTGCAGAGCCTGATCATCGGCATCCTCCTTGTTCGACCCACCATCGTATTCCAGGATCGCTGCTCGCTCCTCGAATTCGATTCGCCATTCAATGGGCAGGTCGCCGGGAGAACTAACCATATCGCTGATAGGTACCACACATGGCGAGCATATTTGGCTCCCCTCAATTCGCCGCGATTGCGCCAATAATCGAGAGTCCGCCTGGCGGATTCGGGGGTATGGCTGGTGCGATCCAATCGTAGAAACTGGGCGGCTTCGGTCGGAGTCATGATTGGGGGAAACGCCTCCGGGCGATCCGGCCAATTGGCTTGATTCTCATTTGTCTTTGCATCCTTCATCGCTACACCTCGCGGAGTCTTAGTCGATTGCTTGGGCCTGCCTCGGCCTCTATGCGCCAGAGCGGTGCTGCCCACCTGATAGTTTCAGTCTCTGACGGGCTTCTTTCCGGAAATGAATTCTTCTGAAGGTCCCCCGGCCTATCTGAAACTCTGCGGCTTTCCTTTCCGCTATAAGGTATGAGAATAGAAAGGGTGATGCACAAGGACACCAATATTGGATCATGGAGGTGATACTGATGTCATTTAGGTTGCGAAAGACCGATTGCGAAACTCTTACGTGCTGGCCCCGGCGGCGTTCGCGGTGACGTGTCTTGAGCAAGGCTCCGCTACGCTCCGCCTTGCTCAAGACAAGCAGAGTGAATGTGAAATACTCTCATAACAACTGGTACATGAAAAGGGGGCAGGCCACATGCACTGGTCTATTTGCCATGGAATGATAATGATTTCCCACTCAAATTCAACACAGAACTCACCCTATCAGAACTGAAAGACTCTGTGTTCTTCACAAATGCCAGAATATTTCTTCAGACTCTTGTGGAACAGAGCAAAGAGAATACTGCTACAGCAAGAGGAAATCTGAACAGGAAATCTGTGAAGTTGATGTTTGACAGGCTGACTATTTCAGAAGACTACAAGAAAGAGATTCTGAAATATAATAAAGTGATAAATGAGGAAGATGTTTTTGTACTTCATATGCCAAGAGTAGTGTGCCAATCAGCAGGGCTGATACATAAGAGAAAGAGCAAATTCCTTGTTCCTAAGAAACGTCATTCCCTTCTTTCTGATGAGAAGGCAGGAGAATTATATGCAGCGAGGATTCCTCGAATCCGGCGCGGCCTTGGAAGTGCCGCCCGGTCGTGAATTGATACCTTGCATCAGCCGGCTGGTCGATTGCTGTCGGCAAGTCCATGTCCCCGTAATCTTCACAGAGTTCGTATACTCCCCTGCAGTGCCCTGTCTAACGGGTGACCGGGCCCAGTTCGTCAAGGCAGATTACTCAACAAAGTCTGGATACGTTCGTCCTGGAACCAGACACGATCCCGGACCACAATTTTCCCATTTCTCGCGACTCATACTAAGTTGGAGCACAATGATTATATTGATCGTTGGCTCCTACTGGGGCGTTTTGATTTAGACGCCTCCCGTCGAGGGCGGATGCTGCCACTGAAGCTGAATCATCCGAATCGTCTGATTCAACCAAAGCTACGTTCGCGTTTGGCACGTACTTGCTGATGACCCGCGATAACTCGCGCCGATCGATGGGCTTGCTGACATAGTCATCACAGCCGGCTTTCATGCACCTCTCGTCGTCACCCTGCATAGCTCTGGCTGTTACAGCAATAATCGGCGTTCTCACGCCTCTCTCCCGCAGTATGCCCGTCGCCTCGTATCCATCCATAACCGGCATGTGCATATCCATGAATATGACCTTGTAGTGCCTATCCAGAGCCATCTCTATGGCCTTGCTGCCGTCCGAGGCAAGTGTTACTTCAAATCCCATCCTCTCGAGGAGAAGTCTAATCAATACACTGTTTGCGTCAACGTCCTCTACCACCAACACGGGACCGGAGAACTTGGATTCATCAGCCGGTTCCGCACCATCGTCCGGCCCAATCCCGTGGACACCCGGTGTGTCTGATGTATCTCTCAGCAGGCCCACCGCTGCTCTTGAAGAAGGCAGAGCAATCGAGAATACGGAGCCTTTTCCCTCCTCGCTTGTGGCTGAGAGCCGCCCGCCCAACAACTCCACCAGTTGCTTTGTGATGGCAAGTCCCAGCCCGGCGCCATTAAACCTGCGGGATGTACTGTCGTCGACTTGAATGAACATGTCAAATACCGTATCGAGCTTATTGGCAGGTATGCCAATGCCGGTATCTTCGACATCAAAACATATGCATTCCTCACCTTCCCACTGCTGTAGAGAAACGTTCAGACAAACACGTCCGTCTTCTGTATACTTCACAGCGTTTCCTGCAAGGTTAAGCAGACACTGGCGGAGGCGCACGGGATCAGTACGTATTTCCCCAGGCAAGTCTTTACGTCTGCGCACTGCGAATGCCAGACCATTCTGCTCAGCCATCAGCCGAATCTGTGATTCAACTTCTCCGAGTAACGCATCAAGCGGGCAGTCGACAATGCTGATGTCAATCTCGCCGGCCTCGATCATTGAAATGTTAAGAATGTCGTTTATAACGGCCAACAAATGCCTGCCACAATCTTGGATGATTTGAACGTACTCGCCTTGTTCCGGGGCAAGCTCCTGCTCTGCGACTATGCTGCTAAAACCGAGAATGGCGTTCATTGGCGTGCGCAGCTCGTGGCTCATATTCGCCAGAAAGGTGCTCTTGGCCTTTGTGGCAGCCTCAGCACTGGTCTTGGCCATCGCAAGATACTCCTCGGTTATCTTGCGTCTTGTAATCTCGTGATTGAGGTCATCAATCGACGCCGTGGTCAACTTCAAGTTTGCGGTCATCTCGTCAAATGCTCGCGAAAGTTGGCCGATTTCGTCATCTGCATCTGTTCCAACCTTGTGGTCCAGATTCCTTGGGCCTATTGCCTCGACCCCCTTGCGAAGTTTGTCAATCGGCCTGCTCAAAGCCCTTGACACCACGCCGCCGATGAGCCACGAAGCGAACAATGTGAGGCAGAATAGTGTCAAGGCTATAAGGCGAATTGAGTCCAGAGGTGCGAATGCTTCCTTCTCATCTATCTCAGCGCAGAGACACCACTTCATCTCGTGAATGTGCTCATGCTGCCCCAACACGCTTACTCCTCTGTAATCAGGATATACGGCTGGCTCGTGAGGATGCCGTCGTAGTCCGTATTCTTTCACATCTGCAGAGCACTTCCTTGTGACCTCGGTGTCGATCCTGAGTTTTAGAATTGAGTCTTTCACAAAGCGAGATGTGGTTATCATGTAACCATCGCTGTTAACCAGGTATATTTCTCCAGTCTTGCCCAAGCCGGTCCTTGCCGCCGTTATTCTATTCAATCCGCTCACAGGAATCGCGGCAACAATCACGCCCAACAACCTCCCAGTGCCATTCTCTCTTACCGGGGATGAAATCGACAGGCACGGCTCTGACGTTGTGCAGTGGTGATGAACGTCGCTAACATATACATCTCTGCCACCCTCTTGGAAGCACGCTTGGCCTGACCTGTCCAAGCCGATGTTCTGCTCCTCGCTGGAGGCGACCACCTCACCACGCGAATCGAGAGCGGAGAGCACACTAAGACGTATATCCGACTTAGCCAATTCTCTCAATCCCCTGTTCAGTATCTGGACATCCTGTTCATCGCGTGCGTTGCCGGCGGAAAGCGCCCTGAGCTTGCTCATGACCACATGAGCCCGGGCCATGAGCGCAACGCCGGCTTTGCGGTCGGTCAGGAAGGCTTCTATGTGATTCGCCCGTGACCTTGCGGTGGTGTTGAGGTGGCGACAAATGGCCTCTTTCAGATTATTCCTCGATACCCCATAAAATATGGTGACTGAGATTCCGCCCAGAACCAAAGCAAGGACGAGAAATGACAGGTTGATTTTCTTTGCTATTCTCATAAATGCCTCCTATTCGACTTTAAGCATCCCCTCGGGGTGTTTTCCTGGAAGCCTCTTTCCTCCGACGAGTGCAGCTAACAATGCAGTTGTGTGATTGTTGACTACTCCTGTTTGTCGAGCGAAACGATGCTCTATTCAATACTTCACTGATGTTGTGGTCGTTACCCATTATCAGGCTCCTATCCGGCCGACTTGTCGTGCGCCGCCCGTCTATGTCGGCAGACTACTCACTGGCAACAGCGTTCTCCAGGACCATGTCGCTCTCATCATGACAAACGCCGGCAACAGGCCTGGGTGTTATCGGCAAGAATACGCTAAATGTTGTTCCCTCGCCAACCTCGCTTTCAATCTCAATCCTGCCACCGTGCAGGATGACTATTGAGTTGACGATGCAAAGCCC
>JADHXR010000090.1 GCA_016782865.1 Phycisphaerae bacterium
CTTGATCGTCGACTTCGACGTATTTCAATACGCCTTCACCCGGCTCACTGCGACAAGTCCAGGATCTGTCACAATCTACGCGATTTCGCTGCGGAGTTTGTGAGAAATCCGGGCTAACCGTGCAGGGTCCAGCCGGGGCGGTACTTTTTGCTCAGCAGGGCGTTCGCCTCGGTGCTGTTGGTGACTCGGCCGGCCTTGCCGTCGTATTCGAGTTTCTTGCCGACGCGATAGGCCACGAGACCCAGCAGCATCTGCTCGATCACGGTTCCGGCATAATCGAAATCACAATGCGTCTTCAGGTCGCCCTTGCAGGCGTCGACCCATTCCTTCTGGAAGTGACCCAGCGGTGGAATCACGTCCTTCTTGTCCCGCCTGTTGTAGTACGTCATGTCCGCATCGTCGCCGAACGGCAGGACAATCCGCGAGTCGAAATCGCAGATGATAAAGCCCTTGGTGCCTTTGAACATCGCACCGTGTCCGATCTTGTTCAGATCGATGTAGCCCATGGGCGATCTTGGCATGGCTCCGCCCTGATACCAGTTTACCTTGATCGGACCTCGCCAATCATTAGCCGGATTATCGAACGTCGCCTTCATTTTTACCGGCGTCACATCCGGATTGAACGGATCGCCCTCAGCAACCGCCGTGGTAGGAAGATCGGCGTCGATTACATTCCACACCAGGTCGATCGTATGGCTGCCCATATCGCCGATCTGGCCGCTGCCGAAGTCCCAGTACATGTTCCACGCCAGGCAACCACCGAAGTAGCCGGGATTATACGGATGCCAGGGTGCCGGCCCAAGCCACAAATCATAGTGGAGATGGTTCGGCGGCTCGCCCTCGGCGGGCAGATAGCCGGGTCTTGGGATCTGCCGGTTGCCCCAGGCGTACGCGTCCGTCAGCTCACCGATCGCTCCGTCCTGCACCAGTTCACGTATGCGCTCGAAGTTGGGCTTGGCGTGACGCTGAGTGCCGATTTGTGTGGTCAGCCTATGCTTCTTCTGGAGATAGGTTGCACGCACCACGCGCGCTTCTTCGACGGTGTTGGCCAGAGGCTTCTCGCAATAGATGTGCAGGTCGCGATTCAATGCCCAGTTGGCGATGAACGCATGCGTGTGGTCCGTCGTGGAGCAAATTACCGCATCGAGGTCCTTCTGCTCCAGGCACTTGCGCCAGTCAACATAGAGCTTGGCCTTCGGGAACTTCTCTGCCGCCTTGGCCATGTTGTTCTCATCCACGTCGCACAGGGCCACGACATTCTCGGTAGCGATGGGATTGTGATGGGCTCGACCGCGACCCCACGCGCCGATCAGGGCTACGTTGAGCTTGTTGCTGGGGGCGTTTGCGCCCAAAAGTGAACCGGATGGCAGAATGAGCAATCCGGTCCCGGTGGCTGCGGTGGATTTCAGGAACTGGCGTCGGTTGACATTGTTGCTCTCGGTCATTATCTTCTCCTTTGTTTTGATCTTGGTTGTTTGCTGTAAGATCCTAAGAATTGAATTATATATGTTGTAGTATTGTGATGCAAGCCAAAAGACGGGCACAGCCTCGCCAATATTACTCTCAACCTTTCCGTAACTCGTATTAGTCCGGCAACTTTTCGACCCTGCGTTTGGCTCCTTCCGGAGACGGATCTACGTTGCACGTTGTCCCGGGGCGGGCGTACCAGTAGGTTGCCACGTTGTAGTTCACTTCGCATTTTGCCCAGTGCCAGATTTCCATATCCACCTGTAACGACTGGCCAAAGGGCATGGCGTCTATCGTGCGAGTCCGCGTTTCTGTGCTGTAGCCCTGAGTGACACGGACGATGGGGATCTCCTGCGTATAATTCTGGTCGAAGTCCATCACCCGCACCTGCGCGTGAAATGGGTGTTCGTAGAATCTTCGGTTCTGTCCGCCGTAGGAATAGGCGTAATAATCTTCAGTGCCGGTCCCGAAGATAGAGGGAAACGATTCACCGTCGACCCAGATCTTCGCATCGCCTTCGCCCCACCATATCTCTTTCGGGTTCCAGATCGTCAGCGTATCGCCGACATAGACGCCCCGGCCGTTGAGCGTGATATAGTTCCAATCCGAACGCGGCATGGTCTTGATATTCGACTGGTGCCGCCAGCTTGAGTGGAAGTACATCGAGCGGTCGTCCCAGTCCCAGCCCCCGATGGCAACCTCGAGTTCCGCCTGCACCGGTCGATTGTGAAGGTTGAGAAGACTCACTTTGGCGCTCTTTAGGTACGGCATTACCCATCGGCAGGTCATGGTCCCGTCCCTGGTCACGGTGCGATACCAACCCTTGAACGGGTGCAACCCTACTCCGGTGCCGAAGAAGTCACCGATCGGACACCAAACGGTTTCCCGCCCGTCGAAGTCGATCCTCAACACGACCGAGCGAGTGACCTGCGGATCATCGTAAGACCCGAGCTTGACCGACAGCTCACAGATGGCATTCGTGCCCGCGGGCAGCTTCACCGAGACCTCGCCCCTTGGGGCAACAGTCCTGCTCAGCGACTCGCCGTGCTTACCCGGTGCGCGCTTCGGTTTGACGAGCCTATGGCCAGCCAGTCTCATCTTATTTCTCGCTCTCTTCAGGTCGCCCGTTGTAAAGCTCCTGACCTTCGTGCCCTCGGCGTACTCGCGGTAGGTGAAGATGTAATACTGCGGCTCAACGTCCATCGTGATCTTACAGCCTTTGGCCCAGGGGATCGGCAGATACGAAACCGCTGATGACAGTGACTTGTGGCCGAACGGATACGATGTGATAGTCGTCCCGTTGAACAAGTCATAGGTCGGCCCTTCCAGCGCCGGCTCGGACTCGCCGTCGAGATAGACCCGGAGCGTTCCCAGTTCCGTCGGCGCCTGCCGCCGGCCTGAGAGAACCATGGGAGTGATCCTCGGATCGGGCATCCAGGTCCGGCCCATTGTCCCGGCGCCGTTGTGCTCGGCCAGCACCCATTCCTTGCGGCCGTTGTTTGTCTCGGTTCGGATGAAATGCCCCCGGTCCTTATTGGCAAACCAGCCTTCGGGATCGTCGGGCGTCTTCGAGCCGCGGTCGTAGCTGCTCTGTTGCCGCAGACGATATTGCGGCACCGGAAACCGCGCTATCTGATCTCTATCGACCATTTCGTCGAGCAGTGTTTCCAATGTAATTACACGTGCTCGCGCCGCCCTGGCGACAGGAGCCAACAAACAGTGCAGCATGATGGTCGTCATCAAGAGCTTCTTACACATTGTCAATCTCCTTGTCGAACCGGAAAGACAATAATCAATAGTCAATGATCAATAATCAATTACATGTGCCACAGAGGCACGGAGAAAAGATCGAAAATCAACTGAATTAGACACGGATTTCGGATTAACACGGTCGTCTATGTACCACGAAGGAGAACAATAATCAATAGTCAATTACAAGGGCCACCAAGGCACCAAGGCACTAAGGCACTGAGAAAGTAAAAAGGACAAAGGCAAAAGGCAAAACAACCACAGAGAAAGCAGAGAAATAATCAATCACAAGGGCCGCAGAGAGCACTGAGAAAAGATTAGCAATCAACGGAATTAGACACGGATTTCACTGATTAACACGGCTGAGTTAGACAGGATTAACGGGGATAAAAACGGATTTATGCTCACCACAGATAGGAACAATAGTCAATAGTCAATAATCAATAGTCAATTACGAGGGTCACTGAGGCACTGAGTTGCACTTCTACATTCGACATTCCTTGTTCATTATTCGATATTCAAATCCTCTTTGCCTCGGCCGGGATGACAAGGCACACAGGGTCTTTGCCTTTGTCTATACGCTATACGCTCCACGCTATTGTGGCCTTCGGCTTGAAGTCGAGATGACACGACGTACCGTGATAGTGGAGGGATCTTCTTGGGAAATCTGGCGCAAACCGACGATAATTTATGTGTGAACATCACTCGCCATTGTGGTATAATGGGCCGGCACGATTGATTCAGGAGACACTGAAATGAAGATATACACGTTTCGACTTCATCTGTTAGTGGCGTCTTTTGTACTCGTTCTGTTGGTTTCACCGGCGCCGGCTCGCACGATTGATGTTGGCGACTCGGTGCGAGAGCTTGTCGAGGCCGATTGGATTCGGGCCGACATGGAGTTTGCTTTCGGCGAGAGCGGGGCATCGGCAGCGCCGAGCGGCCCCGTGACTACGGCGCAGGACGCCGCGGGCGGATGCGACGGGGTCAGGGACGGCGGGTTTGGGTTTCACGTCGCCAGCGGTGAGATGGACCCCTGGTGGCAGGTCGATTTGGGGCGGACGGTCAAGCTGGATCGGGTCGTTGTCCACAACCGCACGGACGGCGGCACGGCAGGGCGGACGCTGAACATCCAGGTGCTCCTGAATGAATCCGGCAAGGGCTCGGAGTTCAGGCTCGTTTATCAGCACGACGGCAACGTCTTCTACGGAGGGGACAGGGCCCTGACTGTAAGCATGAAGGACAAGAACGTCTCGGCGCGTATCGTTCGGCTGGCTGTGCCGGGAAGGTGCTCGTTCGCACTCGATGAAGTCGATGTTTATGCCGTGGACGACCCGGCGAAGAATATTGCGTTGGGAAAGCCGGCGGACCAGAAGAGTACAAGTTCGCATTCGACTTTCAATACGGAAGGCCTGCATCGCGGGCCGACTTCGGGTGGATTCTTGCTGGGGCATACGAAGCAGGTCGTTGAAAGGGCCGAACAACTGGTTCGGCGTTTGAAGCGCCAAGGCGCCGATGCGAGCAAGCTGCGCAAGCTCAGCGCCGATCTTGTTTCGTTGACCGAGAGTATGAAAGGCGATGTGTCGCAAGAGAAACGCAAGGCGCTCTACTTCGAGGCTCGGGCTCTGAAGCGGCAGATCGCGCTGAGTAATCCGCTGCTGGACTTCGACAAGATTCTCTTTATCAAGCGGCATGACTCCGTGGGCGTCTTCCACATGTGCGACCAATACTACGGCTGTAACGCCAAACCCGGCGGCGGACTCTTTGTCCTGTCCGACCCCTTCGGCGAAAAACCCAGGCTGACCAATGTTCTGGAAAACTCTGTCGTCGAGCGCGGCAGACTCAGAGGCGACAACCTTTCGGCTGGCGCCTTCCTTTCGCCCGAGTTGTCATACGACGGCAAGACGATCCTCTTCGCATACACACGAGCCAAGGCCTACGAGAAATACGGCGGCAAGGAGGCCTATGAGTGGGGCCCGGAGATTAGCTACCACATCTTCAAGGTCAACGCCGACGGCAGCGGACTCGTCCAGTTGACCGACGGGGCCAGCGACGACTTCGACCCGTGCTTTCTGCCCAACGGCAGGATTGTGTTTATCACCGAGCGTCGGGGGGGGTACCTGCGTTGCGGCAGGCATTGCCCCGTCTATACGATGTACTCGATGGAACCCGACGGAAGCGACATCATCTGTGTCAGCTTCCACGAGACGCACGAATGGCATCCGAGCGTGGACAACGACGGTATGCTCGTCTATACGCGCTGGGATTACGTCGATCGCGATACGAATATCGCCCATCATATATGGACCAGTTTTCCCGACGGCCGATCACCCCGGTCGTTCCACGGCAACTACCCGGCCCGTCGCGAGAACCGCCCCTGGATGGAGATGAGCATCCGTGCGATTCCCGGCTCGCATCGCTACGTCGCGGCCACCGGCTCGCACCACGGCAATGCCTTCGGCTCGCTAATCATGATCGACCCTCGCCTCGAAGACGACCGGGCGATGTCGCAGCTTACCCGCTTGACTCCCGATGCGCCTTTCCCCGAAGCCGAGGCCAAGCCGATTCGAAATTACATGAGGTATGGTACGCCCTGGCCGCTCAGCGAGGACGATTACCTTTGCGTGTACGACGCTGACGCGAAGAACCGCGGAATCTATTGGATCGACCGTTTCGGTAACAAGGAACTGCTCTATCGCGACCCGTCCATCTCGTGTCTGAGCCCGATCCCACTGCGCCCGCGACACAAGCCGCCGGTGGTTCCAAGTGGGACCGTGCAAACCGCCCGGGATATTGCCAAGGCAGGCGGCGAAGTGCCACAGGAAACCATCACAATAGTAAATGTCTATGACAGCGATTTTGCCTGGCCCGAAGGCTCGAAGGTCGCCGCTCTGCGAATTATCCAGGCCCTGCCCAAGACAACGCCTCCGCCGAACCAGCCCCGCATCGGTATCGCGAACCAGACCAACGCCAGGGTCGTTCTGGGAACCGCGCCTGTCGAGCCCGACGGCAGCGCGTACTTCGAGGCCCCTGTCGGCAAGGCGATCTACTTTCAGGCACTCGACGAGCGCGGCATGGCCATCCAGTCGATGCGCTCGGCGACGTATGTCCACCCGGGCGAACAGATGACCTGTCTGGGCTGCCACGAGCAGAAGCATCAAACCTCGAAGCAGCCTACGGCGAGGCCCCTGGCACTGCTGCGCGGGCCGTCGAAGATCCAGCCGGATGTGGACGGCTCGAACCCATTCAACTACGTGCGGCTCGTCCAGCCGGCCCTGGACCGTAACTGCGTTAGCTGTCACAGCAGCGAAGAAGCGATTGACCTTGCCGGTGTGGTTGAGGGCGAGAACGGCTGGACACGCTCGTACAACAATCTCGCCGCCAAGTACGGTTTCTATTTCCATGTCGGCAACGGAGCGATCAACGAGGGCGTCCACGGCGGCAGCAGGACCATCGCCGGTAAGTTCGGGGCCAGGGTCTCCGGGTTGCTCGAGTTTATGGATGAGCGGCATTACGGAGTGAAGCTCTCGGATGAAGATTTTCATCGTCTGACGCTCTGGCTCGACTGCAACAGTGAATTCTACGGATCCTACGAGAATACCGTTGCCCAGGCGAACGGGCAAATAGTGCTGCCGACGTTGGATTAAGCTGCCATTGCCTGCACGTTATACGAACACATCTGCTCCGACAGAGTCGCTGCAAATTTTGCGCTTTACTTTCCTGTCGTTTTGGTGTCTATTGCTTCGCTGGAAAGGAAGCAGACTATGAACCAGACATTTACAATGAGAGTTTCAGGTATTTGTGTCCTCCTGATGGTTGTCTCGCAGGCCGGGGCGGAGGTTTTCCTGCCCGGGATGCAGCCGGAGGAGGCGGGGATTGAGTTTGTAAAGGTCCAGCAGTGCAAGATGTGCCACTCGGGCACCGAGAATGGCCCAGCCGATCCGTTTCTATCATGGCAAAGCGGCATGATGTCCCAGGCTGTGAGAGACCCGGTGTACAGAGCTGCGCTGACAATTGCGAATCAGGACATCGAAGGTGTGGGCGAATTCTGCTGGCGCTGTCACGCTGCTCGCGGCTGGCTGGAAGATCGTTCGACACCAGCCGACGGCTCGGCACTGAACCGCGAGGACATGCACGGCGTAAGTTGTGACGTCTGTCACCGCCTGATGGATCCGCTTTCCGATGAGGCCGCCAGGCTGATCAAGGGCGTGCCGCCCGGATACGGCAATGCGATGATGGTCGCCGACCCGGCCAACATGGTCAGGGGCCCATACGGGAACGCAAGAGGCGCGATGCCTCATCTTACCAGAAAATCCGAATACCACGCATCGGGCAATCTCTGCGCTACATGCCACAATATTTCCAATCCCCTCCAGGCGAGTGACGTCAAGACCCAGCCGCCGTACGCATTCGGTCATATTGAGAGGACCTACAGTGAATGGGTGCTGAGTGACTTCTCCAAGCAGGGCCCGAAGGAAACGTGCCAGTCGTGCCATTACCCGAAAGTCGAGGGCGGCGGGCAGGCGTCGAGGTTCGGCAGTCTGCAGCGCGATCACTTTGTTATGCACGGTCCCGTGGGCGGCTCGACATGGGTCCAGGATGCCACCTGGATGCTCTGGGGCGGCAAAGATATGGACCGAAGGGCTATGGACATGGGCAAACAGCGGACCCTGGAACTTCTCAAGACGGCCGCAACGCTCGGTTTCACATCTGTCGAGGCCGGAAAAGCCGTGCTGCGAATAACCAACCTGACCGGCCACAAACTGCCCAGCGGATACCCCGAGGGGCGCAGGATGTGGGTGAACGTCAAGTTCCTCGATTCATCGGGCAAGCTGCTGAAGGAAATCGGCAAATATGGCCCCAAAGAAGACACCGTATTCGGCAAACCGGTGGCCGCTCCCACATTGCTTGACCCCGAGCAGACGCGGGTATACGAATGTCTGCCGGCGATAAGCGAAGCTCAGGCCAGGAAGTACGGCAAGAAAGCGGGCAAATCGTTTCATTTCGTGCTCAACGATATCATCGCCAAAGACAATCGTATTCCGCCGAAAGGTTTCAAGAACAGCGCATTTGCCGAGCACCTCTCACAGCCGGTCGGCGCCGTGTATGCGGACGGCCAGCATTGGGGTGACATGCAGTTGGAGCCGCCCACCGGCTGCAGCAGGATCGTTGTGAATCTGATGTACCAGGCTGTCTCGTGGGAGTACATGAAATTCCTCGCCGAGGAGAACAGAACCGACGACTGGGGCAAACGTCTGTACGATGCGTGGAATCGCACAGGCAAAGGCGCGCCGGTGAGCATTGCCGAAATCGAGACAAGCCTGACCTCCGGCGAGTGAAGCTGGCCCGCGAGGTGCAACATTCCGCACCATTTGTGTCTCAGTCTCTGTGGAAGTATTCGTAAAACACATTGTGCAACTGACGGCCCAGCAATTCCCAATCCCGGCCAAGCGGGACCTTCTGCAGCCCCTCTATCCAATTTGCATTCAACTCATAGACAACCGCATCGATGCCGAAACGTTCCAGCAATCCCCCTCCGATACTGCCGGGGTTTCGAAAATTGCTGCCCGTGCTGCCCTCGGTAAACCACGTGTGCTTCCGCAGCAAGTGCTCAAAACGCTCCATATTGGCCAGATACGATTCCAGGTTGACGTTGGGGCGGGCTATGTGCAGATTCCCGCCCCCATCATTGTGGAAGTCGATTGCCAGATGGGGTTTGAATCCGCGTTTTATCATCCTGTCCAACCACGCTTCAAGGGCGGCATTTTCAGGCGCCAGGTCGGGATCCGCAGGCTTGTCCCATTTTCGGTTCAGGTCCATCCCTCGCATGTTGAAACGTGTCCCGCCTCGGGCGACCCGATCCTTGTTGGCCATGGGCAAAATGTAGAGACAATACGTGTCCAGAAGTCGTCTGGATTTCTGATCGCTGCGCAAGGCATTGTTGATCAGTCCCTGAATCACCCAGTTGCCGCCCGGCTCCCAGGCGTGCGCCCGGCCACGAATGAATATTCGATGCGGCGCATTTGCATGCCCTACTCGGACAATTTCCAGCGGTCTACCTTCCACGGTCTTTCCGATTTCGGCGATCTTGACGAGTGGGTGATCTCTGATCGTGTCCAGCAACTGTTCCAAATCGCTGACCCGGTAAGGCTCCAGTCTGGCGACATAAAGAGAATCCGATTCCATGTGAATCCTGATCCTGAGTCGTTCATCCTCAATCCTCTCTGTCAGTATGCTCGTCCAGTTTTGTCCATCCTGGGAAGCATAACAGGAGGTGTTCCCATTTGCCGGTCGGGCAGGCATTCCGTTCCAGATGTTATAGAAGTTCTGCAATACGAGCGTTAGATCGGAGCCTGCTTCGGCGCGCACCTGAAAATGCCAATGGCCGCTGGCCCTGTTCAAAGAAGATCGTTCATGATCGTACATCAAGCTGATTAGGATGGTCCCATCGGGCTGGATTTCCCAATGCAGGGGCGAGCCGTTCTCAAACAGCGTGTTGATGTAAACAAGTGGCGTTTGCCGTTCGATCTTTGTTCGTTTCTCCGCACCGGTGCCGACATGTGCAGGGATCAGGATGACAACTAAAGATAACTTCATGAATGACATCAGTTTTCGCATGTTTGACCTTTCCCTTCAATATGCATACGCAATCAGCGCGGCTACGGCAGAGTCATCAGGAGCGTCTTCATCGCCCTGGTCATTGCTGATTGATAATTGTCCGTGTCTCGGACGTGGAACATGAAACGCTTCTCTGAAGTGTCGTCGCGATTCCATCTTGTTACGCCGTTGTCACTACATGTGACTTCTACTGCGTCGAAAGTGAAAACGGATGAATCCTCCCCTTCGTCGCAGGGTACGATCATTCCCTCAGGCGACACTGCATAGCCTGCCGCGTGGAGAAAGCCTCCTGTGCACCACATATGCCTGTCCATTTGGGCGAATTTCGACAGCAATGCCTCGTCCTTTTGTCCCTTCAGATACCTGAGCCAGTTGTGGTCGGTGTACCTGCCGAACATGTATGCGAAGTAGTTCTGGACCGAATCTGACAAGTGAGGCAGTATCTCGCTCTGGTGAAACCTGTAATGTGTGCCGTGTTCTCTAACGTCCTGTTGGCGACGGTTCTCCATATCTTCGAAGCACGGCATCCAATAGACCGGACAGGGCAGATCGAAGATGGCGGCGTAGGCGAATCTGTCCAGTGTCACGTTATATTCGAGCTTCGATTTCCCACTCATATCGGGAGAGCCCGTCCCGGCGTTCAGATAAATCGCGGCACATTTGCTCGCGAAAAGGTCCGGGGCTTTCCTGCCCGCTATTGCGACGTCCCGGCTCTGTCCCAATATGTTGATGACTACAGGTCGAGGAGATTCTCGCAGCACGTCCAGAATCAGGTTCACTGCGTGATGGTCACTCGGCGAGGCGTAAGTTTGGATATCGCTGCGTGATTTCAAGGGCAGAGACGATCCCACGGCGACAGGGACAGCGGCTGCGGCGATAAAATTCATTTGCGCGACGGCGGCGATGTCGGGATTGCGGCCCCCATTGTTACCTGGGGGGTGATCGATCAGAACGCCCGCCAGATCGATGTTGCCCCGGTAGGCCAGGGCGTAGACGCACGCCAGGTCCCAATGGTCGTCGGGGTCCATGTGAGGACGAAAGAGATCCGTGACGTGCAGCACCGGTCTTTTCCTGCTTGTTCTCTCTGATCCATTTGCGTGCGCACGTTCGGGGCCGAGCATGCTCACCGCCGAACCGGCAGCGGCCATGCCCATGATCTGTCTGCGATTTAGATTTTCCACGGCGGTTTCCTTTGATTGAGGTTTTTCTACGGGCCGTACCTCGCGACGAAATTCCTGGGGAACTCTCCGGCCAGACGGACCCATTGCTCGGGATTCTCGCCTCGGCCGTCCTCAAACAGGAAGATGCCCCGGTAGTCGATGGCCTTAATCGCTGCGAAGACCTCGCCCCATTCGATGATGCCGTCCGGGTGCATTGTCAGCTCGATATGCCTGATTCCGGCGGCCCGAACGGCGGCAATGTGGCGCGCCCCGAGACGCTCCTTCTGGTAGACGGCCATCGAAATGCCGAGGCGGGCAGATATCTCCTTGGCCGTGTACGGCAGCGCGACCTCGGCCCGGGCGCGCCGCGTCCCAATAACCAGACCAGTGCCGCCCAGCGCGGCGCGTTTGAGAAAGGAACGGCGAGTAGTTGGATGCGTCATGATCTTGTCCCATCATGTAATGGATTCCTCTGGTCCGTGACATAGCCTGTCGGCGTCTGCAACTCTAGTCAACCGTGACCCAAACCGGCGCCGACCACATCAGGTTTTCGTCCTTCTGCGTGATCTTGACAAAATAATAGTGCTCCCCGGGCTTGGGTTTGAACATCGTCCTCCATCGCCGACGATTGGAGTTCGACTCATCCGTCTGGACGACGGCCCCGTCCTCGAAGAGTTCGATTTTGCCAATCAAATCACCGGCATCGGGATCATTCACTGCGACCATAACTTTCACGCTGCCAACCGGATCGGCGATGATGTCACCCATTGTCGCGTCGTTGACCTTAAAACGCAGCGTGCAGTTGCGGTCCAACGTCGAGTAGCAATGGCGATTCTTCACAGCGTCCAGTATGTTTCGCTTGGACAAACCGGGCGCGAGAATGCCAGACCACGCAAATCGGATGCCCCAGTTGGGACTGTGCGTATCATCCGCTCCGTCGGGAGCGATGTGCCAGCCGAGTTTGAGGGCTCGGATGTATGCTTTCTCCTCCTGGGGTCTGCGAACTTCCATCAACTGAAGCGCCTTGTCACCAATCTCGGAATACGCCAAGGCGTTGAAAACTTTCTCGCCGTTGCCCGGATGATTGAATTTGCATGTCACCCCGGCCGCGGCGGCGGCCTTGTAGAATCCGGCAAGATCGAGAGGCCAGCTCCTGGTCTTGGGATCGAAGATGTTGATGTGCCCGATCCTCTTTGTCCATTCGAGCCCGGGGATCGAGACGAATCTGCCGTCCTCGCTTGCATCCCACGCCGCCTCGCGCATGTCGAGCCATTCGGTGTCGTCAATGTACTCCAGATGGTCGGTGAGCACAAACACGTCGAGTTTGGCCACCTTGCGGGCGTAGTCGTGTGCAACGACGGGCAGCAAAGTCCCGTCCGAGTAGCCGGTATGACTATGCAGGTCGGCGAAGTAAATCCTCAGCGGATTCTCGACCGTCACGCCGACAGCGACGTCCGAGCGCTTGTTGGTGGTCTTGACTATCAATTTCTGGCCACCGTTGGGAACCATCCTGGAGTTGATCTGGCCTGCCCACTCGTTGGAGTCATCGACCTGCTCCAGCTCCACCCACGGCGGACCACCCAGGCCGGCGTAGGCGGGGCCCGAGAGCCCGGCAGGCAATTTCAGTCGAACATCGACGATGCCTCTCAGCGATTGATCTGCTTTGGGCTTAACGACTTCGGCTTTGGGTGCGGGCTTGCGCTGCGCCCCGGTTGTCTCCAGCGGCATGACAAGAGCCAATGCAATAAGCGAAACTGCCAATCCCCAACCGTGCTCGATTCTTCCAGTCTTCATTCTTCCTTTCCTCAAATAGAACAATCTTTGACGAATTGACCTCCATACTATCAAGTCCGGTTCCATTTGTCACCCGAAGCTTGAAAAATCATTATTCCCGAATCGCCTTTGAGGACAGCGTGCTCGGCGCCCGTGCACAATCTGTTTCTTCTCTTTGTATTTCCCCGGCGATTGCTGTATTATGGGGCCGCTGGAACACAAATTGGTTTGGATTTGTTAAAAGGTATCCGTTATGAACAGACGCGATTTTCTCAAGGCATCGGGGGCGGCAGTGGCCACGCTGGCCCTGCGGTCCACGGCAGGGGCGGGCCAACGGTCAAACAAGAAACCCAACATCATTTTCATTATGGCCGACGATCTCGGATACAAAGAACTCGGCTGTTACGGCCAGAAGAAAATAAAGACGCCGAACGTTGATCAGTTGGCGGCCGAGGGAATGCGATTTACCGACTATTACACCGGTTCTGCGGTCTGCGCCCCGGCGCGCTGCAACCTGATGACCGGCATGCATGGTGGTCATGCTTATGTGCGCAATAATTCCGAAGTGGGAGGCTGGGACAGTTTCCGGGGCCAGTTGCCTCTGCCCGCCGGCACGGTGACTATAGCCCGTGTGCTCAAGAAGCGGGGTTACGCCACGGGCGCATTCGGCAAATGGGGCCTGGGCGAAGTCGGTTCGACGGGCGATCCGCTCAACCAGGGTTTTGACCGTTTCTTCGGCTATAACTGCCAGCGCCATGCCCACAACTTGTTCCCGAACTACCTCGTCAGCGATCGGGGCAAAGTCACGCTCGAAGGCAACACCCGCGGCCTGACCGGCCAGACGTACGGGCCGCAGGCAATCGCCGACGAGCTGCTCAAATTCATCCGCGAGAACAAGGACAGGCCGTTCTTCGCCTATTATCCGACGGTCATTCCTCACCTTGCCCTGCAGGTGCCAGAGGAGGACCTCAAGCAGTACAAAGGCAAGTGGCCCGAGACACCCTACAAGGGCAAATCGTATCTGCCGCATCCGACGCCGAGAGCCTGCTACGCCGCGATGATAAGTTTCCTGGACCGGCAGGTCGGGCGCGTTATGAAACTGCTCAAGGAGCTGAGTTTGGACGACAATACGGTTGTGTTCTTTACATCCGACAACGGCACGACTTATCTGAAAGGGCAAGTCGATTACGAATTTTTCGACAGCGTCGGGCCCTTGCGCGGTTTGAAGGGCTCGCTGTACGAAGGCGGCATTCGCGTGCCGATGGTCGTGCGCTGGCCCGGCAGGATCAGGCCCGGCTCGAAGAGCGCTCACGCCGCGGCACACTACGACATTTTGGCCACCGTGGCGGAAATCGCCGGCGCCGATACGCCCGACGACGGCGACGGTACGAGCTTCGTTCCGACGCTTTTGTCCAGGCGGGGCACCCAGAAGAGGCCTGAGTATCTGTTCTGGGATTTCACCGGTTACGGCGGGCAATTAGCCGTCCGCATGGGTAAGTGGAAGGGCATCAAACAGAATGTGCGCAAGAACCCGGATGCGCCGGCGGAACTGTACGATCTGGAGAACGATATCTCCGAGAGCAGCAATGTCGCGGCCGATCACCCGGCGGTCGCCGCGAGGATCGAGCAGATCATGCTCGAAGCCAGGACACGGCCTGTGAACAAAAAGTTTGAGTTTGGCAGATATTCAGATTAGGCTTCTGAGCTATGGGTAATGTCGATTCCAGCTCTGAGATTCTGGAGTTCGCGATTTCGAAGGAGGTCGAGTCCTATCACTTCTATATGGCGATATCGCGCCGTGTAGATACCGCGAAGATGCGGGAGGTGTTTGAGGAATTGGCCGCCGAGGAACTGGAGCACAAGGCCAAGCTGGAGCTGGAGATCATTAAGACCGGCAAGGTGATACCGGCCCAAGAGGAGCCCCAGGCCGGCCCCGACAGCGATTACATCGTGGACGAAGACAACGCATTACTGGACATGGATTACAGAGATATGCTCCTGCTGGCGATGGAAAAGGAAGAGGCGTCTTTCAGGACCTATGTGAACCTCGTGGCAAACGCTTGCGACGAGCAAACGAAGGAGATGCTGCTGGCGCTGGCCGAGGAGGAGGTCAAACACAAGCTTCGCTTCGAGACCGAATACGATTTACTGCTCAAGTAAACAACGGCGGGCGTCGCCGTTGTAGTTTTGAGCCCTGAGTTCTTAGTTTTGAGTTGGGTGGAATTTCGATCAGATAGTGCATGTTGTCCCTGTTAGGGCGGTGTCTTACTGCGCGCAGCAGAAAGATGACAGATCCAATATCAAAAAGTAGGGCCTGCCCTGAGCGAAGTCGAATGGGTGCAAAATTACAGTGCAAATATGAAAGTGCGAACCGCCAGAATCCCCGCTGTCATTCCTGTGAAAACAGGAATCGAGAAGGTAGGATGGGCAACTCGATTGCCCATGCTGAGAAAGAGAGAATTGTGATGAGAGAAAAATGAACCGCATGGGCAGGAAAACCTGCCCATCCTACGGGACTGAAACCGCCTGTTTGGCTGCTATTCTGTCTCTTGATGGCTCAAAGGCTCTCTGTATTATGTAGGGCATGGCAGCGGCATGGAGTTCCTCCCAATGAGGAGAAGTTCGGGATGTTACGCGGAAACCGTATAAACATTGTTAGGTTGGGAGCAAAACAAAGGAGGTGTCTGCCATGAACGATGGCCAACTGGTAAAACGGGGATTCTTGACTATCACTAGCTTCTTGTTTAACAGTTGCTTATGGTTGCCAGTCTGCCTCGGTGTTATTTTGTCCCCTTGCAAGGCCGCCGAGTGGCAAGCGGGTGTTGCCTCCGTGGTCATCACCCCCGACACAGAGTTGTGGCAGGTCGGTTACTCAACCCGCAAAAAACCCGCCGCGGGCAAGCTTCACGACCTGCATGCCAAGGCCTTGGCTTTGCAAGATCCGCAGGGGACCAGGCTGGTCATCGTGACCACCGATCTCGTGGGCATTGTGCGGTCCTTGCGCGACTCGCTCCTGGTCGAGCTGGCCAAGCGCCGCTTAGAGGTCCCGCCCGAGGGTCTGCTCTTGAACGCCTCCCACACCCACGGTGGTCCACTGTATTGGGTTGGCGATGAAATGATCTATATCCATTATGGGGAATTGTCAGCGCCCGTAAAAAAAACGATACAGGATTACACAGCTAAATTGCAGGAAAACCTGTTGGCGGTGGTGAGCCAGGCCATCGAAAACTTGGCCCCTGCTGAACTGGTCTATGGCAAAGGCCATGCAGATTTTGCCATGAATCGGCGCCTCTTGACCCGGAAAGGGTTTAGAAATGCCCCAAACCCCGACGGCCCCGTCGATCATGACGTGCCCGTGCTGCACGTCAAGCCATTGAAGGGCGAGTGGCGAGCGGTACTTTTTGGCTATGCCTGCCACAATACCGCTGTCGGTGGTCAGAGCTATCTTTTCAACGGCGACTACGCGGGCTTTGCCCAGGCATACCTGGAGGAGCAGCACCCCGGACTTACGGCCATGTTCTTAAACGGCTGCAGCGGTGACCAGAATCCCCAGCCGCACGGTCCTGTGGCAGCGGCCAAGCGGCACGGCGAGGCCCTGGGTAAGGCTGTGGAAACCGTATTGGCCGGAGAAGGCCGGCAGCTTTCCGGCACGCTCGGACTGGCCCTGGAGGATGTCTCCTTGGCCCTTGTCCCCCCGCCCAGCCGCCAGAGCCTGGAAAGGCAAACGCGTTCAGGCAATCCGCGGTCAAGGCGCCGGGCCGAGGTACTGCTTGAAGAACTGACGCAAAACGGGCGGTTGCGGACTACCTATCCGTATCCCGTCCAAGTGATCGGTTTTGGAAACGACCTCACCTTGGTGGCCATGGGCAGTGAGCCGGTGGTGGGCTATGGGCTCCGGATCAAGAAGGAACTGGCCGGCCAGGCGGTATGGGTGGCCGGGTATAGCAATGAAGCTTCCTGCTATGTCCCCACCGCGAAAGTCTTGGCTGAAGGCGGCTACGAGGGTAGGGCCAATATGTATAACACCATCTTCCCCGGACCTTGGGCACCTTCCATCGAAGAACGGATCATCGAGAAGATCCACCATCTGGTCAACGAGGTTCGGGGCGTCCCGGAAAAGCCCCATAAGGATTGAGCTAAAATGTATCCGAAGTGCCAAATAGCATTCCCTTGTTAAAGCGTATTCGCGAAAGCCGCCACCTGACAAATCGTTTCACCGGACGTGGCTCGCTGTCGGGCTTTTCGGACGTCTTTCGTCATGGCGATGGCTTCCGGTCCTGCGAAGCCGTATTCCCGCTGGTCCGCCGCGCCGGTGAACTCAGACGTTATCCGATTTGTGTTGAACCCTGCCAGATTCGATGAGATTGAATGGTATGTATGAAGTTCGCTTCTGATTGCAAGGAAATGAAAAGGACAGAATACAGAATGCGGAATACAGAAGACAGGAGGAACAGGCGAACAGGAAATCAGGATAACAGGGAGTGGGTGCTCAGTATAGCGGGAAATCACCGAGCAAGGAGGATTTGAATATTGAATAATGAACAAGGAATGTCGAATATCGAAGTAGGGGGGGCTCGCCTGTGCGGATTTTTTTTGTGAGAGGCTGCTGTCGGCCATGATTGTGTTTGCACAGCAGCCTCTGAGACTTCTTTTGCGACTTATTTCGGCAGAACCAGGAGCAGAAATACGAAGCCGAACAGACCTACGGTTTCGACGATACCCATGGCGATGATGATAAAGACCAATCCCTTGCCCTGGCCTTCCGAGATCGACCGACATCCGGCCGCTCCGATAACGCCCTGCATCCAGGCGCTGACCATTTCGGCCAGGCCGCCGGCAATGCCGATGCCTAACAGCGTGCCCGCGTGCGTGCTCGTAACAGGGCTGTCACCGGTGATGAGAGGCGATAGGCCGACCAGCATAAGGATGAAACCGTAGATGGTTTGTGACAGTGGCATACCGGTCAGAATGATATAGGAGAAATTCAAAGGTTTTCCGGCTTTTGCCTCTTTGGCCCATGCCCCGGCCGCCGCTTGGCCCGCAGCGGCGATGCCGAGGGCGCTGCCAACAGTCGCACCGCCCAAAACCAGTCCCATTGATAATTGTCCAGCGAATTCCAAACCTGTCATAATTAGTTCTCTCCGATAGAAATATCTTTGTCCTGTGCAAAAGGCCGATACGCATAGCCGGCCCATTTAACTCCAACGTTATTTGAAAATTCAAGCATATTCAATCGCACCCCGTGTGCGAATATGGCGATAGCGGCCAGGCCGAGATTCAGGGCGTGGCCGAAGATTACAACAGGCGCCCCGCCGATCCACGTGGCCGAGCTGGCGACCTGCGCCCCGAGGCCGTTGAATGCCGCTGCGATGTAGTAACTGGCAAGCCCCACGGCAAACAGACGGATGTAGCTCATGATGTCACTGAACGTACCCAGCAGTGGGAGGATCGACGAAGCCAGGCCGATCAAGCCCCTCTTGATGGGCTTGTACGAAGGTGCGGTAAACCAGCTTACCACGGCAAAACTGACGAGCAACAGGAGGCCGACCACGGCGGGGATATGATCCGCTCCGATGAACATTAGATACCATATAAGAATGAGCATGTCGGCCAGAATCACCATCCAGGCAATTTCGGCATAGGCTCTGACGTTGGGAAACAGCTTGATGGCATTGTGTAGATGTGCCGAGACAAGATGGACGCATCCGACGATGAGCGATATCTTCATGATCAGTGCGCGAGCCTCCTCTCCATCCGAGCGCCAGAGGGGGGCCAGGGCCAGCATCGTGTTGGCGGCTTCCTGGCGTCCGGCGTCGATGAGAGTCTGAGGCGTAATGCCGAAATAATTGGCCGTTAGGATTCCCCAGAGCATCGTTGCCAGGCCGAAAATGATAAGCAAGTGAGCGGATGGTTTACCGGCAGCGCGAACGATTCGGCTGTAGAACGCCAGACCGGCGCCGGCCAAGATCAATCCGTATCCGGCGTCGCCAATGAGCATGGCGGCAAAGAGCGGCAATGCAACCATAAAGAAAGGAGATAAGTCATATTCCTCGTAGCCTGGAAGTGTGCCGAGCATATCGAGGAGCGCCTTGATAGGCCTGACCCAACGCGGGTATTCGATCAGTGTCGGTGGTTGTTCGTCCGCGTTTGGGGGCATGACCTCGACCGCGGCGGTAATATTTCGCTCGCCGAGATCGTCCGACAGCGACTCCGCTTTTTGAGAAGGAGTCCAGCCCTGCAGGGCGAACAAGGCCGCGCTGGAAAGACCGCTGTTCTGGACGACACAGAAATCCGCCTCGATTTGGTGCTGCTTACGCTGATGTCGTATCGCTTCGATCAGGTTAGCCAGCGCAGCCATCCGTCCATGGTGTCGTTTGAGAGAGGCATCCAGTTGAGCGGCTTCTTTCTTGACGGCGGGAAGATCGGTGGTGGGCCACGGAATTGGCTTGGCGCTCTCCGGAAGTTGGAATTTCCCGGTTCGATCAATGACGGCGATCACCGCCTCCTGGCCCGGCTGCTCGGCAACGGTTTCGATGCACTCCGCTTCGAGGCCCGGCAGGTCCTTGTGGGCGATCGAGAAGAACGCTATTTCGACGCCGATCGAGCGCAGATGTTCGAGCTGCTTGAGTTCGGTATTGCCCCAGATCGCCAGTTGGTCCGCCTGTCGGTACAGGGTGTTCAGGCGGTCCTCTTCGTCCGCGATTGTCTTATGTATCGAAATGGTTTCTCTGGCCGCTTCCAGCGGGCATACATTGGGAGTTTCGCCCGAAGGTTGAAGTCCCTGTAATATTTGCAGAGCATGGCCAAGGGCTGATATTGCATGGACGGTAAGCTCTTTGGCGACAGCTTTGTCGGGATCTACCGGCTCGACGTGCACGACTCCAAGTTGCGCGAGCGTTTCCAAAAGCCGATCCTGATTATGGCTTTGCGTTACAATGTAGACCTTGGACATCGGTACGATCATATAACGATAGCCTCCACGGAGCCTGCATGTTCTTTCTGCTCTAATTTGGCCTTGGCTATTTTTGCCCGTGCCACACCAGCGGTCATCTGATCGCCCAATGCGATGCGAATCCGGCGAATATTTTCAAGGGTGTTCGGGATCATGACTTTTTCAAAAAGATTGACGCGCTGCATCACTTTTTTCAGCTCGGCCTGGAGGAGATCGAGACACTCCTGCAGAATCCCCAATTCTGCCCTCTGGCGATTGAGCTTCTTCAAGTCGGCGAGCGCCCGGTCGACCCACGGTGCGGTGGCGAACAGGCTGTAATCATGGCTCGGAAAGATGATCTGCTTGAAACGCGGCACGTATACTCCGGCGATGCTGTGTGTCGAGGTCTTAACCTCATCCGGCGTAGCCATTTTCCTGAAATTGACGCCGGCGACATCGTTGTACAGACCGTCATACGCGGATATGATTCCTTCTGTCTTGTTGACTCCCTTCTGCATTTCACGAAGCATTTCAAGCGTCTGCAGGATCGAGGCCTGTACCTGCTGTTGTTTGAGCTTGAGAGTGGGCAGATAGCGTTTGAAACGCTTCAGCGCATCTCGCTGTTGTTTCAACTCGGTACGCGTATATTTTATCTTTCGTTTTGCCATACGTCCTGCACAACGTTGCTACGACTTTACTGTTTCGACTTGGGCCTCCGGCTTCGGCTGGTGGCTCTTGTGGCGCCAGTGCTTTTGGATAATGGCATCTCTAATGCGGGTCTCTTCCGGCTCAAAACATTCGGCGAGAATTTCCCAGCACTTATCGAGCGCATCGAAAAGCGGTATGTTCAAATTCAGGTCCATTATCTTTTCTTCGAACAGATCGCCGTATTTCAACAACCTCATGTCCCATTCGGCCAGTTCAAAACCCATTTCGCGTTTTTCACGGCTTTCCTCGCATTGTGCGTAGAGCTGGATGCAGGCATTCATAATAGCCTGGTGGTCGTCCCTTGTTTTGTCGTTGACCAATTGTTTCAAACGAGACAGCGAGCCGAACGGTTCGATACGGCCGTTACGCAGATAGAGCTGGCCCTCGGTGATGTAACCGGTGTTATCGGGAACCGGGTGGGTGACGTCGTCGCCCGGCATAGTGACGCAGGCCAGCAGGGTCATTGAGCCGGCTCCGTCGAAATCGACGGCCTTCTCGTAACGTCTGGCCAACTGTGTATAGAGGTCGCCCGGATAGCCGCGGTTGGAGGGCACCTGCTCCATGGTTATGGCGATCTCTTTCAGAGCATCGGAGAAAGACGTCATGTCCGATAGAAGCACGAGTACGTTTTTGCCCTGCAAAGCATATTGCTCACCAACAGCCAACGCCAGGTCCGGGATGAGCAGGCATTCCACCACGGGGTCGGCGGCCGTATGGACGAACATGATAGTCCGCCCCTGCACACCGGCTTCGTCGAAACGGTTGCGGAACGTCAGATAGTCATCGTGACGCAGACCCATGCCGCCGAGAATAATAACTTCCGCATCCGCCTGCATGCCGACCCTTGCCAACACATCATTGTACGGCTCGCCGGCAACAGAGAAGATCGGCAGCTTCTGCGAGCCGACCAGCGTATTGAAAATGTCGATCATCGGAATGCGCGTGTGTATCATTTTGCTGGGGACGCTGCGTTTGACCGGATTCACCGCCGGCGAGCCGATTTCCACCCCTTTGGCTTTGACCTCGGGCCTGCCGTCTCTCGGCCGTCCCGACCCGTCAAAGACCCTTCCGAGCAGGGCGTCGCCGAACGGGACTTTGAAGGAGTGACCGAGGAATCGGATTTTATCTCCTGTGGAGACACCTTCGGTGCCGCCGAATATCTGGAGACTTACCTGATCATCCTCCATGCGGATAACCTGGGCCAGCGAAGTGCTGTGGCCCGTCGTAATTACAGCCAGGTCGTCGTAAGCTATCCCCTGAGCTTTGACAGTAACGACGTTACCGGCTATTTTTGTAATCTCATCGTAAAATGTTCTCATGTCAGCCGCCTTATATTATTGAGCGTTGTATTCTAAACGCTGTTGCGAACTTGTGTAATTGCCGTCTTCGGCGATCAAGTTTACTCTCGCGTATGGCTTCAGACTGTCACCTGCTCAACTTCATCCTCTGCCTGGGATTTCTTTGCATTGTCGAGAAGCGATTGGATATACTCGTCGATTTGGCCGAGGATTTCTTTGAAGTTACCGCGTTCGGCCGCCTTGTCGTCTTCTACAGCGGTTTTGTCTGTGGGCTCGTCCTGCCTGTCAGCCTCAGGGACGACACTTTCATCCCATCGAGCATAGTTCAAGTTGAGGAACATGCTGCCGATCTTCTGAAGTGTATGACGCGCCTCATCTTTGTGCTTGAAAGCAAAATCCGTCTCGGCAATTTCAAGTATTTTAGCGAAAACGAAGCGCTGGCGATCCACGGAGGTGGCGGCATCCACGTCATCAAAAGCGTTCTGCTGCAGATATGCCGAATCGAAGAATTCCGCTTTGAGCATTATCGTGAAATCTTCGGTGGGTGTCCCTTCCTCGCCGACCACCGTCATCATCTGGCGTATTTCGTCGCCTCGCCTGAGTATTTTATTCATTCTTGCGACTTTCTTGGGGTCGATAATACCGACATACTTACTCCAGCTCTCCAGCGGATCAATGGCGGGGTAACGGCGTGCATCGCTTCGGGACCGACTCAAGCCGTGGAAGGCGCCCACAACTTTGAGCGTTGCCTGGGTAACAGGTTCATCGAAGTTGCCGCCGGCCGGGCTGACCGTGCCGCCGATGGTTGCAGACGCCAGACGTTTGTCGCGAAGCTCGATCACTCCCGCCCGCTCGTAGAAGTTTGCGATCCGGCTTTCGAGATAGGCGGGAAATGCTTCTTCGCCGGGTATCTCTTCCAATCGCCCTGAAATCTCACGCATAGCCTGAGCCCAGCGGCTGGTCGAGTCGGCCAGAAGCAGTACATTCAGGCCGATCTGACGGTAGTACTCGGCCAAAGTCATGCCTGTGTATACCGATGCGTCGCGAGCAGCAACGGGCATCGCCGAAGTATTGCATATTATGATTGTTCGCTCCATCAGGGTTCTGCCGGTCCGCGGGTCCTGCAGTTTGGGGAATTCTCTGATTGTGTCCACAACTTCGCCTGCTCGCTCGCCGCAAGCGGTAATTATCACGATATCCACATGGGCATGACGCGAAGTGATCTGCTGCAACACAGTCTTGCCGGCGCCGAAAGGCCCCGGGATGCAGTACGTGCCGCCCTGGACAATGGGGAACATCGAATCGACAATGCGAACGCTTGTAACCAGGGGTTTGGTCGGCAGCAATCGCCTCTTGGCTACGCACAGCGGTCGCTTGACCGGCCAGGTTTGCTCCATCGTCACGGCATGTGCATTGCCTGAAGCATCGGTCAAAGTTGCGATCTCGTTGACGACCGCGTACGAACCTGACTCTGCAACGGATTGAACCTGGTACTGGCCCTCCCAGCCGAAAGGCACCATAATGTTGTGCTCGAATATACTTTCCGGAACACTGCCGAGCGTATCTGCGGCCTGAACCACATCGCCCGCCTTAACCTTGGGTGTCCAGTCCCACGTGCGCTCGGTATCGAGGGCGTGCATATAGTTGCCCGGCTCAAGAAAGAAGCCGGCCTTTTCAGCCAATCGCGGCAATGGATTCTGGAGTCCGTCATATATCTGGCCCAGCAGACCCGGGCCCAGCACGGCAGAGAGCATCTCTTCGTGAAATTCCACCGTGTCTCCCACCCGCAGGCCGCGTGTTTCCTCGAATATCTGGAGGTCGACCGAATCGCCGCGAACACGGATAGTTTCGCACAAGAGTTTTATCCCGTCACTGCGTACACAATAACCCACGGCGTTCTTAACAACACGGTCCTTGGTTTGAGCGACAACCATATTTCCAAAGACGGCTTTAATTCGTCCTTTCACAATACTTCCTCACTATCAAGCGATATTAATGTAATCTTCATGCAATCAAGCTTATTTCAAACTCGCTTTGTTGCGTTGTTGTTTGTCCGATAGAATCCGCCGCCAGTGATGCAGAAGCACGAGCTTGGCGGTATAAACTTCGATCTCGCAGGCCGAAAAACTATACCAGCCCCCGTGCTCATCGAGCCAGTCCCATCGCGACTTGTCCAAGACTTCCAGAGCGGCCAGCGGATCGGCCGCTGCCGACCATGCCGACACCACGTGGCTATAATCCATGTCCTTGTCGGCTAATTCGGGGGTGACCAGATAAGAGGTAGGGTCTAATTCGAGGGTGTGAGAGCGGGTTGTAACCAGAGCATTGCGAAGGCCAACCTCGAATCCAATCCAGGCCTTCAGAAAACTGCTGCGCGCGCGTTTTGCTACAGACGCGGCGTGATGGAAATATCGCGACCAGATCGCATCGATCGACGACCGGTCGTTTTGTTGTTCTTCTGTCGCTTCTTCAGATAAGAGGAAGTCCGGCAAAACAGCCTCTTTTTCCGCCTTGTCAAGAGAAAGAACCGCCGAATCGACTTGATCGTGCGTGATTTCTTCGGTTAGTAACGCCTGGTATTGCGTCAGATCGTCACTTAGCAGGAGTATTTCAACCGTCCTGACCGGGCCGTTCGAGCCGGCAACCTGCTCCAGCAGATCGCGTTTGCTCATTGGCGGAATACTGCCCATCGGCTCCAAAGCCGGAAGAACACTCAATAAATAGTCGTATCGACGAAGCTTGCTCATTATCCTTAGGGTCTTAGTCCTTGGTGTCAGCCGCCCTATCGAGAAATTGTTGGAGTTCGGGATCGATCATCTCCGCCAGCAAAGCCGTTACAGATTCGGTGCTGACTTCTACGGTTGAACCTTCTATTTTGCATTCGAAACCGGCTTTGGCCAGATTGTGACCGACGTTAACCTCAGCGTTCTGATTCTTGAGCGAATGCGCCAGCTCTCTGAGTGTGCTCTCCACGAGTCTGCTTTTTAGGTCTTTAGAGATGTTGATCTCTGCCGTGAGTGTGTTTCCCACGTCGGCCTTTGCATAAGCAGGGATCACTTCACGCAATACGTGTGCCAGTGTATCTTCGTCTTTGAGAGCTTGTTCAACGTTCAATTTCAGCACGATCGCAAGTTGTTGACTGAGCTTCTCTCGGAGCATATAGATGGCATCGCGTGCAGCCAGTTCCAGACTCGAATTCATCCGGGCCTGGACTTTTTCAGCTTCAGCCTGCGCTTCTGCAATTATTCTATCCGCCGTCTTATTAGCCTCGTCGATGATAGTGTCCGCCTTGGCCCTGGCTTGAGCCTCGATCTTCTTGCCTGCCTTCTTGCCGGCATCCACACCTTCCGATTCCAATGTCTTAACAAAGGATTCTATATTTGTAGGCATATCCTTCTTTCCTTAATCCTATCGTTTGACTACAAAGGCTAAGTACACGCGGTTTTAGTCAAGTTGGCTTGGTTTCTCTGATTTAAGGTACTTCAACTGCTTCATTTTCTTATGCACTATAATTGTAAAGGGGAAAATTATACTGTTTATTTGGTCGAACGCCAGAGATAAGCAAAAGATTTTTCTTTTTTAAAGCAACTTATCAACTTTCGCCGCGAGCTGCTTGACGTGATCGACGGATTTTTCGAGCAGGGCCCGCTCCGATTTGTTCAATTCGAGCTCTATGACCTTTTCCACTCCGCTGCCGCCCAGGATGGCGGGGACGCCGACGAAGAATCCTCCCACCGCGTACTCGCTGTCGCAGTAGGTGCAGCAGGACAGAACGGTCTTCTTGTCTTTGAGAATTGCCTCGGCCATCCTCACCGCCCCGGCGGCGGGGGCATAATAGGCACTGTAGCCGAGAAGATTCACTACTTCTATCCCGCCTTTGCGCGTTCGCTCAATCAGTTCGGCGACTCTTCCGGCGTCGAGCAATTGTGTCAGAGGTATTCCGCTAACCGATGTGAACCTGGGCAAAGGCACCATGTCGTCCCCATGACCGCCCATCAGGACGCACTTGATATCTTCGACGCTCACTCCAAGCTCGGCTGCTATGAACGAGCTAAAACGTGCCGAATCCAGCGCCCCGGCCATTCCCATGATCTTGTTCTTGGTGAATCCCGTGGTCTCTGCGGCCGCGTAGACCATCGCATCGAGCGGGTTGCACACAACGATGACGATGCTATCGGGCGAGTGCTTGACGATTCTTTCACTGACATCTTTGACGATCCCGACGTTCTTTGCCAGCAGGTCGTCCCGGCTCATCCCCGGTTTGCGAGGCAGTCCGCTCGTTATTATGACGATGTCGCTGCTGGCGCTCTTCTCCCAGTCGAGAGTGCCGGTTACGTTGCAGTCGTAAAGCTGGACCGGGGCCGCTTCGGCGATGTCCAGCGCCTTGCCTTCTGCGAAACCTTCGACTATATCGATTAGAACGATGTCCCCAAGCTGCCTGGTTGCAGCTATGTGTGCGGTTGTTGCACCGACGTTGCCGGCGCCGACAATTGTTATTTTGTTCCTTGCCATAAGAATTCTCTAAACTAAATGTGTTTGTGTTTGGTGTTTGTTCACTTTCCCGAGCCGACGGTCCGCAGCAGGAATTCCTCATACTTGCGGTATCGCGACAGGTTCTTTATGTCGCCGCCCAGGCCGTGTCCGCCGGTCGGATCGAGAAACAGCTCGATCAGTGTTTCCTTGCCCGCCTTGATGAGTTCACGGTACATACGCACTGTGTCCTGATAAAGAACGTTGGAGTCTTCCATGCCGTGCACCAGCAGCAGCTTGGCCTTGAGGCCTTTGGCCAGCGGCAGAAGGGAGAATTCCTTTAGCTCCGCTGTGCCCGGTTTGCTTATCCCGATAGTGCCCGATGTGTACCATGAATTGTAATTCTCCCATTCGGTCGGGCCCGCTCCCGCGATGCCGGCGGCGAAAACGTCGGGCTCAGTATAGAGACACATCTGGGTCTGGAAGCCGCCGAAACTCCACCCGTGTATGGCGACCCTGTTGGGGTCCACGTTATGGTTTTTTGTGAAGTATTTGACGCCGTCAACGATATCTTCGACCTGCGGTCTGCCGACCCGGTCGAAGTTTGCCTTTTCGAAGAGCCCGCCGTAACCGGAGTTGCCGCGCGGGTCGATCGTGCACGTGACATAGCCGTGCTTGACGGTCATGTAGTAGGCGAAGAAGTATGCCGACGACTGATAAGAACCCTCCACTACACTCTTGCGTGTGCCTAACGGACCGCCGTAGATGTAGATCAGCAGTGGAGGCTTCTCGTCTTGGTTCGGATCTTGGGGTTTGAACAGAAAGCCGTGGATTTCCTGCTCGTGTCGATTCTGGTAGCTGAAAAATTCCGGGCGCGCCTTCGTATGCTCGTGAGCAGCGGGGGGGTGCGAATCGGTGAGCTGCTCCTGGCTTTTCGCTTCGGCGTCGATGAAGACCAGCTCTGGCGGCGCACCGTAACGGGAGAAGTTCGCCAGCACTTTGGTCCCGTCGGGGCTGACCGCAGCATCGCGGTAGTAGCCGTCTTTCGGCGATAGCCGCGTCATCACTCCGTCTTCCAGCGAGACCTTGTACACGTCCAATCGAGAAGGGTGCTCTTTGGTGGCAGTGACGAACATCCACTTGTGATCTTGGGTAATGTCCTCGGGATACACTTCGAAATGTCCCTGCGTCAGAGGCACGTCACTTTCGTACGCCGGGTCGAGCACGTGCAACTGCCGAAAGCCCGTCTTCTCGCTCATATAAACGATGCGACGATTGTCGGCCATATAGTAGGGCCGAATCATGCGCGGCGTCGTGGGACCGCCCGTATGCAGGAAGCGATGCATTACTCTCGCAGGATCTTTCTTGGCGCCCTCATCCTTGCTCTCTTCCTCTTTGTCTCCCTCCTTGTCGCCTTCCTTCTCATCGTCCTTCTTCTTGCCGGATTCCTTGCCTTGATCGTCTGCGTCCTTATCTTCTGCCTTTTCTTTGTCGTCCTTCTCGCAGCAGACGGTCTCCATTATATTGACATGCCCCGATGTCTGATCGTACACGGCAAAAACCGCCCGCGCCGAGTCGGGCGACCATTCCGGGATCTTCACATAATCGCGCGGCTGAGACAGCGCGTGCCGATAGACTTCCGTAAGGACCGAATTCTCCCGCATCAACTGCCTGAGTTCGAGTGAATAAACCGCCACCTCCTGCTTCTTGATCGGGTCATCGGAGACTCTGCGCTGCACCTCTTTTACCTTCATAAACCGATCACGGTACTGGGCGATATTGACCTTCTTCTCCCGCCCTCCCGGATCGGGGCCCTCTTTGTAACTCAGAAATACTATGCGCTTGCCGTCCGGGCTGATCTTGTATTGCGTCATCCGCTCCTTGGCGGGCAGCTTGACGTAAAGCTGCTCGGCCAGGTCCGAGCGGAACCGGACCTTCATCAGGTCGTCGCCCCGCATGTAAGTATATCCGGATGCATCCGGCAGCCAGGCGACCTGCTGTTCGTTTTCACGCGTTCGCGTCAGCCGGGTTAGCTTATTTCGTTTGTCTTCAGTGACCTTGCACCTGTAAATATCACCCTTGGAAACGAACAGCAGCTCATTCGCCGTGGGCGACCACTCAAATGTCTCGATACCGCTGTAACGCGGGGCCTTTTCGTCATCGGCATCCTTGTCACTGACCCAGTTGCCGAGCCTCTTTTGTTTCGTGAGGTCTTTCTCTTTCTCTCTGCTTTCCTTCTCGTCAGCCTGTTCCTCGTTTACTTTCTTGCCGCGTCTTTCTTCCCTCCGGGCCCTCTTCTTTTCAACCGCCTCTTCACTTGGGTCGTCGCTGTCATCCCCCTTTTTCTTTCTCCGCACCTCTTTGTCGGCGTCCTTCTTCTTATCTTTCTTCTGTGGCTCGGCTTTCTTGTCGGTTTCCTTTGCCTTCTTTATCCGGTCTTCTTTGACCTGGCGTGCTTCCTCCTGGAACCGTGCCATCACGGACACAGACGTTATTCGCCAAGCCTGGCCCTTGGCGACGTCATAGATCCACAAATCCGAGCCATGCCTGCGCTCTCTATAGGGACGATAAAGATACGCGGCGTATTTGCCGTCAAAGGAAAACGCCATCGACCGCGCCGAGGGTCCGAAGAAGCTTTTCTCTGGAAAAAGCTTCTCCAGCGTCAGCTCATTTTTCTGGCCCTCACCTTTTTTCTTCGAAACTTTGTCCTTGCCTTCGGCCGTCAGAAGTGTACAAAACGAAACGCAAACAAGAATGATAGTCGTTAGGCTTCGCTTCGACATACACGTTCTCCTTAACTTTAGTCTTCGCAGGGTGGGGCTTGCCCCACCATAGTTTCGTCGGCCAGATTGAGCCGTTCAGCAGGAACCTGTATGCTATCGTTCGCGTTGAGTCGTGTCAACGCGCCATTCGAGGATGCCGGCTGAAGAACTCGGCTGCAACTGGACTTCCAATCGCAGTGCCATTGTTCGCACCGGGTCGAATTTCACGCTGTTGAACTTGTCCTTTTCCAGGCCGCAAGTGCCGAGATTCGGCACCGGTTCCCATCGAAAACCGACTTTATAGAGCAACCGCCAGGATTTTGGAATTCGACAGCCGCCGTCGTCGTCGAACCAATAGACCGATGTGCCTGATATTCTTTCGGGTATCTTGAAATCATACTGGACCCATTCTGTTGTGCCCTTGTGAGGCCACCATGTCATGCGCTGAATGCTATGGTCGTTCGAGCTTTGCGGCAGCAGTTTATCGCTAAGCGCCGCGACGCTGTCACTACCCCAGCAGTGTGATGCGGTTGCGGGCAGGGATTTCTGCGGCTCCTTCCACTCGTGGGCGCCAGCGCCTGAGCCAATAGTCGGAAACGCCGAGATTCGCAGCCGGGCGCAGCCCATTGGGATTAGGGTGACATCTTCGGTTGGCTCGTCGGATTTTGCCGGACTTGGCTGGAGTTTGCCGACCAATCCCAGGTGATCTTTCTGCCATGCGCCGATCTTCTTAGCGCGAGCACGCAGCTCGATCGGTGCGGCGTCGGATTCGAAAGGTTGGTTGTTGTCGGGCCATTCCTTGCGCACCAGACTAAACGACGAGGCGGGCTTGCCTTCGTTCAACACCAATCCGTAATTCCACGAGGTGGTCGGATGAATCTCCCATGCGGGCCATTCGTCCGTGCCTCCTTCTCGGATGTACTTTTCGCCAATTTTCAACGAGTAGGTGAGAGGGCCTCGGTCCACAGAGACACTGTCGTTATTCTGCGCCCATTTTCGCAGTTTGATCTTCATCGGCAGATTAAGCTCGACCTTGTCGCCGTCCGACCATTTGCGGTCGATCATCATATACGAACGCGGGTTTGCTTTTACGGATGCGGCGGCGCCATTGATTGAGAGCTTTGGATTCTCGCACCAACCGGGTACGCGCAGATACAGGGGGAACCGCACAGGCCTGCTCGCCGTAATGGTCAGGCTGATGTCCTCGTCGAACGGATACCTCGTCTCCTGGAGGATCGAAACTTTTATCCCGCTGCCAACCTTCGCTATGACTCTCGATGGGGCGTACATCACCGCGGCGAGCCCGTTGCCCGGCGTTGCCAGCCAGAGATGCTCGGCGTAGTAGGGCCAGCCGTGCCCGGTGTTGTGCTGGCAGCACCGGTGGATGTGCGGGTTGAAATGCAGCATGGGGCCGCCGTTCTGCAGACCGGGTGACTTGGTGCGGCGGTCGCAGAGGATCATGTTCGGGGCCGTCAGATAATGCAGCGCCTTGAGGTCGGGGGTGAACGCTGCCGGCAGCGAGTTGAATGCAACGTCCTCGCAGCGGTCGGCCCACTTGGCGTCACCGTTAATCGTGAGCAAAATCTCGTGCGAGAGCATCATCTCTACCATCCCGCAGGTCTCGACCGCCTGGCGAGGCCCTGTGAATCCGGGCCGGCAGTTCTCGTCGCCGCCGAACATACCGCCGGGGACCTGGCCGTACAGATCGCGGATCTTGCGCCAGTTGCGCTCGGCCGCCTCGAGATGGTTGCGGTCCTGCGACTGCATATAGTACGTGGCGGGCTGGCCGAATCCCTGTGACATATTCACGTTGTGCCAGTTGATCACGTCCTTCTCCCATTCAGCCGTGCGCCGGTGCACCTTCTTAGCCAGATCGAGTAGGAACTTGTCTCCGGTCCGGTTGTATAGCCAATAGACGCTGTAGAGCAGGTCGCCTCCACGCATCTTGGGCCAGTAGCCGACCAGGAACCGGTCTTCCGGAACGGTCGTCAGATACTTCATGTAGTTTGTCATCAGTTCGATGACACGCTTATCGCCGGTGAACTCGTGGTAGTTTTGCAGACAGAACAACATGATCATGTTGGGCCAAAGGTCCTCACGTCCCTGCAGTGGTGTTGCTGCTCCCTTCCTGCCCTTGTCGGGGCCGAACCATCCGTCGGTTTTGCCGCTGGCAAGTGCCGCTTCGATCCATATCTGCGATTCTTTGATCATGCGCTGGTCGGCAAGGATGTAACCGCAGTTGCTGAATCCCTTGAGCCAGTAGGGGGGTTCTTCCCAGCCGTGCTGGCCCTCGCCCGCCGGGCTCAGCCACGCGTTGCCCTCCTTTACAAGGAAGCGACTGATCTCAGTCAGATGCCCGTGAAATCCGTCCGCCTGCAATTCGAGCTGTTTGCGGACCCAGCCTTGCGGCTCAATCGCACCGACCGGCAGCTTCATAAACGGGCTCGCCGTCAAGGGTGCGCGATTGCCAACATAGAAATCGTTCCCCGCACCGGTACTTGGCCTCTCAACGGCGCGAATCTGTGCGCTGGCAGACGAGCCTGTGCTGACAAGCACGAGAATTAGTGTCAGACCGACAAGAGTGTATTTTGACATCATTGGCCCTTTCAGTTTCAGAGAGCAGGGTGGGGCTTGCTTGCCCCACCTTAAGTTTTTCTAAAGGCTCGACGGGCTATCCTCATACAAGACCGTCAAGCCTGACCAGCAAACGGAGTTCCGATTGTACGCAAAAGACACGACATTGCCAACACAAAATGCGTCCAAATCCAGGGTAGGCCGCTCTTTTGAGGGATTTTGCTTGACGGGCGGGCGGGAGTTTTGGTATAAGTGGGATTGTATGGACCAGCGGGCTCTATGCTCTGTCTGAAAACTCGATCTGGCTGCGAGCGGCCTATTTTCTTTAGCTGTTTCATGCTGCTCGCGCAGCCAATGTCGGATAAAGGCAGCCGCTGTTGTCCGTAAGACTTTTGAACTTAAGATCATAAGACTTATTTGGAGGAAAGAACCATGTCAAAGAGAAGATGCGTGCAATTCTTGTTCTGTCTGTTGGCAGTATTCGGTTTCTCAGCCACAAAAGCCGTGGGGGCCGACATCTTGTTCATCTCGGCAATGGACGGCGGCGAAGCGGGCGCGGACGATCTCCTTAAAGCCTTCATGGAAGGTCTTGGACACACGGTGACGTATTTTGATGATGGCGAAGACGAAGCAGCCACTGAGGCCGCGGCTGCCGCTGCGGATTTGGTCTTTATTTCCGAATCGGTAGGCTCCGGCAACATCCGGGAAGAAATCACAGAAGTGGAAGTTCCGATGATCGTCAACGAGAT
>JADHXR010000091.1 GCA_016782865.1 Phycisphaerae bacterium
AATTGGATCAGATCATCAATCAAAACGTTCGCGTCTTTAAAATACACAATCCGTATTTTGAATCCGATCACGTGCTCAATATCGCCTACAACATCCTCTGTCAAGGAGACTGCCTGGAAGATATCGAACGCTTGAGAAACGACGAAGCTTACCTGGATGCCCTGGGGGCGGTTCGCATTCCAGACCCCACCACAGCGGGTGATTTTTGTCGACGATTTGATACTGACCAGATCAAACACTTACAAGACGCCATCAATCAAGCGAGAGTCAAGGTTTGGAAACAACAAGATCCTTCATTTTTCAAGCAGGCGATCATCGATGGTGACGGCACGATTGCTCCAACGACCGGCGAGTGCAAGCAAGGGATGGACATCTCGTATAAAGGCACCTGGGGATACCATGCGTTGGTCATCTCCTTGGCCAACACCCAAGAACCGCTGTTTGTGGTTAATCGCAGCGGCAATCAGACCAGTAGCTCAGGTGCAGCGGCGTATTTCAACCAAGCGGCGGCTCTTTGCCAGCAAGGCGGTTTTGAATCCATTCGTTTTCGAGGCGATACGGATTTCAGTCAGACGGCCTATCTGGACGACTGGGACGGCCGGAAGATTCTGTTTAACTTCGGCATCGCAGCAATGCCCAACCTCGTAAAACTCGTGAATACCGATGAGAAAGATAAATACTGATTTAATGAGGCAATTCAGCCAATTCTTGACTACTATAATGACGATGTAAAGCAGTCCTTGACGTTCTTAGCCGTGAAACGAAATGTGGCCGCCTCTACTCAAAATCAGGCATTGAATTCCGTGTTGTTTATGTTTCGACTGCATGAATCTCATGTGCGTAAGGCCCTCAAGGCGGCGGTAAGAAAAGCCAAGATCGTTAAACGCGCCACCTCGCATACATTCCGCCACAGTTTTGCCAGCCATTTGTTGCAAGCGGGCTATGACATTCGGACGATTCAGGCGTTGCTGGGCCATAGCGATGTGAGGACTACGATGATCTATACACATACAGTTAAAAGTCGCACCTTGAAAGAGACCAAGAGCCCATTGGATTTTCAGTAAACATCATTTCAATAACTAACCGGCCCAACCGAGATCAAAAAGCCCCAATCGCGAGAAAACGTAAAACCCACCCGTCCGAACCTCCGAATTACAATAATCAATAGTCAATATCGAAGATCTCGATCACTCGGGAATCAATAATCAATGGCAGATGGCTTGGCCATCTGCTCAGACTCCGTCCCCGTCGGCGCCCCGCAAACCGCGGGCGTGCCAGAGAGTCTTCACCTTTGGCTCCAAAAATGAGGATATCGCCGCAACAGGCGGATTTGCAAGGGAAAAAATATGCCAGAAAATGTAAAATGACGACAATGGTCACGGTGGCGGTTTGGCAGCTACAATCCGCCGGGCTAATCTCGACGGACTCTGGCGTCGCCCGGTCGAAGATCGTCGTTCTTCCCATTCGGCTTCGCTTAGGGCAGGCCCTGAGCTTGTCGAATGGGGCAGGCTGTGCCTTCGAGGTGAATAAAAATCCGTGTTAATCAGTGTAATCCGTGGCCCTTGTAATTGACTATTGATTATTGACTATTGATTATTGTTTTCCTTCGTGGTGAACAAAAATCCGTGTTCATCAGCGTTAATCCGCCTTAATCCGTGGTTTCAATTTGGTGTTTATTTGTGTTAATTCGTGGCTATATTTCTCCTTCAACCGTGAACCTTCTAACCCGGAGCCTACACTTTTGCCGCATACGGCTAAAGTGTTACGAATGCAACAATTCTACCTGGTTCACAAGATTTCGCCGCCGGCGGCAAAATTGAGCTGGCCAATCATCGAATTCGGCCGACGGCGGCCGAATTGAGGGATACCGAGCAACAAGGCGACGGTAAGGCTGAATATAGCGTCCGGCTTTTGGAGCATCTTTCAGGGAATTTGCAGGGCAAACTGGGTAGCGGATTTTCCATATGTAATCCTCGTAATATGCGCAGGTTCTGCCTTGATAATCGAATTCACCAGACGTCTGGCGAATTGAACTGGAGTCAACATGTCGAGCTACTACCGGTAACAAACAATACCGAGAACCGTCCTACACCTATCCGGCGAAGGTCGAGCCCGTCATTGAGTCAACAACCATCGGCAGAGCCGGTTGCATGAGGAAGGCCCCTAAAAGGGGCCGTTAAACAAAAGAACAAATCAGCCACAGAGCACACGGCGCGGCCTTCGGCCGCAACCAAACCGTCTCCTCACACCCGTTCGCTGCGCTCACTCAAGGCACGAAGACACCAGGTAAGAACAACTTATATCGACAAATCTTTGTGTTCTTAGTGGCTTTGTGTGAGGCAATCTAATTTACTATCCTATATGAAGATACGATTACGACAGAAACATAATCGAGCACAAAAAACAAGAAGATGAAGGATTGTAGCACAGAGTTCACCGAGAATCTTGAGTATAAGTTGTTTCGTATTTGATGAGGCTGTTGACGACAGGTTTTACCCACAGTTTTTGTTTTCACTGATCTTCTGGTAATGTTCTGCATTCAAGTTTCTTATAGCTCTGAGTCCTCTGTGCCCTCTGTGGCAAACAAGAAAACGTTGGGAAACGGCAGAGCCGGTGGATTACGGTTGATTTAAGATGCAACAATGAACGAGGCCAAATGAGAAGGGCTGACAACTTTCTCAAGCTGTCAGCCCTGCAACCATATTGGGCGTTCTGTTTTTTTCGGAGGTAGCCTATTGAACGGCAATTTCTATATGCAGTAAAGGTGCATTCGATGTAGAACCATCGTAAGATTCAGCGCAGCGAACGCCGGTGAATGCCAGCTTACTTGGGTCTTCACCAATGATTATCTCTACCGCATTGCCGGCGACCCAGCCTTCCTGATCGATTAGCTCCTGGATGATAGGGGCGATGTTCACGGTCTGAATCTTCTGACCTCCGGCATCCCATGGGGCCGGTTCCCACGGAACCTTGGCCTCTGTCTTGGGGCGGTTGGATATAACATAAGGTGCAACAAAGCCCTCGGAGTTCGGGGTAAGATGTCCCCAAATGAGAAAATATGCATCAGCAGTGCCGTTTATTCTCTCATCGCACACGAACTCGATATATGCGTTGCTTATCACCTCCCCAGGTGCGATATCGATATCTCGAAAAGTCATCCCTACTAATTGACTGCCGCCATTGTCAATGCGATCATCGACAAGTTCCAGGTCTGAGCTGTAGTTCCAGTTGGTGAAGCCCGTGTTTAGGGCCTCCTCTGCGTCATCGCTGCTGGCTGAGATTCGCCGTTCTATCACGTTGTAGTCACGGGGCTCGGACCAATGCTCGGCAAGGACAATCAGATCCTGGACGTCGACGATGCCGTCACCCCAGGGAATCGGGCCAATGTCACACACTGGCTCGTCCGTGCCCAAGTAGTCGACCATTATGTACATGTCTGCGGCGCCAACAATGCCGTCTCCATTGAGGTCAACTACTGGGTCGATTGACACTTGCCACAAGTCTATACCACCTGATCCACCTTGGTGATCGGAGGTAAAGAAAAGAACAGAACCATCACTCGATATTAATGGCATAGTTTCCTTAAATGAACTGTTGACTGTTGGCCCAAGATTTTCGGGCGTGCTCCAATCTTCAGAGACGGATCGCCGTCTCGTAATCCACAGATCGCTCTCGCCAAATTCAGTCGGGCCAGGGGCCCAGCTGTTACCGCTAAAGAACAGTGTAAGCCCGTCAGCCGAGATGCTCGCGCACGCTTCATCAGAAGCACTGTTGACAGTTGGCCCAAGATTCACCGGTTCTTCCCAAGGATCGTTTCTTGTTGCCCGCGTTGTTACCCACAGGTCTGAACCACCATATCCCCCTGGTCGAGTGGAGCCGAAGAATAGGCTCAGTCCATCGGACGAAATACTTGATATCCCGTCGTAACCCGAATGGTTGACTGTTGGTCCAAGATTAATTGGTTCCGACCAGAGATCATTTCTCGTTTCTCGTGTTGCGACCCATATATCGTGCTCACCTTCGCCACCGAGCCGTTCGTCGAACATAAAGAACAGTTCGAGTCCGTCAGCGGAAACGCACGCACCAACCTCAGCAGACGAACTGTTAATGGGTGGGCCAAGATTAACCGCTTTCTCCCAGGAGTCCTCTGTGGTTGCACGCGTCGTCATCCAGATGTCGAATCCGCCGGATCCTCCGCGGTCTCCGCTGGACGCAAAGTACAACTCCAGGCCGTCAGCCGTGATGCTCGGCCCTCTGTCCCAAGCTGAACTGTTGACCATTGGCCCGAGATTAGTGGGAGTGCCGAACGTGTGATCTGCGTTCGCAACCTCCGCAGCCAGAGCCAATGCCAAAGCCAATACGAGTAAGATTGTTTTCTTGCTCCAAAACATGATTCATACCTCCATTCTTGTTTTCTTTCTCGGTTTGCTCTATCATGAAAAGGGCCTTTCCTTCGGCGCGCAAACCGTCCGCCTGGGTCGGGCCTGGGCCGGCGAGTCACTGCTTGGTGGCATGATGCTCACCGGCTGCTTTTTTGCACTATAAGCTATTTGTTATTTTGCCTCCGAGTCGCAGAAGCGCTCAGCCCCCCCGACCTTTCTCGTATGTATCTCTGTACTCGGTTCACTTCAGGGATTCTTTTGCGGCATCACCTCCTTTCCATCGTCGCTTTCCGCCAATCTCCGGACCGAGTCGGCATCACCATCTTTCCGGGAGGACCGCGATATGAGAGTGATTGACACCTGCCAAACGTCCAAACCACCGTAACCACCGGGCCGATTGGAGCAGAAGTAAAGCGTAGAACCATCAACTGAGATGCTGAGTGCCCGGTCTATAAACGAAGTGTTGACAGTTGGCCCAAGATTAACAGGCTCACTCCATTCAGCGTCTGCCGTTTTCCGTGTAGTCACCCAGATGTCGGAGTCACCGAAGCCGCCGGGCCGAGGATTGCCAACACCATCGCTAAAGAAGAGCGTGAGCCCGTCGTCAGAGATACATGGGTAACTCTCGTTCCACAGAGTGTTCACAGTCGCCCCAAGATTCACCGGTGCACGCCAGGCACCTTCTTTCGTTGCCCGGGTCGACAACCATAGGTCATTGTCGCCGTGGCCGTTGGGTCGGTTGGATACGATGCAGAGCATTAATCCGTTGGCCGAGATGCTCGCAGCATCCGCAAACGACGTGTTGATTGGTGCCCTAAGATTGACCGGCGCATCCCAATCATCCTCTGTTTTGGCCCGCTTCGTAGCCCATATGTCGTAGCTGCCAGACCCACTGAGTCGCCTGGAAGCAATGTAGAGTTCAAGTCCGTCAGGTGAGATCCCCCCAATGTCGTGAGCCGGACTGTTGACAATTGACCCAAGATTGTCCGGAGTCCCCCACTCGTCTTCTGTCGTTGCTCGTGTTGTTACCCACAGGTCCCAATTCCCTGACCCGCCGGGCCGGTCCCCGTTAAAGAAGAGTTGCAGCCCGTCGGCCGAAATGCTCGGTTCCGCTTCCATGAATGAACTGTTGACAACTGGCCCAAGGTTAATGGGTGTACCAAGAATGAAGCTGGCATGCCCTTCTAGATCGCCGCCAACCTCCAAGCGGAGCTGGTATCCGTCGGTTGCCTTCGGTGGATTCAAAATGGATCTATAACTGTCCATATCGGCGTGGACTCCTTCCTCATCATGCAGGTAATAACGGTACTGAGAGCGGCGAAGACAACCATCTGCATTCTCAAGGTCGGACTTGATAACATCGGTATAATGGTCCACCATGTCCTGGTAATGTTCCTCGATAGTTCGTCCTAGGCCGAGTGCCTCGATGGTTGAAATATTGGGATCGAGACCTGCAACCCAGATCTCATAGAATGGCGGCCCCAAAGAAAAGGCCAATTTGACCCCATTTGGATCCCAAGCCGCATTTGTAATCTGGCCGCAGAGGATTTTCGCAGCCTCTTTTGTGTCCAGGTCGTAGATCCACAACCCAGTTCTGTCCTCGGGATTGAGATAACCTCCTATACTGAACTCATGGCCGTTTGGAGCCCAATTTCCACCCCATAATTGCAGAGGTACAGTCCAGTCAAAGACGAGCGATTTAAGAGCCAAGTCCACAATCTTCAGTGTTCCTCTTCCCGCATAAGCGCAGTACTTCTCATCAGGTGACACAGAACAGTGGCTGTGAGGAAGTGGCATGATAGGTAGGGGTTCAGCATCCATATCCTCGATGGAAATCGAGTAGAGCATTTGATCTGCGGAAGATTGATTGTAAACGTGCTTTGAGTCTTGGCTCCAGGAAGGCCAACGCCCATAGGCCAGACGCCTTGGCTCTGTGCCGTCTGCCTTCATAATCCATAGCTCTTGTTTCCGGTACGGGGAAGATTGGCTCCTGCGGTCAGTGGAAGTAAGTTCTGTGAGAGGGAGAATTTGACGATCGCGGATAAATGCAATGTATTGCCCATCGGGTGACCATTTCGGATTAGTACCGGGTGCTATCAGCAGCTTAGTTTCCTGGGATGCCGGATCAAAGGTTCCAACACCGCTGTGGCCAGGAACTCCCAGGCTAAAGGCCAGCTTGGTTCCGTCACGATACCAATCCGCAGCGAATCCATCAGTTATTAGTGGGGCAGCTTTTGACCCGAGACTGCGATAGATCTCCTCTGCTTCTAACATTGCCAGGAAAGGAATCCCATGAGGGTCACTATCCGTCGGATGCCATGATCGACCGGCCTTGAGGGTGTCAAACACATATTTCATCGACAAATCCCGGAATCTGTTCTTGTCATCAGCATCAGAGCCGGCAATCTGGCGGTACAAAGAACGCGCTTGTTCGTATCTGCCCAAGGCGGTCAGAGCGCAGAAAACCCGGATGTGGAGGATGGTTTCGTTCGGGAAGAGTGTCAGGCCTTCTTTTGCATCCGCAATAACAGGCTCGTAATCGCCCATGCGCAGATAGATCTCACAACGTTGGTCGTGCAATTTGGCGCGTTGCAAGTCTCCTTCGGGCGTATACATGATAGCCTTATCGTAATCCTTGATTGCACCCTCATAGTCGCCGAGTTCCCGCAATGCAATCGCACGTAGAGAGTAACCCAACGGATCCTTTTCTTTCAATGCAATCATGACCTCAACATCCAGTTGCATATCTGAATATCTTCTTGAAGCATAATGTATGAGGGCGCGCAACTTGCAGGAATCATAATGCCCCGGGTCAATGTCTAAAGCCTTATGTAACCATCGGAGCTTGTCTTCGATTGCCAAGGCCATATTCGCTTGAAGGAAATACGCTTCCACAGTCCCTGGGAGCAGTTCTTTAGCTCTCTGTCGGAGTAGATCGATTCTGCGGAGCTTCTCCGCATCCATAAGTTCATCCTCTGAGAGCATCCTAGCCAAGAGCAGACTGGCATAACCAGCGATCTCGGGATCTTCCTCAAGCAGATCCTCGAGCATTTGCTGGGCTTTCTGACGATATTCATCAAATCTCTTCAACTCTTCGCTCTCGCCAGGTTCACCTTCCCAGAGTATCCATGACAAGAGCGAACCAGCAGCGCCGGCAACTTCAGGGCTCTCATGAAGCAAATCTCCAAGCTGGCTCATGGCCTCGCCGGGTTGCTGACCCTCAACGAGAATGCTCGCATAGAGAAGCTTCGCCTCCGGTCCCACATGTCTGCTCCTGAGGATCGGTTCGATTCTTTGTAGAGCTGCTAAGGCATCTCCATTTGAAAAGAAACCATGCGCCTGGGACAGCATTCTAGTGTCCTCAAATTGCCTGTTTTTCCGGCGCTGAACTCGGTTCTGATACAGCATTGAAAATGTGACTGCTATGGCGCCGACGAGGGCTCCTATCACCAGTGTGACAGTGATCTGAGATCTGTGTCTCAGCACGAGTTTCTGCAAACGATAGATGGCCTTGGGTGCTCTGGCTTGGACCGGTTCATTGTCTATGTGCCGCTGGACGTCTGCTCCTAATGCGCTCGCCGTATCGTATCGACGTGCGCGATCCTTCTCTAACGACTTCATCACGATCCAATCCAGGTCACCACGTATCAGTCTCGATAGTAGATCCGGATTCGTGTTGCGCGATTCAGCGATCTGAGCCAGCATCTCTCCCAGTGTGCTCAGCTTGGTGGACGGCTTAGCAGGCTCCTGTTCATGTATAATCCGCTGCATTTCAACATATCCTGCCTCCCGCAGCTCCTCTGCGTCAAATGGCGTCGTTCCGGTCAGTAGTTCATACAGCAAGACACCGAGTGAGTAGACATCGGTGCGAGTGTCAATGTCCAGGCCGCTCATCTCCGCCTGCTCGGGACTCATGTAAGCCGGCGTGCCGACCATGTGGCCGTAGCGAGTAAACAGCGTTTTCTCTGTTAGCCGCTGGTTGACTGCCTTGGCAATGCCAAAATCGATCACCTTGGGCACCGGTTTGCCATCGTGCAGGGTAACCATCACGTTCGTAGGCTTAATATCGCGGTGGATAATACTCTTCTGGTGAGCATGATGGACAGCGCTGCACACCTGGACAAACAAATCTAATCGCCTGCCTGTGCTCAGCTTGTTCTTGTCGCAGTACTCGGTGATTGAGACGCCGGTGACCAATTCCATAACAAAATAGGGCCTGCCCGTCTCGGTTGCGCCGGCATCGAGGACTTTGGCAATGTTTGGATGGTCCATCATGGCAAGGGCCTGGCGTTCTGCTTCAAATCTAGCGATAACCGACTTGGTGTCCATACCCGGTTTGATGATCTTCAAGGCGACCTTGCGGCGGATGGGCTTCTCTTGCTCAGCCATGTAAACCACAGCCATGCCGCCCTCGCCTATTCTTTCCAGCAACTTGTATCGGCCGATGACTGTGCCAGGTTCTTCAGCCACATGGGATTGCTCCAGCGTCGCGCTGATATCAAACACAGGGGTTTGCAGAAAATCCCCAGCTTCTTTACGAGACTCAAGTAGGGTCTCCACTCGAGCCAACAGGACCTGATCGCCCTTGCAGGTTTCTCTGAGATAGGTTGCACGCTCGCCAGCGGGTCGCGCCGCTGCGGCGTGGTAGATCGTCTCTTCGTCTTTCTTGCTCTCAGCATTCATATATTGTTCCTATCAGCATGGTTCTATAGTACAGTGCGAAAAAACAGACCCGGACTCCCTCACAAAAATGAGATTCTACGCAAAAAAATGACTGGGAGGCAGAAAAGCCTGGTTTCCGCTTGATTTCGGCATGTAACCAAGAGCGCGCATAGTCCCAGTGTCGTTCGGCTGTGGCATGAGAGATACCGAGGGCTTCGGCCGCCTGTTCTATGGTCATTCCGGCGAAGTAGCGCAGTTTAACGAGATCGGCCTTGGGTTTGTCCTGCTTGGCGAACTTGGCCAGTGCCTCATCCAGATCGATAAGATCATCGGCGACACGCGCATCCGGCTCGGCCAGGCCAGTCTCGTCCAAATCTACGCGTTTGAGCCCTGCGCCATACCTGATGCTCTGCCTGCGTCGCGCGTTCTCGATAAGAATCCGGCGCATGGCTTCAGCCGCAGCCATGAAGAAATGATTGCGGCTATTCCAATTTTGGCATTCTGCTTCCACCAGGCGAACGTAAGCTTCGTGGACCAGAGCAGTTGCCTGAAGCGTCTGGCCTGGTCGTTCCTGTGCCATTCTCTGAGTAGCCAACAATCGCAGTTCTTCATAGACCAAAGGAAGCAGCTTGTCTGCAGCCTCGGTGTCGCCCTGCTCAATCGCATTCAGAATTAGTGTGACATCACTCATGCTTGTTCTCGGCTCCGGATGTCCCAATATGGCCGCGTCATTGTACCAAGAACCAGGCGATGACTCAAATACTACTTGGTAATTGAATCGCACACAGCATGTCACGTCGTCTTCTTATACAAGCGTTCCATTGCTTGAGGTTTTGTTCCGATAAAACGATTCTACCAAAGATGAAAAAACCTCTAAAACAGAACAAGCTTCTGTCCGATATACATATAGTGATGCAACCACGGAACAAAATTTTGGTCGTCGATGATGATGCTGTCGATATCGCAACTATCGAGAGACTGTTGGGCGAAGACTACGACCTCAGGACAGCCAGAACGGGTGAGGAGGCTCTTCAGGTAGCCGCGGATTTCCAGCCTGATATTATTTTACTCGACAATATGATGCCGGGCATCAATGGCGGGGACGTTTGCCGCCAGATACGAGCAGATTCAGAGCTTCGGCATACTAAGATCATCATGGTATCCGGCCAGTCGATGGTATCGGAACGCCTCGAAGCTTATCAAGCCGGCGCAGACGACTATATCACCAAACCTTTTGATCAATATGAACTGCAGGCAAAGATACAGGTCTATTTGCGTTTGAAATCCGTCGAAGAAGTGGACCAGTTCAAGACTAACGTTTTGACACTGCTCAGCCATGAAGCACGTACTCCGCTTAATAGCCTTATCGGGCCGGCTGAGATGTTAATATCAGGGGAGCAGGTGGATACCGAAGAGCAAAAGTTGCTTGTCGAGATTATATATTGTGCCGCCAAACGCCTGCATCGCTTCTTTGAAAATGTTATGCTGCTCAGTTCTCTGAAATCCGGAAAGTGGAAATTCAGCCCGGCACCGACCAATCTATGTGATATCATCCGTGGGACGATTTGTGAGATGACAACAAAAGCGGCAGAGCGGAACGTAAAGATCGAGGCGCAATTCGATGCGAGCCCGATTGTCTCTCTCGACCGGAAAGGAATCAGCAGGGTGGTTACAGCAATACTGGATAATGCCATCCGATTTAGCCCAGCGGATGGACACATCGGCGTTTGTGTTTCCTGTGACAACGGGGGTGTATGCGTCAGGACGACAGATGAGGGTGATGGAATCGATCCCGATTACCTGCCGTATGTATTTGAGGAGCTCTCGGACCCCGACATTGACTATCACTCTCAAGGCCAGGGTCTGAGTTTGGCCATAGCCCGTCAAATCGTACAACGGCATAACGGCATTATCAGCACAGAAAGCACGAAAGGCTACGGTACAACCTTCACAGTACGATTGCCTGTGATGGCGCTATCTGAAGTAACACATTGTGAAAGATGAAGAATCAGGATATGTTTCCAGCAAGTTCGATTCTGAACATACCCTACATGGAATCAGATACGTCAGAAGCTTGGGTTGGAGGATTTCAGACTTCATGATTTGCGAAGGATCTTTGGCTCTGTGCTAGCACATTACAAAACTCGACCTCATAGTCCTGATCTGTGCCCTATTCTCCTTGGGACGCCAATTGCTGTACCTCCATGAGGGTGATGGGCCTATCGTAGATCCGGAAATCATCAAGGACGCCGTTGCAGTCGTCGTTGCCGCTGTGGCCGCCACCCAGAAACACGGTGCTTCCGGGATCGACCCACTCTGATTCATTCGAGGCAACCAGCTCGCCATCGATGTACAACAATTGATCAACGATCTCAGGATTATCCGGGTCGCGACGCCAGGTCATGACAATGTGATACCAGGTTTGGGCTTCCATCCAGAAGCCACGCACATAGCCGGATTGAATACGGCCGGCAAACTCACCGCTGCCATAAATCCACATCTCCCAGTCGTTGCCATCGGAACTGTTGTCGAGGACGCTGTTATAGTTGTAAAGCTCGGTTGGTTTGAACCAAAGGCAGATGGAGCCGCGTTCGTAATAAACAAAATTGATCGAGACCACATCGTTACTCGTTTGGCCGTGGGTTCCGGATAACTGCAGGGCCTGCCCGTCGACACCGTCGACGTATTCGTGGTTGCCATCGGCTCCGTTAATCAAGGTGGTGGGAAAACCGCCCGCAACATCATCGGTATTGCCATCAAGTGGCAAGTGAACGATCAGGCCGGTATCCTCAAAGGGCCATACGTCAATTACCACCTCATCGGTATGCTTAAACTGCCCATCATCGGCGGTGAGCGAAAAAGTATAGAGTCCGGCAGCGTTGATGACGACGACTGTTTCCTTGGCGGTCGGCGTTTCAATGACTGCTTCGCCGGGGCCGGTGACTTTTTGCCACAACTGGGTCACTTCACCGATCGGACTGCCGTCAATATCGGCCACACTACCGGTCAGTGTTATCGAGACTGAACCTGCTTGCGTAAGCCATACGGTTTGTTCTTCACCAGCATCAGCCACAGGAGGTTTGTTGCCAGGATAGACCAACGCAAGGACTTCTTCGACGGGTAGCACTTTGTCGTAGATCATAACGTCGTCGAAAGTACTGTTACAAAAATCGTTGTCCGGATGACCACCGCCCAGGAAAAAGGTCGTGCCGGGATCGATCCAGGTTCCCGCATTTTCATCCCTCAATTCGCCATTGACATATAACCGGGTGGCGACCTGATCGGGCTGATTAGGATCGCGGGCCCAGGTGCATGCGAAATGCCACCATTTGTTCTGGCCGTCACCATCTTCGGCCAGGCTGTTCAGGTTGGCCGTCACGGCTGTATCGCCCTCCACGCGGAAACGGGCCCGCGAATCACCGTAAATCCACATTTCCCAGTCGTCACCGTTGCCGGAATTGTCAAAGACTGAATGGTAATTATAGAAATCGATGGGTTTGGCCCACATCGCGATCGTGCCGCTGGCGGGCATAATCAGATCCAGTGCCACCCAATCGCCAGTCACTGTCAGTTCGTCGCTGAGAAGATTGAGCCCCTGGCCGATTTCAAGGGGGGTATATTCGGAAATGCCATCCCAGCCATCGATAATCTGGCCATAGTTGAGATTGCCGCAAGCATCATTGACATCCTGACCGTTCCAGATTTCCTCAAAATCCCAATGCACAATCAGGTTGTTGTAATCGTGAACCCATGTGTTGATCAGCACCTGATCGGTCACGGTATATAGGCCGTCATTGGCAGATAATTGGAGCACGTATTGGCCGGGAGTGGTTATGGTTGCTATCGCACTGGAACTGTCGGCCGGTTCGATGACAATATCGTTCTGGTCGGAGACGATCTGCCACCCGATGGTCGGGTTTTCGTCATCATCGGTAACGATGCCTTCGAGATTGACCACGGCTGTAGAGGTGTCATCCAATTCGACAGTCTGATCGGCGCCGGCATCAACGATTGGGGCAAGGGTGTCCCTAAAGACACTTTCACCTGCATTACCCAGGGTCAATATTTCATTGGGACTGAGGGCGATATCCCAGATGGCGACAGTCGATACATTGATGGGGGCGTCATCGCCGTCCTGGTTGTTGCCGGCGGCAAAGAGCAGAAGCGAATCGGCAAGACTGAAACGACCGTCGATTCCCTGCTGGTTTCCCTTGAAGATTTCCACACCATCGACGTAGAGGTCATGTCGTACCCCGTTATCGACTACTACGACCATGCGATACCAGGTGTTTGCCTGGGTGGTGTAGTCAAACACGTTGGAGTAACCAACGGCACCAATTCCGATCGCACCGGCAGAAGTGATGGTCCAGTCGGAATCATCGGTGTTGGTCGGATCGGTCTGAAAGAGATCATTGTAACCGTTGGGAGGGTCGGACAGACTGCTGGACGGATAGCTGAAATCAATGAGCAGGGTCCATTCGTTTACTTTGGCCCCATCGCCATTGGGGGCGATACCATGCCTGCATATGTAGTAGCTGCCCTCGCCGATAGTCATAGCACCATCCCCGGCGCTCACGCCCGCGATGTCCTGGACCGAGCCGACGATTTCCAAGGTGGCGCCGATCGTTGCACTACTGGGATCCGGCGCGTTGAATTCCCACACACCTTCTGGTGCGGGAACGCCAGCCTGTACCTCTAATGTTAACGTCACAATCAAGAACAACAAACTGAGCCTTTTCATAACTTTCTCCTTTCAACTGAAACATTATAATAATCCACTAAAATGACTAATCCTTCACGGGCGACAGACTCTGACCGTCCGGCGCACAATAACGCCAGGAATCTATCCGATTGACGGTCTTGACCTGGCCGTCCAGGAATACCGCGTTCACCACGCCATCTTCCATATCCGCACGCCGAGCCAGGTGAAACGTACCGAAACTGTCCCACTGCTGATAATTGCACATGGCGGTGTCGTTGAAGGCGTAACTGTTGTAGGGTGAGGTGATCCAGAGATTCTCTTCACCAAAGAAGAATACTTCGGCATGACGTTTGATACTGGCAATTTTTTTATCGCTGAGATAGGAATTCATGGAGTAATTGTAATTAGGTTTAATGGGTACGCCATCGACATGTTCGGGATGAAGAGTGCCGAACATATTGGCGATTCTGGGAAAGGACGGGCAAATGTGAATATCTTTACCTTTCAAATAGGGCCAAAAGGGGCCAGCGTACTTGGGGTTGTGGACGAGGTCCCAATCAGGATTGTGCCACCGGCAGTACCGGTGGGGTTCGTTGCGATAGGTTCGTTGATTGTAAAAACTGGTCCAGGCATTGGGCATTCTACCGTCATTATCATCAGCGTACATGAATGCCATAAGACCATAGGATTTAAGGTTTGCCTTGCAGGCAACAAATTTCGCCTGCTTTCTGACACGATTCAAGGACGGCAGCAGTATAGCCATTAGTAACGCTATTATGGAAATAACAACCAAAAGCTCTATTAAAGTAAATCCCTTGCGACGGTGGCGAGTCATACTGCAGAATCCTCCAAATGAAATCAGTAACTCTATTAACCGGGATTTCCTATATGCTTCTCCGAAACACTCCTGCACACCTAAGCCCCATGATATCAAAATATCATCGAGATTGCAGCAATTTTCTGGCCACCGCAGCGAGTTGGCTCGCAAAGAACGCCAAAAAGTCGGACACTTATGTCGAGAAGGCATCACTGCGTCACGCCGATGGCTACGCGCCCAAGGCGCGAGCTGAACGACTGAAGATGTCGGCTAAGGCATACGTCCCGGGTAGAGCTTCTAATCGCTGAGCAGGTTCTATCGCATCCAACTCAAACGCTTCAGTTACCAGTACTGGGCACAATGCTTGCCGAGTCAGGAACATCCATGGTTCGGGGACTTCTTTGGCTGAATACCACGAGTCGGTTCCAGACTGCTGGCATCCTCTTCTTGATCATCTCGCGAACAGCTTGCGAGAGATTCACACTGCTCATAGGCACACGTCTGACATACTCCCACTCGAAGTGACCGGGGTCGCGGCCGTATTTGTACTCGTAGGTGAATCCACCGGCTTCGGCGAGTTTTACACCGGGCAGCCAGGTGTTGGGCACCGAAACGTAGAATTCGTCCACGCAAGAGACTGACTCGTCCTGCCCCTCGATGAGAAGCCCCGATCTGGCAAGAGTCTCGTAGAGCTGCCTTCCAGTCAACTCGGCCGGGTCGATGAAAGAGGGGCGTTCGAGTATTAGACTCTTGTAGGGCTCGGCGCCATCGGCTGCGCGAAAATCACGCAGTCGTCCCAATGATTCTGCAATTTCATCCGAATAGTACGGAAAGTGTGTGCACGCCAGTACTACAGTGCTGATTGGCTCTGAATCCCCACTCCGGCGATACGATTCCATGAGTGATGCTGTGTGATAGCGGATGTAGTTCTCTACAGAGTTCAGCCGCCATGTATCAGGCCGATCGACATCCCCAAGAAGTCCATCGGCCTCAAAGTTGTATTGTCCAAGGAGTCCGGGATCGATCGGCGCTATCTGGTTACCCACTGCAGGGCCGCGGTAGTCCACGGCCTGAGCCACTTCTGCCAGGCTGATGTAAGATGGATCACTCTCGACCGCGCCGGCAAGACCCAGGCAACCTTGCTGAATGACCGTTGGTGGCACGATACCCGCTTTGCTCGCCTTCTGCGCGATCGCATGGATATAGCCCTCGCTACTGCACGTGCCGACAGTGGCGAGCACGGCGACAGCTCCTTTGCTGCTCTGCTCGGTGATAGCTCGAACGGCGCCGCCGGCGCCGGCGTCGACAATACCAACGACTTGAACCGGTAGCTGCCATTCCTTCAGTGCCGCACTTATGCTTTCCAACCCATACGCCGTAGCCGTGTTACAGGCGATGACAATTGCCTTCACCGGCGGCTTATCGTGTCGCGGCATTTGTGCAGTGGCATAAGGCCAGTAACGCCCACCGACTAGAAACACGACGTCTTTGATGATCAGCTCCCGCAAGAAGTCTGTCTTCTGCTCAGTTGGGTAGTTGCCGTAGGGCATATTTGCCTGATCACCCAGGTAGATAAAATGCTCGTGTTCAAAGTCAGGGCGGCCGTCTGGTCCGAGCTCGTGAGTAACGTTGTTGAAGGTGTCCATCTGAAGGATAGCTGCAAGCACCGTCAGTCCTCCGATGCCGGAGTCAAATACTCCGATGGGAAGCTCTTGCACCTCGGTCGCGTAACGGTCAAATGACACCGTGAAGAGTTCTGATTTGCCCCGTCCTACTATCTCAATGAGCGAAGATGCCTCTCGCTGAGTCGACATATTGCCTGGCTCTGCACACGTCGAAAGTTCAACCGGGCCAGACATCAGCAAGAATAGTATCGTTAAGTACTTCTTCATGAGCGCCCTTTGATCATAGCTTCAGTGTGTGCTTGAGTTGTAACTCATCACGCGACTGCAACGATCCGTATCCCCCAAGAAAGACCCATCTTACGCCTCGCTTAGGGACTCTTCTGACCTTACCATATCCGTTCGGTGCAATTGTACTCTCTTGGCAGCATGAACACCAAATGAAATGCCCCCATCGTCGCAAGCTGCAAAGCGTTAGAATTCTTCGAAAGCCACCGGACATCTTCGCTGCCGGGAGCAAGCTTGATGTGTGATCCGGAAGCTCACTGGACATCCTCGATAACATCGCTCCTAGGATAACTGCCGCTCTATTGCCCCCGTATCCTTCCAGATCCCGGCCATCAGTGTCAGAAACATCTTCCTCATCTTGTTCTGCCTTTCTTTGTTGTCCCATCAGCTAATTGTCGAATTACTTCTAGACTTCAATGAACGTGTGAATGTCACGAGTACGAGTCTGTCTTTAGTGAAACATTTGCGATAGATCATCTGTTTTAAGGTTACCCCTATCTTGCCTTGATAAGTACACACGGTTACTCAGCCCAAAGTAATGGAGAATTTGCACTCAAAGAAAACGACACGTTTCTCACGAAGCTGTTGGTCGTGATCTCGGCATCCGCCAGGCTGGTTCGCTTTTTGCCGGCTATCACCAGATTGTCAAAAACGATGCCGTCGAGCACGTGTTCGCCGTCCAGCCCGCCAAGCCTCGACGGATTCCGACTGAAGCGCTCGAAGGTGTTGTCCTTGATAAAGACGTTGTTCAGGTGACCTGTGCCTCCATCGTCCTGGATCTTTATCTCCATGTTCATTTCCTTGGTGTTGTCGCCGATGCGCTCGAAATAATTGTTGATCCATTTTGGATTCTCTATGGTCGCGCCGCGGTAGCAGTAGACCACGATCCCCCGGTCGGCGTGGATCACTTCGTTGTTCTCGAAAACGATGTTCGTCATCTTGCGGTCTACGACCTCGGTCCCGATTTTCAGTGCCGACTTGACGGTCCAGACCACATTATTCTGGAATCGAACGTCGTCCATATCGCGCAGGGTTCCGTACCGGAGTTTCACCGCGATGGCGTCGTCGCTGCAACTGACGAATCCGTTCTCGATGATCACACGGGAGGAGTTGTCGGGGTCGAACCCGTCGGTGTTCGGCTCCCAGGCAAACGCGGGGTCGTCCAAGATTGTATTGGAAATAAGCTTGGTGTTGGTGAACCGCAGGTCGCTGGATTCGATAAGGTGAATACTCCACGACCCCGCGTCGAGCAAAAGTACGTCTTCCACCACACAGTTCTTTGCACGAAATGACCGAATCAGTTTTAGACGTCCCTCGCTGGAGTTCTCCGTCGCGAGGCGCAGAGCCCGTCCCCGGCCGTCGATTACGCCCCTGCCTGCGATCCTCACATTCTCACAGTCAAGCAGATGGATCAACTGCGTGCCAAACCCGCCGCGTGGGTAATCTGAGACCTTTGCCGTCCCTTTGACGACCGCGCCCGCCGCCAGATAGAGCGTCAGGTTACTCTTCATCTTCAACTCTCCGCTTTGGTAAAGACCCGGCTGCACGTAGAGAACGCCCTTCTTCGCGGCCACGTCGTCAATCGCGCGTTGGATTTTCGACGTCTGCACCGATTCGAGGGAACTCGTTACCCCGTAGTCCCGAATGTCATAGACTCCCGCCTGTCCCGGTCGCGGAGGATTCACCTCCGGCGGGTCAGCGAAAATAAAGAACCGTCGAAGACCATTGATTTTCAGATGCAGTTTGCGAGGTTGGAAAAGACGAAAGGATAAAACGTTGCCCTTTGCCGTCGCCTGAATTCCGTAACGGTGCGGACTCAAGTCGAAGGTTTCGATCATCTCGGTGGTGGTTACTTCCACGGCGACCGCGCCCGAGAAGGCGAAATGAGCGTAACCGACGTTCATATCCGTGCTCACCGTATCGACCGGAATGCCGTCGATCTTGACGGAAAGAAAGTCTAAGTTCGCACGCTCGCCGGCAGCGCGGGGATAGGGGATGACTTCGGCCCGGACGATTTGACCGGCGAAAGCGAGTTGCAACAAGCAGACAATCGCGCCCGACAAGACTTTCGGCAGATGGATCATAAGTCTATGCGCCTTTCTGTTCAGCGTGAATCCTGCAAGTGAGATTCTGTTATAAGCAACTTTTTGGAATGAGCTTTTGAGGCATGGGAGGAATCTCGGGAATGTCATGACGGAGTGGAGACGGCGATTGGGGCCGCCTCCGATCGACGTTCCGTCGAGACCTCGACCGGCTATCCCTTGGCAGGTTGCTCTCCAGCAGAGCCCGCCTCCGTTTCACCGGCTGGTTGTATTTTTGTTCGTTACTTGGGTAAAGTCAAGCGATAATGTCTTTGAGCTCCCAGCCCTTGCGGAATTTGGGTTTGACATACAAAGGAGACATTGGTATAGTGCTATCATTACGTGTCATCGCTCCGAAGGATATCGCCAATCAAGGGAGTGCTTTATGAAGATCACACACAACGTATCTGTTGGCTGCTTGATGCGGCCTTCTATGCTGTTCGCAATCGGCGCAATTGCCACCTGTTTTGTGGGCACCGCCTGCGTGGACGCCGCCGATCCGCCACGGATGAAACGTGCCGACGCATTCCTCGGAATCCATTTTGATTTCCATGCGGGCGAGGACTGCAACCGCGTTGGCGAACGAACCACGCCGGAGATGGTCGAGCTGGTCATCAACAAGGTCAAACCCGACTACATTCAGATCGACTGCAAAGGGCATCGCGGCTATTCGAGCTATCCAACAAAGGTGGGTAACCCGGCACCTGGGTTCGTCGGCGATCCGCTGCGCATCTGGCGTGACGTGACACGCAAGCGGGGAGTCCCCCTCTTCATGCACTACTCGGGTGTCTGGGACTACAAGGCCGTCGCCGACCATCCGGACTGGGCAGCGATCAATGCCAACGGCAAGCCCAACGATAAGGCCACCTCGGTGTTTGGGCCGTACGCCGATACGCTAATGATCCCTCAACTTCGCGAACTGGCTGGTGAGTACGGCGCCGACGGCGTCTGGGTCGACGGCGATTGTTGGGGCACCACGGTCGACTACGGCGCGGCAGCCGTGAGCAGATTCTGTGAACAAACCGGCGCCAAGGCCGCGCCGCGCAAGGCGGGCGAACCATATTGGAACCAGTGGATGGACTTCCATCGCGAGGGTTTTCGATTCTGATGGTGATACCGTAAAGCAGATTTTCTGTAAACGTGCAGGAAATGGGACGGCTAAGCCATGTGTGTCAGAGGTGCCGAAGCGAGGTAGTTGTTGTAATTTGGAATTGCCGACGATAGAATAGCATCCAGCACGTTGTGAGTTTCAGCAGGATAGTCGGAAGAATAAGGGATTGAATTATGTCAAGGAAGTTTTCCATATTTACAGCCATGACCCTGGGTCTGCTCGTGTTGGGCTTCGGCTGCAAGCAGAAAGAACAGGGGCCGGGCGCCAACGAAGACTCTCAGAGCAAGCGGAGAATAGCGGTTGTGATTTCCACTTTGAACAATCCCTGGTTCGTTGTTCTGGGCGACACTGCCAAAGCACGGGCCGAAGAATTGGGCTACGCGGCGACTATCTTTGACTCGCAGAACGACACCGCCAAGGAATCGGACCATTTCGACAATATCATCGCGGCCGGCTATGCCGCTATTCTGTTCAACCCGACCGACGCGGACGGTTCCATTGCAAACGTCAGGAAGGCTAAAGAAGCAGGCATCCCCGCGTTCTGCATCGACAGGGAAATCAACTCCAATGATGTCGCCGCCACGCAGGTATTGTCCGACAACTATGCCGGCTGCGTTGACCTAGGCCAGTACTTCGTCAAGAAGATGAATCAGAAGGGCAACTATGTCGAGCTTTTGGGGATCCTCGGCGACAACAACACATGGAACCGATCGAAAGGCTTTCACAGCGTGGTCGACAACTATCCGGACTTGAAAATGGTCGCTCGGCAGTGCGCCGAGTTCGATCGTACCAAAGCGATGGAAGTCCTGGAGTCGATCATGCAGGCGAACCCCGATATCAACGCGGTGTTCTGTGGCAATGATGCGATGGCAATGGGTGCGTACCAGGCACTGGCCGCGGCAGGCAAGACGGACAAGGTGATGGTGTTCGGATTCGACGGGGCAAAGGACGTGATTGATTCGATCCGTGACGGAAAGATAGTCGCCACGGGAATGCAGTTTCCTAAGAGAATGGCTCAGATGGGCGCCGAGCAGGCGGATGAGTACATCAAGGGCAAGAGGGATTTTCCGCAGAAGGTGCCCGTTGCCGTCGAGTTGGTCACGCAGGAAAATATCGCGAAATACACGGCCTTCGGCAGAGAGTCCGAGCAGTAGTCGAGCTGCTCTACGGGGGCCGGAGCTAATTCATGAAGAAGGTGTGCAAGTACAGCCTGAGCGCTGCGATACTCGTATTCTTGCTCTCCCAAAGCGTCTATTTTGAGGATCTGAAAGCGGTAAGAGAGCAGCGGCGCAGAGAAGCCTTCAACGCGGCTGAGTACGCCGGAGACCTTTGGCTCAATCAGTTGCCCGCAGCGCTGGACGAGGCGGTCGACGTCAACGAGCTGATCGAATTGTTCAACACGAACATGGGCCAGGCTATCGAGCGCTACGGCAAAACGCCGGGCGTTTCGAGGGTATATGCCTACCTGCTCAGGGGCGAAGGGACTATCCTCTCGATTGACACAGACGGCCTGAAGGTGAGCGTCAAAGAGCCTCAGACAGATCCGGATGTCGTCATAGAGACAGGATTCTACATTCCGGGAAATGCTGTGCGGGACGCATCCGGTCTGATCGACGTCAGCAAGTTCTCGGATACGATGAAGTTTAATGAGATTGGCAGTGAAATTAACAAGATCATAGTCAGAGATGTGATCAGACCTTTGCCGGACAGGAAACCGGCAGTGGGCGGGACGATAAAGTTCTTCGGAGCAACTCAGGTATCGCAGGATGCCGCTGAGGAAAACCTGCTTCAATTGATCAGGGTCATACCGATCAGGTTGGAACTGGAATAGTCGCGGCAGGACGAAACGTATATGGCACCATCCAAGACTGACAATGCAGTTCTCCAGGCCAGGAGTATAAGCAAGGCGTTCGGGGGCATCCAAGCCCTGAACGATGTCAGCCTGGAGATTTGCGCCGGTAAGGTGAATGCCATTGTCGGCGAGAACGGCGCGGGAAAATCGACGTTGATGAAGATTCTCTCGGGTATGTACACCGAGTACGAAGGCCAGATTGTCCTGGACGGGCGAACCGTAGCTTTCGCAAACCCAGCCGAGGCGCAGGACAGCGGCATTGCCATGATACATCAGGAATTGAATCTGATTCCGCACCTGAGCGTTGCCGAGAATGTCTTTCTCGGCCGGGAGTTTGTCAGCCGCATGGGTTTGATTGATTACAGAGCCATGCACAACGAAACGACGAGAATACTCAAGAGGCTCGATCTGGATATAGATCCGCGGGTTGCTGTCTCCGGCCTGAGGGTGGGCCAGCAGCAGGTTGTCGAGATCGCACATGCTCTGTCACTGGATGCCTGCATCGTGATAATGGATGAGCCGACATCGGCGATCAGTGATCATGAAATCGAGATTCTCTTCGGCCTGATACGGTCTCTGACGGCCCGTGGGGTTGCGGTTGTTTACATAACGCACAAGCTTGATGAACTTTTTCAGATCGCCGATACGGTGGCAGTTCTGCGAGACGGCTCTGTTGTCGGCTCGGGCCCCATCGAGGAGGTCACGCAAGACGACATAGTTCGAATGATGGTCGGCAGGGACATGAAGGATTTTTTTGTCAAGGCCGATGTTGCAACCGCGCAGGTAGTCTTTGCAGTCAGCGACATCTGCCTTGTCGATCCGGCGCGCGGGGCGGATTATGTCGTGGATCATGTCAGCTTCGAGGTCAAGGCCGGCGAGGTCCTGGGATTGTTCGGCCTCATGGGCGCCGGCCGGACCGAGCTGTTGGAGACAGTCTTTGGCCTCCATCCCAACCACTCGTCGGGAGATATCTTTTTGGACGGACGTCAAATCGAAATCGACTCGCCGATTGACGCTATCAGTTCTGGGGTAGGTTTTGTAACCGAAGACAGAAAAGCCGAAGGCCTGATCCTGGAGATGTCCGTTGCGGCAAACATCAGTCTGGCAGGCCTGGCACAGACCGAACGTTTCAAGCTGTTGAGCAGCCGACTCGAAAACCGGTTGGCGGCAGACCACGTCAAGCGCCTGGGTATCAAGACGCCCTCGGTGAAACAAATTGTCGAGAACCTCAGCGGAGGTAACCAGCAGAAAGTTGTGATTGCAAAGTGGCTTGCGACCGATCCCCGGGTTCTGCTTCTGGATGAGCCGACCAGAGGAATCGACATCAACGCAAAGAACGAAATCTACAAACTTGTGAGCGAACTCGCCGGGGCGGGATTGTCGATAGTGATGGTCTCTTGTGAATTGCCTGAGATAATGGCGATCTGTGACCGAGTCATCGTACTCTCTGAAGGCAGGCAAACGGCTGAGTTCACATCATCGCAGGCCACGCAAGAGTTGATTATGAAAGCGGCCATCCCGCAGGGGCAGGGGAGTTTGAACTACTGGGACAAAGAATGTTAAAGCTAAATGATCACAAGAGTCTGCTGGTGAAATTCCAGTCACTGCTGGCTTTGCTGCTGATGGTGGTGATCTTTAGCTCTTGCGCCGAGGGGTTCTTCTCGACCGACAACTTCTGGCTCGTGCTCACGCAAGTTTCGGTCAACATGTGCCTTTCAGTCGGCATGACTCTTGTTATCCTGACCGGCGGGATCGACTTATCGGTTGGATCGGTTCTTGCCCTGAGCGGAGCCGTAATGGCGGGCCTTCTCAAGAACGGGCTGGAGCTACCCGCGTTCAATCTCTTTGTTGGCGTCACGGCGCTCGGAGCGATATTGACAGGGTTGCTTGTGGGCTCGTTTCTCGGATTCTTCAACGGGCTGATGATAGCATTTCTGAGAATCCCGCCGTTCGTAGCGACACTTGCAATGATGACAATCGCCCGCGGCCTGACGCAGCTCTGGACAGGCGGCGCGGCGATAACCGGTCTCGGTGAGGTTTTCGGATATGTGGGCACCGACAGATTTGCCGGCGTACCCGTCCGCGTCTGGACCTGTGCGGTAATGGTCGGGATTGCCATATTAGTGCTCAAGAAGACGCGATTTGGCAGATATGTCTATGCGGTCGGAGGAAACGAGCGAGCAGCCAGGTTCTCTGGTCTGAACGTAAACAGAATCAAACTCCGTGTGTACACAATCGCCGGCGCACTTTCTGCCGTGGGCGGGCTTATCGTGACATCCAAGCTCGACTCGGCTACGCCCGTCGCCGGTGACGGATATGAACTCGATTCGATCGCCGCTGTTGTGATAGGTGGAACGTCGCTATCAGGCGGGAAAGGTTCGGTGCTCGGCACCGTCCTGGGAGTTCTGATAATCGGCGTTCTCAACAGCGGATTGATAATATTGAGCGTGCCGCCTTTCTGGCAGAAGGTCATCAAAGGTTGTGTTATACTTCTGGCGGTCGCCATCGACAAACTTAACACGAAGGAACAGTAATGTAATTGAGCTGAGGGCGGCAACCATGAATATCGTGGACAAGACCTTGACGTTTGGTCTGATCGTCGGGACAAGGGGATTCTTTAACCCCAGGCTCGCCGACGAAGGGCGCAGACAACTGCTGGCAAAGCTCAAATCGCTCGGCTATTCCCATGTGATTCTTCCCGAGAGTGAAACGGCCCACGGGGCGATCGAGACTCTCGCCGATGCACGGAAATGCGCCGACCTTTTCAAGCGGAACCGCGATGACATCGACGGTGTCATTGTGGTCCTGCCGAACTTCGGCGATGAGCTGGGAGTCGTCGAGACTCTCAACGCAGCGAAACTGGACGTACCCGTCCTCGTCCAGGCCTGCAATGATCGGCTCGACTCAGTGGATGTCCACGGCAGGCGCGATGCATTCTGCGGCAAGCTGTCTGTTTGCAACAACCTGTATCAGTACGGCATACCTTTTACGGATACATCCGAACACACCTGCGACATCGAAGGTGATATATTCGCAAGGGATGTTGATTACTTTGGCCGGGTTTGCCGGGTCGTCAAAGGCTTGAGAAATGCAAGGGTTGGAGCGATAGGCGCCAGGCCGGGTGCCTTTCAGACCGTTCGATTCAGCGAGAAACTCTTGCAGAATTCCGGTATCACCGTGGTCACCGTCGATCTGTCTGAGATTATCGGCAATGCACGCAAGCTCGATGAAAGAACGCAGGCCGTGCAGCAGAAACTCTCTGAGATAAGAGACTACGGTGACATTGCCGATCACATAGAGCAGGCAAATGTGCTGAAGCAGGCCAGGCTTTCGGTAGCCATTGACGAATGGATACAGGAAAATGAGGTGGATGCCAGCGCAATCCAGTGCTGGACCTCGGTTCAGAACAATTACGGCTGCGCGACCTGTCTGTCAATGAGCATGATGGGTGAGAGGCATATGCCGAGCGCGTGCGAGGTGGATGTAGCCGGGGCGGTTTCCATGTACGCACTGCTGCTGGCCTCGGGCCAGATTCCCGGCTTTCTCGATTGGAACAACAACTACGGCAATGAGAAAAACAAATGCGTATGCACGCATTGCAGCAATTTTCCGAAAAGCTTCATGGGCCGCGACATTGAGATTTCCGAACTGGACATCCTGGGCGAGACTCTGGGCCGGGAGAACTGCTTCGGCGCCGTCAAGGGGCATGTCGCCAGCGGACCCATGACCTATTTCCGAATCTCTACCGACGATAATAAGGGCAAAATCAAGGCGTATCTCGGAGAAGGAGAATTCACGGACGACCCGTTTGATATGGACGGAGGGATAGCCGTCTGCAAGGTGTCGAGGCTCCGAGAGTTGCTGTCTCATCTCTGCCAGGAGGGTTTCGAGCATCACGTGGCCATGGCGCGGACCCATTTCGCCGAGGTCTTGCGCGAGGCGACGGAGAAATATATGAAGTGGGACCTTTACCATCACAGGTAATCCGGAGCGAGCCGTGACCGACGACGAACTGAGAATAAAATCGATTCATTACCGCAAGCGTTTGCTCAAATACATCAAGAAAGCAAACGCCGGTCATACGGGTGGCAGCCTGTCTTGTGTGGATATTTTGAACGTGTTGTACAACCGCATTTTGAATGTCTCGCCCGGGAACTTCGGTGAGCCTTACCGCGACCGATACATCCAGAGCAAGGGACATTCGGTGGAAGCCCTGTACGTTGTGCTGGCCGACAGGGGATTCTTCGCGGAATCGGAGCTTGAAACACTGTGCCGGCACCGTTCGCATTATGTCGGTCATCCCACGCGGAAGGTAAACGGCATAGAACAAAACACCGGGGCCCTGGGGCATGGCCTTGCGTTTAGCGTCGGCGTGGCGCTTTCGGCCAAGAAGGACGGCGCCGACTACAAGGTCTATACTCTGCTGGGTGACGGCGAATTAGCCGAAGGATCCAACTGGGAATCTCTGCTGACGGCGACCCATTACGGTCTCGATAATCTGACAGCAATTGTCGACCGCAACAATCTTCAGCTTACAGGAAGGACCGAAGATATGTGCAACCTCGAGCCGCTGGCCGAGAAATTCACAGCTTTTGGCTGGTCCGTGAGGGGCGCCGACGGTCACGATGTTGCAGCGATGACAGACGAGTTGAGATCGGTCCCATTTGACTTGGGCAAACCAAGCATGATCGTCGCCAAAACAATCAAGGGCAAGGGAATCAGCTTCATGGAAAACGATCACAAATGGCACCACGGCGTGCCCGACGACGAGCAGTACGAACAGGCACAGCAGGAACTGGACGCTCTCCTGGCGGAGTACGAATGATGGCGTTTGTAGCAGGTCAGGAATTGGGCAAAGCGAACATTGAGGTCTTCTCCGAGACGTTGCTGTCGCTGGCCGGCAAGAACGAGAACGTTCTTGTTGTCACCAGTGATTCACGCGGCTCGGGTAGACTGATGTCCTTTGCTGCAAGCCTGCCCGATCAGATCGTCGAAGTTGGAATAGCCGAGCAGAATCTTGTCGGAGTGTCCGCCGGCCTTGCATCGACGGGAAAGATTGTCTACGCAGTATCGCCGGCAAGTTTTTTGTCGGCGCGGGCGCTGGAGCAAATCAAGAACGATGTCTGCTATTCAAACCAACCGGTCAAACTCATTGGAATCAGTGCCGGGGTCAGCTACGGCGCCCTGGGCTCGACACACCACGCAACGCATGACCTGGCGGTGCTTCGAGCTGTACACAACATTTCCATTGTTGTGCCGGCAGACAATTTCGAGACGGCAGAAGCGATCAACGCAGCGGCACAAATGGCAACCCCCATTTACGTCCGCTTCGGCAAACGTCCCATGTATCATCTGCATGGGCCCGGGGCTGAATTTGTGGTGGGCAAATCGCTGGCTGTTCGCGAGGGGACAGATGTCACCTTTATCGCCACCGGGGAAACCGTCTATCACGCCCTGATGGCGGCGGTGGCGATGGAGAAGGATGGACTCACTTGCCGGGTCATCAGCATGCATACCGTCAAGCCGCTGGATGCCGAGGCGGTCCTGCACGCAGCGTCGGAAACTCGGGTGATTGTGACGGTCGAGGAGCACAGCGTCTGCGGTGGATTGGGCGAAGCATGTGCCGGCGTCTTGATGCAGGCCGGGCTGAGTGTTCCTTTCAGAATCGTCGGCTTGCCCGACGAATACACAATGACAGGCAGCCAGGTGGAGATCTTCGAGCATTATGGAATCAGCGACGAGGGGCTGGCCCAAACTGCTAAAGCGCTGTTGAATCAATGATCACCTGTCCGTGAACAGAGAGAATTCGACATGAAGAGTCAGTACATATTAGCAATAGACCAGGGAACAAGCGGCACCAAGACCGTCATCTTCGATTCCGATGGGCAGATTGTGGCCAAGGCGACTGAGCCTCTGAAATCGTATTTTCCACAACCCGGCTTTGTCGAGCAAGGCCCGCTTGAGATATATCAAAGTGTCCTCGGCGCTCTGAGGAAATGTCTTGAGCAATTTGCCCGGACCACCGCGGGAAACTTAACGGACATCAAGTGCTGCGGCATCTCCAATCAGAGAGAGACCTTCGTTCTCTGGGACGACTCGGGCGAGCCGATATGCAATGCTGTCGTTTGGCAATGCAAAAGATCGGTTGATATCTGCAACCGATTGAAGGACTCGGGATTGGAGGGCGAGGTTATCGGCAGAACCGGTCTGATCATCGATCCGTACTTCTCCGGGACGAAACTGATATGGCTTTATGAGAACGACTCGCGAGTCAGGAATGCCGTTGACGCAGGGAAGGCTCACTTCGGGACTGTTGACACATGGCTACTTTTCAAGCTCACGGCTGGACGCAGTTACCTTACCGATTATACAAATGCGTCCCGAACGTTGATGTTTGATATCCGTGAGTTGGGGTGGGACAAGCATCTTCTGGACAAATTCAATTTGAAGAATCTGAATTTGCCCCAGGCCCAGCCGTCGTGCTATTCTTATGGGCACACGGACTTCGAAGGCCTCCTGCCGAACAGGATCAACATAGCGGCCATGGTGGGCGATTCGCACGCCGCGGCTTTCGGAGAAGGCTGCTTCGAGCGCGGCACGGCCAAGGCTACGATGGGAACCGGCTCATCCATTCTGCTCAATACCGGCGGCGAGCCTGTTCGGTCGAAAGCCGGTATGGTGACCACGATCTGCTGGAGCATGCCCGGCAGAATCGATTATGCTCTGGAGGGCATAATCGTCACCTGTGGAGCGACGATCAACTGGCTGCGCGATAGGCTGGGATTGTTCGCCGACAGCAGAGAGACCGAACATATGGCGCTTTCCGTCGAGAGCAACAACGGAGTGTACCTTGTCCCCGCCTTCAGCGGGCTGGGTGCTCCACATTGGAAAATGGATGCCAGAGCGGCGATTCTGGGCCTGACCTTGGGCTGCAATAAGAACCACGTGATCCGGGCCGCCCTGGAGTCGATCCCGTACCAGATTAAGGACGTCATCACCGCAATGGAGCAGGACAGCGGAATCGAACTGCTTGAACTGAAAGTGGACGGGGGCATAACGGCCAACCATTTCGTCATGCAACTGCTCGCGGACCTGTTGAACACCAATGTAGTCAACATCGGCATGGAAGAGGTCTCGGCCCTCGGCGCCGCCTACATGGCGGGGCTTCAAGAGGGCATCTTTCGTGAGATCGATCATCTGAAGAACCTCAGTGTCGGAAAAAAGCAGTTTCTTCCCAACTCTGACTCCGGTGGGGCACGTATTTCTTACGAAGGCTGGAGAAAAGCCGTGCAAAGAGTTCTGTGAGCCGGCCCGCACTGCTCAGGCAAAGAGTCTCTGTTAGCATAAGCGGCGGCGTGGTACACGGGCCAAGAGATCGGGCTACCCCTCAACGAATTGGACCAGTCTTGCCAGTAACGTCACCAGACGCGTGCCAAAGTACGTGCCAAACATGCACGTCTGAACTACTGTTGACCTTCGGCTGATCTACGCTTGATCTCATAAGCCTTTGGTTTGCAGTCATTACCCATCCATTCGGGAGGCGGGGTTTTGCGGCAAGGCAAGCATCTGCTATAAGTGTCTCTTTTGAGTTTGCTGACCTGTTAAATCGTCGGCTTCGGCCACGATTCTGGCGTCTCAGCCGGCGTTCGTCACAACCCTCAGCCCGCCCGCCTCGTCATCATCGTCCAGTTTGTTCACGGCGTTCCGGTTCGGCCCCGGCACAATACGGCCGTACACCGCTTCAATCATTACGCAGACCTACCGAATCAGCCGAATGTCATCGATGCGCCAATAGTAGTCACCGCCACCATATTCGACCAGACCGCCAAGAGATAGGCTGGTCCCGGCCTGGTTACCCTGGAACTCCGGCGCGGTATTGTCGGCGCCGGCGATAGCGTCCCGTTCCGTGCCGAGGTAAACATCATGTGAAGCTCCAGACATCACCTTGATATGTGGCGAAACCATCAAACTCATCTACACGCCAGTAATGGACTTTTCCTGCTTCAAGAAGACCGGAAGGCCTCAAGGTTGTAGATCCTTGTGGAATACCCACTGTGGCGCTGCTGACGTCGTCAAAATTGTCCCCGAAATAGACAGTGTGCAACTTGGCATCCATACCACCGGTCCAAATGAGAGTTGCTTCTGAGGCTATGAATTTTGCTCCATCAGCCGGGTCGGGGTTATAGGCTTTTCTTGGGGGAATCGAGAAACTCCAAACATCACCTGTCCACGGGCTGTTCGGCTCTGCTTCATTGACCTCATCGATTCGCCAATAGTAGGTAGTGCCCGCCACAAGGCCATCCGGATAGGCAAAACCGGGAAAACCTGCAAGATAAGAAGTCAAGGGCTGATTGCCCCGAAACGTATCCCCGACGCCGTCGTTGACATCGTCAAGATTGTCACCCAAATACACATCATGGGACACAGCAAAACCTCCTGCTGTCCAGGTAACGTAAAGGGGTGGTTCAGGCCGGATTGGTTGTATTCCATGGTCCCATCAGCCCTGGCCTTGTCGCCCTCGCTAAAGGCAGGTTTTTGGCCATCGAACTGATCGGGTCGACCAATTGACCAGGCCGAGCCGGCATCAGACAGACCCTTGGGGCCACCGACGCCAGTCAGCGCCTCGTCACCCGCAATGGTGGGGTCATCAGCAGCAGGAGTAGCGGGACTTACGCTCCATAGGGTGAAGCCATGGTCGTTACCGTTCTCGAAATCCCAGGTGATATCGTCCGCATAGGCAGGTGCAACAACCACCAGACTTGCCGCCAACGCCAACATTAGCGCCACGCTGAATTGCACTTTCTCGTGTTCCACTCCGAAGTAGCCGCCCCACCCGATGCGGATGTCGCCCACGCGTTTTCGGTCCAGAACACCATCGGCATCTTTCGACCAGCCCGCGAGCTGAAAACGGCTCAGCGTAACGAAGGTGCGTTCCCGGCCCGGGGCGGCCAGGAAACGGCCCGTTTCCGCGATGAAGTCGCCGCCTCCCTCTTCGTGAAGTATCACCGGAAGCTCACTCGGCGTGGACTGGCTGTCGGGCACCCAGCTTTCTATGGCGAGACAGTCGGCATCGCTCAGGTCCAGCGGCTGCGAGTAGTGGAACTGGAGGAACAGATGTGTGTTCACTTTGCCCCTGGTCAGGACAGCGGCGGCTTGCCAGGCCCGAGAACCAGCACGGGAGTGAGCAGCGTCCGGCGCCAGTTCGGCGCGAACAAACTCACCATGCCCCGTGGTCGGCTCCGCTCCCGGCACGGCACCCAAGACGAGGTTCGGCAATCCCCCGCCGGTGACGGTACGTCGCCGGGGCGGCTTCGCGGAGATGAAGCGGAAGAGGGCAGCACCGTATGGTTCCAGACTTATCCGGGCGGCGCTGGTAGTCAAGGTCTCCTCCCTTTGGCCGGTAGCGATGGCTGTGATCAGAAGTCTCGCTCATGACAAGAGGCCGGTCTTCAAGTTCGGCTGCGCTGCTCAGCAGGCGAGCAATAAACCATGGCACCTCGGGCACAACGCTGGTCAGGCAATCAATGCTCGGTGCATCTAGCCGACGGATGCAGCGAAAGAAATCGCCGTAGAGCGGGACATGCCCGACAATTCCTTCTTCGGCCAGCAGATGCCCGCCTGAAGGAACGCCGTGTTGGCGGCAGCAAGTTTGAATCTGGCCGAAGTAGTTCTCCGAAACGAGTTCGCCGACCGTCAGCCAGAAATCATAGCGGATCTTCGCGCCTGCAGAACCCGCATCGACTACCAGCGCCGGGAGTATCGCGGCGTCCAGAGTGTAGCCGCGACGCTTCCTGAATTCGGTCGGTAGATTCGACGCCCAAGGCAGCGGACGATACGGCATCGGCCTCAAGAAAAGGCTCATCAACGACAGCTCATCGGTAAACGTGGCCATGAAATATTTGCCAAGGTCGTCGCCCAGGTGCTGTGCGTAGCCCCCGTAGGTCACATCGACGAAACGGGCCGTCGGCTCCGGCATGAGCAGGTTGATATACTGGTCCTGCGTGTCGGGCTGGTCGGGCCAGTTGTGGATGATCTTCAAGATGCGAGCATCGGCTGGCGGCAGGTTGAAGCGGTCCTCCCAACTGCCAAGGGCGGTTCTGCCGGGAAAAGCGACGGTACAAAGCCCCTGAATCAGCGAGACAAAGAGTGCCATATGCAGATGTTTCGTACAGCAAGCATTGAAAGCCACTTGCCTTTAGTTGAATTCCTGGTCATCATGGTCAACAGGATACCATGGACCGGAACCGCCAGCAATACGCTGCCTCTGACGATTCAAATGTCAACCTGATGAAATGACGATCTCCGAAGGTGACCGAGCCCACAAGCACACTCATTCATAAGATGGCGGTAACGTCTGCCGCTCGATTTCTACGAAGCCTGGGGCGAGCCTGAAGAAGCTGAGAAGTGGCGAGCAAAACTGCCACAAACGGAAACCTTTGAGAAGGGACAAAATGCACGCACAGTCACCTTCTTCACGAGCTCATAAACACCATTATTTTCGAGTGACACTATGGTCGAGTAGACGTAATATAGCTCTCTCATTTAGGCATGGTTTGTGAGTAGACAGGAGACTCCCGGAACTTAGGAAGAAGTTAGTTTTCTCTGTTTGCCGTCTGTTTTCGCGACGGTGCCACATTATCTCTTCCATATACCAGTCGTACTCCTGCCCCT
>JADHXR010000092.1 GCA_016782865.1 Phycisphaerae bacterium
ATCGAGGACAAGCTTACGGACACCATTAAAAAAATCCCGCTGCTGGGAGACATTCCCATCGCGGGCCATCTATTTAAACGAACTATCAAAGAAAAGACGAAAACGGAGCTGCTGATCTTCCTGACTCCGCATGTAGCTAAGGAGGCGAGCGCGCTGACACCGATTTCAGAGGCAGAGCGGGCCCGGAGCATCCTGAATACAGATAAAACGGCCGCCGAGATTTTCAAGAAACATATGGACGCAATGGATACCGGCGCCTCAGATGTGAACGAACCCTAATTTAGCAGGCATACTCAGATTCTTACAATCCTGAGAAGGCCGGACAAAGCAATAGAGATATGACCGAGCTACAACATCTCATTCATCGCCCAATGTCATGACTGTTGAAGGTACAAGAATGGTCGTTGTGATGACAGCGAACAACGTGGTCGGAATCAATATTGCCGACGGTTCGCTTCTGTGGGAGATGCCGTTTGACCCGGGCAGGGGCCGCCAATGCGTTACACCCATTATTGACGGGCAAACCGTCATTTGCTGTGGCGGACAAGGTCAGGGCATGAAAGCGGTCGGGATTAAGAAGCAAGGAGATAAGTTCGCTCTTGCTGAACTCTGGAATTACACGGAAAACTACGTGGAATACAACACACCGGTGCTTAAAGAAGGTCTGCTGTTTGCTATTTCCAACCGAGGCAGCTTCTTCTGCGTTAACGCCAAGACCGGTCAGGCGGCCTGGACACAATCTTCGGGTGGTACTGGCTTAAACAGCTTGCCCGGTAGCGGCCTTACAGTAACATTCGCTAGCGAACGCGGTGGCGGAGCGCGCCGTGGACGCGGCGGCGGCATGCGCGGTGGACGCGGCGGCGGTATGGGCGGCGGCGGTTTTGGCTCTGTTATTGATGCCGGCTCAGTCTTAATAGGTTTGAATTCCAGTTCCCGGCTGGTGGTATTTGAGCCTAGCAATAAGGAATATAAGGAACTAGCAAGCTACCAGGTTTCCAATGGTCACCCATATGCATGTCCCATCGTCTCGGGAAACCGTATCTTTATCAAAGACCAGGAATCGGTGACGTTGTTTACGGTTGAGTAAGGAACGTTCTTATCGTAGGATGTCATGTTGACAATATGGCTGAGCAGAACACCCGCGAAGTGGCAAGTCCCGGTACACCACAGCGGTACCTCCTTTTGCTGCTCGTGTTGTTTGTCGCAAGCGGCTGTGCATCGCTGATCTACGAAATCGTTTGGTTCCAGTTGCTGCAGTTGGTGATCGGCTCGTCCGCCGTGTCGTTGGGGGTGTTGCTCGGTACCTACATGGGCGGCATGTGCCTGGGCAGTATCGCGTTGCCGCGGATCATCTCGTCGAGGCGACATCCTCTGCGCGTCTACGCCCTTCTTGAGCTTGGAATCGGGATCACCGGGGTTGCTGTGATGTTCGGCACGCCGCATATCGGCCAGCTCTACACAGCCAGCGTCGGCTCCGGTTTCACGGCGGTTCTGCTGCGCGGACTGGTCTGCGGAATCTGTCTGCTGCCTCCCACGATCCTGATGGGTGCGACACTGCCCGGGATAGCGCGGTGGATCGAAGCCACTCCGCAGGGCGTGTCCTGGCTGGGCTTCTTATACGGAGGGAATACCGTCGGAGCCGTTCTTGGGTGTCTACTTGCAGGATTCTATCTGTTGCGGGTTCACGACATGGCCACGGCCACTTATGTCGCCGCGGCGATCAATGGAACCGTGGCGTTGATTTGCTTGGTCCTGGCGACACGGACCACGCACGAGGTGATGAGGGGTGATTTGCTGCAAGGTGGTACGGTCCGCGCATCAGGGGCCTGGGCCGTGTACCTCGCCATTGCGCTGTCGGGGATGACTGCGCTGGGCGCAGAGGTGATTTGGACGCGACTGTTGTCGCTGATATTAGGTGCGACCGTCTATACATTCGCCATTATTTTGGCGGTGTTTCTGACAGGCCTGGGAATCGGAAGCAGCATCGGGGCGCTGCTGTCACGCAGTACGGCGCGACCTCGGCTTGCATTGGCCTGTTGCCAGGTGTTTCTGGCGGCCGCCATTGCCTGGGCGGCGTACGTGCTGACCAGATCTTTGCCCTTCTGGCCGATTGACCCGGCTCTCACCACGAGCCCTTGGCTGAACTTCCAGCTCGACCTGATGCGGTGCACCTGGGCGGTTCTGCCGGCGGCCATCCTGTGGGGAGCCAGTTTTCCGCTGGCGTTGGCTTCAGTGGCCTCGCGCGGGCAGGACCCGGGGCGATTAGTAGGGGGCGTGTATGCCGCCAACACGGTCGGGGCCATTCTCGGGGCAATCGGATTTAGCATGTGGGCGGTGCCGGTCCTCGGAACTCAGCAGGCCCAGCGAACGCTGATCGGGCTGTCAGGGGTCGCGGCCATGCTGATGTTTGTAATTGCTTGCCGGCCACAGCGCCCGGAAGCTTTGCCCCGGCGTATGTCGAGGGTCATTGCGGTCAGGGCCGTGGCCTATGTGCTGCTGTTCGCAGCTTCTGCGGGGCTAGTCGCCACACTCGCCTGGAGCGTGTCGGAGGTTCCCTGGGGGTTGATTGCCTACGGCCGCTACTTGGCGACCGGCACCGATCAGGGCACAATCCCTCTGTACGTTGGCGAAGGCATGAACGCGTCGGTCGCGGTGACGGGACTGAATGATGGCATCACGAATTTTCACGTCAGCGGCAAGGTGGAGGCGTCAAGCGCTCCGCAGGACATGCGGCTCCAGCGGATGCTCGGCCACGTATCTGCGTTGTTTCACCCCAAACCTCGCTCGGTGCTGGTGGTGGGATGCGGCGCCGGTGTCACTGCCGGTTGCTTCGTCCTGCACCCTGAGGTCGAGAGAATCGTCATTTGCGAAATCGAACCCTTGATCCCACGGGTTGTAGCGCGATACTTTGACGTTGAGAACTACGACGTGTTGAACGATCCGCGTGTTGAAGTCGTCTACGACGACGCCCGGAACTACATCCACGCGACGAAGGAGAAATTCGACGTGATAACCTCCGACCCGATTCACCCCTGGGTCAAGGGCGCCGCGACGCTCTACACGAAGGAGTACTTCGATACATGCCGGCGGCACCTGAACCCCGGCGGCGTGATTACCCAGTGGGTGCCTCTGTATGAGAGCAGCGTAGACGTCGTGCGAAGCGAGATCGCTACGTTCTTCGATGTCTTTCCGAACGGGACCATCTGGAGCAACGACTGCGAGGGAGAAGGCTACGACGTCGTGCTGCTCGGTCAGGCAGATGCGACGACGATAGATTTGGATGCGATGGAGCAGCGGCTGGGCCGCGCCGATCATCTCCCCGTAGCACAATCGCTTGCCGAGGTCGGCTTCAGTTCGGTGACTGACCTGCTGGCCACGTATGCAGGACAAGGGGCCGACTTGGCGCCTTGGCTGGAGGATGCCGAGATCAATCGTGATCGGAACCTGCGGCTACAATACCTGGCTGGAATGGGGCTCAATTCGTACCAGGGAAAGAGCATCAGTGACGAGATGTTGGCCTATTGGGCTTTCCCCGAGCAACTTTTCGTTGGATCACCGCACAAAAGACTCATCCTGAGGGCGGCCCTCGGTCGCGCGCGGCGGCGCTGATGATCGCAACATACATCGCGCGGCCCTCCTGTAGCACATCTGAGCCCTTGCGGTGCAAATATGTGCGTCACGAAGACGCAAGGGACCAGACATGATTGGAATACCAGGCGGGAATTGATCTGGCTTCTACCTCATGGGGTACATTTATTCGTACAGGGCTCGAATGACAACAGATAGGGGGTCGCTTCGGGTGCAGGTGTGTGTCAAAATCTGGCACGCGATTGGCACGCGCCCACTCTTTTGAGCAGAAAGAGACTGACGCATGTTTGGGAAGTTGTTATATTGCTGCCACTTAGTCACTGGACTATCGATGTCGTTTATTCAAGCTGATTCGTAATCAAGACAGCATCAAGCAGAATACCATCTTCACGCTTGGCAATCTCTAATGTGTGCTGACCTGCCGACAACGTGAAATTCACAACGTTATCATCCTGCTGATCGTTGTGAATCTCGTCCCAGTGCCAGGTATCTCCATCATCCATGGGATTCGTATTGATCCAACCATCCTCGCGAGTGATCTGAGGTGAACTGGAACCCGGGATGCGGACCCAGAACGAGTTGCCCGGAGTTGTGATAATCCGAGCCAGGATTCTGTAGACTCCTCCACTGACAGTAAAATTGTAGGTGGCGACCCACTCGGCTCCCGGGGGATCGTTATTCTCGTCGCCGTCCCCGTCTTCGGAGCCAATGTGCCGGCCGCCTGACGCACCAGGATCATCATAAGTTCGCCAGCTCGGCCCCAGGTCAGTGGCAAGTTCTGCCTCTAACCATATTTCTTCCGAAGCCACCGAAGGCGCCGACCGGTACAGCCGAAAATCGTAGATACACATCAGATAATTTCGGCAGCTTCAACATCCTATTCTATAAAACAAACCACCGTCTCGTCAAGGAGAATCTTCGATTCTTTTTGGGCGCTGGGTGCGGTTCGAGCCCTACCAACATTGACATCGGACAAGATTAGAGGTACAATGATTATTGCTTAAGGAAGTGCTAAACATCGCAAAATGGTCAATTGGCCAAACAACAGGCTTGGCTCGTCGCATCTTGATGGTCAATCGTGCGTTTTCGATAGAAGTCAGAGGTAATTATCATGGGCAAATCAAGAGGTTTCACATTGATCGAGCTTCTGGTGGTGATCGCTATTATCGCACTCTTGATGGCGATATTGATGCCCGCGTTGCAACGAGTGAAGAAACAGGCCAATAACGTGGCGTGCCAGGCGAATCTGCACCAGTGGTCACTGCTCTGGTCGATGTACACCGAGGAGCACGACGGGTACTTCCCCAGGGTGGTCCTGACGTGGCGGGATATTATTAAAGACTATCACAAAGAAAAGAAGATCACTTTATGCCCTACAGCGACGAAACTCTACACTGATGGCGCCAGGCCGCCTTTCGGCGCCTGGGAGCAGACGTGGGGGCAGAGCCAGGTGGGTGTCGACGGCAGGCCCATCGCCAGCAGCTACGGTATTAACCAGTGGGTATTGAACACCTCAACAGTGGTTGGCGGACGCGTGCTCGATCAACTCTGGAGGACCCCCAATGTCAACGGCGCAAGTGAAGTGCTGATGTTCGGGGACTGCGCCATAACCGGCGCCACTCCGATGAACAGTGATGGCCCTCCGGCATTTGACGGGGATTGCGCAAACGTCTGGGGGGTGGGCGGCGGCCCCGACGAGATAAGGCGTTTCTGCATGAACCGCCACGAAGGCTTCATGAACGGGCTGTTCATGGATTGGTCCGCCAGGAGAGTGGGGATCAAGGAGCTGTGGACGGTGAGGTGGCATCGCAAGTGGAACACGTCAAACGCCTGGACTATAGCCGGGGGCGTAGTGCCCGACGACTGGCCCCAATGGATGAGAAACTTCAAAGACTATTAACACGAAGAAACCGCTCGTGCCGTTGCGGTTGGTTCCAGCGCTCTTGGCTGTTGTCAGCAGGGTAACGGACGAAGACGTATTGGGCCAAGTGCATCTGTCAGGGTATTTGTTGACATCAGGTCAGAACTCTCCTACCTTAATCGCAAGGATGTGCGGCAACCTTATTTCATTATGAAAAGCCACGTCCTCGGGGCGTGTGCGCTATGGCAAGGACCGCAACGTGGATCTCTACGTGGTCACCTGGAACATCTTCGTACACGGCACTGACGGCCAGTACGGACTGACGAACAAGTACGACAATCCTACCACCACGGACTTCTTCCGTAAGAGTGTCAAGCAAATGTTCCTGACCTACCCAGACCTGGCCGGCATCGGCCTGACCACAGGCGAGCGCATGCCCAATATGAGCACCGCCCAGAAGGAGGCATGGGCCTTTGATACATACGGCCAGGGCGTCCTGGACGCAGCCTCGGCCCAGCCCGGGCGCAAGATCAGGCTGATCCACCGCCAACACCAAACCGGGGCCCAGGACATCGCCAAGACCTTCCAGTCCCTGGTCGATCACCCGACCATCGACTTTATCTTCAGTTTCAAATACGCTAAAGCTCATGTATTCAGCTCCACCCAACAGCCATACTGCAACGATTTCGTCAAGGACATCGGCAGCCTCAAAACGATCTGGACCCTGCGGAACGACAGCAACTACTACTTCCACTGGGGTGCACCGGACTTCGTGCGGGAATTTATCCAGAATATCCCCTACGATGTTTCGGCGGGCTACTACTACGGCGCGGACGGGTATGTCTGGGGCCGTGAGTTCCTGAGTACAGAACCGGCGATCCCGCATCAACTCGAGATGGCCAAGCACTGGTACCACTGGATGCTCTGGGGCCGCCTGGGGTATGATCCGGGCTTGACCAACGACCGATTCATACAGATTCTGAGCGCACACTTCCCCCAGGTCCAGGCCCAGGACCTTTTCACGGCCTGGCAGGAGGCCTCCATGGTCTATCCCGTCACTACAGGCTTTCACTGGGGAAGCTTGGACTTCCAATGGTACATCGAGGGCTGCTTCAGTAAGCCCGGTCCGGCAGAGACCCCCACAGGTTTCCATGACGTGAATCGCTTCATCACTCTGGGTATGCACCCAGGCACCGACTACGTGACTATCCCGGCCTATGTCGATGCCGTGGCGGCGGGCAAGCGGCCGACCGGCACTACCCCCGATCCAGGTCTCGCAGCAGATCCATGGCCACGCGGACAAGGCCCTGCAGATCCTGGACAAGCTCCCCAAAGTCACGGACAAGGAACTCCGCCTGACCCTGGGAGACATCCGCGCCATGGCCACCATGGGCAAGTACTACGCCCACAAGATTCACGGCGCGACCGAGCTGGCCCTGTACCGGAAGAATCAGGGCCAGGCCCACCAGGCTGCAGCCATCCAGGAGCTGACCCAGGCCGCCCAATACTGGCAGCGCTACGCGGCCACGGCTTTGACCCAGTACACCAACCCCATCCTCCTGAACCGGGTAGGGCTCTGTGACTGGCGCGCCCTGACCGCTGAGGTCTGGAAGGATGTGGAGATCGCGGGCGGATCCATCGCACAGCAAGTGGCGCCTTTGCCTTAACATCACGACAGCATATCTACAGTGTGGTCTTGTCGCCGGCTGAGATAGAGCTGGTTACGAATGGAAGGTAGCAGGTCGGTTTTCTCTCCTTGAGTTACCGACGCACCGGTGGTATAATCGCACCAGCTTTCTGTCAATTCATCCAGGAATTTAAATGGAAGGGAGTCATAAGATGAGCCGGAATGTTCTGCCGAGAGTTGTTCTGATTGCAGCCTTGGCTTTGGTGGGAATTGCGTCTTCCGCCCCAAAAGCCCGATCGGCCGATAGTGACGCCTGGTGGCTGACGCCCCAACGTCTGCTTCAAACGAATCTGCGTGAGATTGACGCCACGATGGATATCGATCAGTATGTCCGCGAGGTCAAAGAGTTCGGCGCCAACATCGTGCTGTTCAATGTCGGCGGAATCGTCGCCAATTACCCGACCAAGCTCAAGTATCATTGGCGCAACACCTTCATGGAGGGTGATCTCGCAGGCGAGGCCCTGGGCAAGCTGCACAAAGCCGACGTCAAGATGATCGGGCGCTTCGATTTCAGCAAGATCAACGAGAAGTTCGCTGCCGATCATCCGGAGTGGCTCTACGTCAGCGAAAAAGGCGAGCATGTCAACTACAACGGCCAGATCCATACCTGTGTGATGGGCGGATACCAGCAGGATTATCTGTTGGAGATTCTGAGAGAGGCTCTGACCGAGTACCCGCTGGACGGTGTATTCTTCAACATGATAGGTTTCCCGCAGGTGGACTACAGCCGGAACTTCCACGGAATCTGCCAATGCGAGAACTGCAAGAAATCGTTCAGGGATTTTTGTGGGCTGGATATTCCCAAACACGACGGGGACGCCCAGGCGCTGCGCAAGCACCAGGAATGGAAAGGCATTCAGATCAACAGACAATTCGGTCGCGTGCGCGATCTGATCAAATCGATTCGCTCCGAGACCGTGATCTGCACCTACACTGTCGATCACATAGACGTAATTCGCAAGGAATCGGGCGCGCCGCTTGGCCAGGAGACCTGGGATGATGTGGAACGCGCACAGTGGACACTGCTCACGACCGAGAACAAGCAGTTGGCCAATGCATCGGTCCATTTCTATCAGATGATCTTCCGCCATTCGGCTGCGGCGCCTTATCTGCACTCGCGGCGGCTGTGGCAGCAAATGGTGAACGGCGCCTGGCTGGATTTCTACTGCATCGGACCTCTGCAGCGTCTGGAAGACCGCGCCGGTATCGGGCCGATCAGTGATATCTATCGGTTCCATGAGGCCAACGAGAAGTGGATGCTGCACACCGAGTCCGCTGCCGAAGTGGGCCTTGTACGCCGCGACGGCGACGATTACTGGGGCTGGGCGCAGATCCTCTCCGAGAATCACATTCCCTTTGACCTTGTTTCTTTCGGGCATTCCGACCTGAAACACTACAAGACACTAATCGTCCCCGAGAGCGGCGGTGTCAATGCCAACGATGCGCGTGCGCTGGACGCCTTTGTCAAAAGTGGAGGCAAACTCCTGTTGAGCGGCCGGATCCCAGATGCGTTAACCTGTATGGGTCAACCGACCCTGAAGAAGACCTGGCCCCTGCGCCATTCGATGTATGTGCGCATCCGCCCGGAGGACAAGACGAAACTGGACGTGGCCGGCCTGAAGGATTTCGATCTCGTTCAACTGCGCGGCGATTTTCACGAATACGAACCCGTCTCCGGCACAGACCAGATGCTGCGACTGATCCATGACGTGATGTATGGGCCTCCGGAAAAATGCTACTATAAATCGGTCTCGGACATCCCGGCGTTGCTCGTGCGCAGGCACGGCGAAGGTATTACGGCCTGCCTGCCGTTTAGGATCGGCGCGATGTACCGTGAATGGGGCAACCTGGGCCATTCGATGCTGGCGGTCGGCACGTTGGACAACTTGCTCGATACCGGGCGCAGGCTGAAGATAGACTCTTGCCCACTGGTCGAAGCGACACACCGGCGCGATCCCAAAGGGCGATTCGAATGGATCTCGCTGTACAACCATTCCGGAAGACTAGAGAACTCCTTCCATCCGCCGATTCCGATTGACAATGTCCGCCTTAGCCTCAAAGCTCGGCGGCCGGTCGAGAAGGTCATTTCACTAACCAACGGCTCACCGCTGGCTCGGACAACGAAATCGTCAAACGAGGTGCAAATTGTCCTGCCCCGATTGGGTGTGTTCGAGATTGTCCTCGTGGAGTATGCCCGCTAATCAGAATGGGTGTTGTCGCACAGTTTGATGGGACGCAGGTACAATTGCGCATCATCGACACGCCGTATTGTTTTTTTGCATGGCACAGGAGACAAATTGTATGAAAGATCGAACAGGACTACTCGTCATTACATTACTCTTTGTTTGCATACCCTGGACACATGCCAGCTCAATGACGGCCTCAAAATCCCGACATATCAAAGGAGGCCACGGCCCGTTAGGTAAGTTGTGGCCTATCAGGCAATTCGCAAACGGAGGCGTTTCCTTCCTCGAAGGCGGCGGGACAATTGCCTGGCTGGGTCTGGTCAACAAGGGAGTCTAAGAAATGGGTAGCAAAGACCTGGGCACATTTTGGGGCGATAGCAAACTGCGCATAGGCGAGGCTTTGCCGAACGGTATCGAGGCACTGGCAGATATCTTACAGACCGGTGCTGATGACTTTGGCCTTGTTCAGCAGGTCCAGGGAGAGCACGTCCTTTGGTCCACAGAGCAAGGCAAGCTGCAGCTCATGTTCTGCCGCGTTGCTGATCCGCGTGATGTTGATTGCCTCATGGATGTCTACGTGCAGGTCAGAGAGAGACAACCTACCCTTACAGCTATCTTCGTCCACCAATGGACTGACGGCGAGGGCAACTGGGATGCCTTTGTGATTACACCCCAGCGCGCTTTGCAGCACGCTGATCGGATCTGCGGATCCGGTACCGTTCACGACCGAGGGCCCAAAGTGCGCGAGGAAATCTACACCTTGTTCGCGTGCGACCGAGAGTTCCCTGAACCGGGATGCGCCGGATGGGCAAGGTTGCTGGCAGGTCCTATCGAGCCCGTGTATGACCAACTGCACACACTGGCCTGCCGACACGACTGTACGCAGACGGTTGAGGGCGGCATGGCCAGATGGTTCAGCGTCGACGAGAAGCTGCAGGCCATGTTCTTCATTCTGCCGGAGCCTGCAGACATACAGGCGTTCATAAGTATGTACGAGCAACTTCGTGATAGCTGCTGCCCCGTGTCGTTCGTGTTCGTTGCGTGCGAGAGGCCAGGGCTTTACGATGTCTTTCGACTGTCTGCACGCAGCTATTTAGAGCACCACAATCAGGCCAAAGCTTGGGTCGGGGAGAGGACGGCGGTTGATGGTCTGTCGGGCAAGCCCACTAAGCAACTGGAGGGCTTGCGCTGGGTTCGGCGCTGGGCTTCGCATGTGGGTTGCATCAAGGGGTGCTTGAGCTACCTCGGAATCGACGTATCGGACGCATGGCTGTTCGGGGCTACAGGCCATGCATTTGTTCTTAACATCTCCCCCGGCCTGTGTCCGAGTGGTCCAACAGACTGGGACACGAGTCGATTCCTGAGTCTAGGCAGTAACGTCGGCTATCTTGTCGAGGCCGTGGATGAGTATTGCCCTAAGCAGGATCGCGACCTGCTGGAGGCGCAGGAGCGGGCCTGGACACATGTCAAGAGTGCCATCGATAATGGCTATCCCTGCTACGGCTGGGAGCTTGATATACCGGAATACTTCGTCATCTATGGTTACGATCAAACCGGTTACTACATCTCCGGTCCCGAGTGTGATGGGGGCAAAGGCCCAGTTCCATGGCAAAATCTTGGTCGATCCGAGATAGGTTCGGTCTTGGTTTCCAGTGTCAGGCCAACATCGCCAGCCGATGCCACCAAAACAGTGCGTGATGCCCTGACCTACGCGTTGGACCTGGGTCACGACCGCCAGAAATGGACCGACCGTACTGGCGGCCTCCAAGGTTATGATGCATGGACCCGGGCAGTGGAGACCGGCATCGCAGATAGATTTGGACCTGGCTACAACGCGGCCGTGTGGGCTGAAAGTCGCCGATTTGCCGTCGCATTTCTTAAGGAAGCCCAGGAGCGACTGGACGATCGCCTGGGGCCGCTCTTCACGTCGGCACTTGGATACTACAAGATAGTTGCCACAAACCTTAATACCGTCTCGGATACGTACCCGTTTAAAGCGTGTGACAATGAACGCGTGCCGGTTGACGAAGCCGCCCGCGCGGCGACGGAGGCTCTGATGCGAGCTCGCGACGCTGAGACCGCCGGTCTCGACGTATTGACCGAATTGATAGACCATCTGACATGCAGATGGAATGATGTTTGATTTGCGGGTGCGGAATAACAACAATAGCTTTCGGTTTATTCGTGCAGGATCTGAGCTATATTCCCCTGACGAAGTACTGACTCCTTTTGTCGGGGAATGGGCGCACGTAGCAGCCACCTTTGACGGAACCACAGCCAGGCTTTATCTCAATGGTGAAGAGATACAGTCCGGCGCGTTCTCTTTTGGCAATAAGACCACAGCCGAGATGAGAATAGGCGACTACGATGGCTATTTTATGCAGGGCTGGACAGGCACGGGCAAATACCCATACGAACAGGGCAGGTGGATATGGATAAATGCGCTGAGGCCGTACTACAGCGACCTCAAGATGCGTCTGTGTTCAATGGCCGCGAAATTCATTCTGGATGAGAACGGCAACGATACGGGCGCCCGGCCACCCTATGCCGCATATGGCATCATCAACAGGGGCAATGACTATGCGTATATAAACGGTGACTACACCAGCTATACGATAAACTGGTGGGGTCAACAGGTGTCCACCCGGATTCAGCGCAGCGTGGGGTGAGGAACGACAATTCTGGAGAAACACGAACGTCAGAGGTACAAGTGACATACCTGTGTTTGTGGACGGCAATTTCAGAGCCGAACATATTGAACGACTGGGCAATTGCAGTCGAGCCCAACTGCAAACGTATTACGTGGAAGCAAAGGAGTTATCGCCATGATGAAAAAGAATATGTTCGCACTGAAGCTGTCGTTATCAGCCTGTTTATGTCTGATTTCTTCTGCCGGGGCGCAGACTGTTCTGGTCGAGGCTGAGAGTTTTGCCAATCCGAGCGGCTGGGTTGTCGACCAGCAGTTTATGGACCAGGTGGGTTCGCCATTTTTGATGGCCCACGGTCTGGGTGTTCCCTGCGAGGATGCGACGAAAGAAGTCGTCTTTCCCGAGACGGGTGTCTGGCGCGTGTGGGTGCGCACGCGCAACTGGGTCTACAAGAAACAGCGCGTGGTGGACGCCGAAGACAACATCAGCCTCTTCCTCAGCACCCACGCGTTTCGAGTCGAAATGAATGGCAACAAGATTTCAGCCGTCGTAGCCAAGGACATCAGAACCAGTGAGGAACTGCGTTTTTCCGCCCGGTTCTTCGCCGATTGCACGGGTGACGCAACCATTGGCTACCTGGCTGGCGCCGATTATCGCATGGGGCGCGAGTGCCGGGCGGACACGGGTGAGTCCCTGGCGCCGGAAAAAGCGGACACCATGACGATGGGCGCGACGGTAATGTGGCGTTCCCGGCTGTCCGCCGGTCCCACGTCCTTCCCCGAATGCCCTTGGGCGATCCGGTTCAACGAGCGCAACGCCCGTCGCACGACCAAGGCCGAATGGTCCTGGGAGACGGGGATGAACCTCAATCAGATCACAGACTTCGAGCAGATCCGCGACCACGGGCTCCGCGCGGCGTTCGGCAACTGGGACTTTGTGAAAAACAAGAGCCGGGATCGAGAGGCGTTCGCCGAACGCGGACTGGAGTGGGTGGCGTACATCAGCGGTAATCGCGAGTCGCGGCGATTGCTGGGCGACGTTATCTTGAAGGAGCAGGATATTCTCGGCCGCAGGGAGTTTCCCGACGCCTCGGTTACCTGTACGTGGTCCATCGACCTGCACTACCCGGACCCGAAAAACACAGAGGATTTTCCAGGCGCCGAATTCCTGTCCATCGCCGTACACAAACGTTATAAACCGGGCTATCCCATTCCCTATCGTTGTTTCTACTCGCGCAATATCGAGAACCTGTTCATGGCCGGGCGCGACATCAGCGTCACCCACGTGGCATTGGGGACGGTTCGCGTGATGCGCACCACGGGGATGATGGGCGAGGTGGTCGGCATGGCCGCGTCGATCTGCAAAGACTGGAATTCAACGCCCAGAGGCGTATATCAGGACCATCTCGATAAGCTCAAGACGCTCATGCGAAAGGGCATCGGCCCCCGCCCCCTCCGCCACCTCCACCTCCACCTCCGCCCAAGCCGCCCACATGGCTTGATACGGCGGGAAAGAACCTTGCTCGCGCCGCGCGGGTGAGAGTTTCGGGCAACTACGACCCGAAGAAATATCCCGTCGCCAACATCAACGACGGCCGCTATGGCGTCAACGACAACAGTCTTCGGTGGGTGAGCGACAATAACGTTCCGGACACGGTCGAGTTGGCGTGGGATGAGCCGCAAACGTTCAACGCCGCGCGCATTGTCACGGGCCAGAGCGGCGGCGGCCGTCCTCAAACGCCCATCACGAGTTTTTCGCTTCAGTACTACGCGGAAGACCGGTGGCGGGACATTCCAGGAGCACACGTCGCGGCTAACACGTCGATTGACTGGGGCGGCAAGTTCGACCGCGTCACCACATCAAGGCTCCGTATCGTGGTGTACGACACGCCCGGAGGCCTGACGCGCATCTGGGAATTCGAGATCTACAACTTGCAGTAGTTGCAGCTCCTTGCCTTATGTTTGGTCAACAGCAGGGTCGCAATCGTTGAAAGAGATAAATCTAACCTGTACCCTTGGAGACATACCCCGGGTTTTCACGGATAACGACTATCGGTATGAATTTTCCGTACCGGTGTCAGCCGGAGAAACGGCGTTCCGCTTGCGTACCAGTGGCATCAAGGCGGATGGTTTTTCTTTTCAAAGCGAAGAAAGGGCCATCGCAGTCGCTCAGGAAGGTAGATTGAAGCAATCGGACTAGTCAGAAGAAAAGAAACTCGAACAAAGGTGACCGTGTGGCGGAGCATAGTTAAATTAGGACAAACCGAAGGCCTGTACGCAGAATTATGTGCAGTTGCAAATTGAATAGTGTAAGATAAAGACCGCGTGATCAACAGACAGATATTTCACGCACTTATGATCAGCTTGAATATGCCCTTTGGCGTCATGCTACTGGAAATACAACCAGGAGGTGAGCAGTAAGAGTGAAAACGGCGCGGATAGGAATAATCGTTGAGGTCGTCTTGAGCGGAATGGTTGGCATCGGAGTGGTGCAGGCAGAAACCTCAGGATTGCTCAGCTTCGATACGGGGCACACCGTTGCCAAAGTCCGGACTGCGCTGCGGGATGGGAACTCCTTTGTTGTTGCCAGCAAATATTCCTTTAATGATATGTGGAAAGATCCGAAAAGGAACAAGATCATTCTGGCGAGCAGCCAGAGCGGCGGCAGTTGTGTTCATGTACTGGATCTGGCTCATTCGAACTGGAAACGTGCGTATACCAACCTTAGCCCTCCGGGGAAGATCGAAGCCGTACTCGCCAATACCAATGCCGTTCGAGATCATCTACAGACCTATGTGCGTCCTGCCCGGGAGAGGGACCCGCTCCCGGTTTATCTGCTTTCCGAGAGTGTTCCCGATTCGGTCAAAGGCCTGGTGAATACCATCAAAGCCAGTTATGACAGCCCTGTTTTCCTAGAAAACGCCCATATGCCAAAGGTGGAAGACTGGGATCGATCGTCCATACAGAACGAGAAATATCGGAATAAACGGGATCAAAGAAACAATACGTACTTTCCAGCGATGAGGTCCTGGATATTCTTATGCCAACGTATAGTGACAATCGGGGTATCTCTTTCTGGGGAGGACACGGCAATGACCCCTATATGTACAGCATAGCGACCAAGAAGAAAATCATTGATGCAGCAGTTGGCAAGAAAACCGTCTTGATTTATCCTGAACTGGAACGGCATGATGATGACTTTGAGTTTGTGCTTAAAGATCTTATATACCCCTTGGCCGATTATTGTCAGGGGAAGAATTTGACTAATGAAGGAAAACCTCTAATGAAAAAACGAATAGTCATCCTCTGTAGTGTTTTTATGATACATCTATCGTATGCTCAAGAGCAGGGAATCATCAACAACGCGAAAAGCCCTCACGTGAAACTGAAGAGTATCAACATCGGCGATTGCCGGTGGACTTCGGGATTTTGGGCGGACAAGTTCAAGCTGTGCGAAGAGGTCATGGTGCCGCATATGGGGTCTCTCCTCAAAGGCGATACGGGGCATGCTTACAATAACTTCAAGATTGCTGCCGGTCTCAAAGAAGGCAGACATCAGGGCATGCATTGGCACGATGGGGATTTCTACAAATGGATGGAGTCGGCCGTGTATGTTTATGCCATCAACAAAGATCCGCAGATTCTCAAGGAGCTGGATGAAATCGTTGCGGTGATTGCCAAGGCGCAGCAAGACGACGGCTATATTTCCACCCAGATCACCCCCACAGACATTGATCGCTGGTCTAACAGAAAATTTCACGAGCTCTACAACAGCGGGCATCTGCTGACCAGCGCGTGTATTCACCACCGCGTCACTGCCAAGACCAACTTCCTGGATATTGCACGCAAGCATGCAGACTATCTCTATAAGACCTTCCGGCCTCAACCGAAAGAACTGGCCCGTTTTGGATTCAATCAAACCCAAATTATGGGATTGGTGGAACTTTACCGCACGACGAGAAACAAGGAGTATCTTCACCTGGCAGAGATCTTCATCAATATGCGTGGCAAATCAAAGGTGGAACCCGACCCAACCGTGCGCCACACTATGATCGGGGACATGGTTCAGGAAAGAACTCAGCTTCGTAAATCAAAAGAAGCTGTGGGGCATGCCGTTCTTGCGTTGTATTTCTATGCCGGGGCGGCGGATGTTTATGCTGAAACAGGAGAGAAGGCATTGGTGGACGCACTTGACCGGCTTTGGGACAATGTGGTGACTAAGAAAATGTATGTCACCGGCGCGTGCGGACAGGCGCATCACGGGTCATCTTCCAAGGTGGACTTCGTTCACGAGGCATTTATTGATGAATATATGATGCCAAACCTGACTGCCTATAACGAGACCTGCGCGAACATCTGTAATGCCATGTTCAGCTACCGGATGCTCGGGATCCATGGCGAAAGCAAATATGCCGACATCATGGAACTAGTCTTGTATAACAGCGCGCTCTCAGGTATCAGCGCCGATGGGACGCATTATTTTTATACTAATCCATTGAGAAGGACCCATGATTGTGAGATGGATACCACCGACCAGCGAACACGGGCTCCTTATATCCCATGTTTTTGCTGCCCACCGAACCTGGTTCGAACCATCGCCAAATTGTCCGGATGGGCGTACAGCCTGTCCGGGAACGGTGTTGCAGTGAACCTTTATGGTGGCAATAAACTGACTACCAAACTGCTGGATGGCTCGGAAATCAAACTGAAGCAGGAGTCTCAATATCCATGGGACGGTGCCGTGAAAATCAACATGGAATCGTGCAAAGATGAGCTTTTTGAAGTGATGCTGCGGATACCAGAATGGGCGGAAGGCTCCAAAATCCGAGTCAATGGAAAAGATGCCGGCGTTGATGTAATCCCGGGAACATTCGCAAGAATTGAGCGTCAATGGAAAGCAGGCGACGTGGTGGAGCTGAATATGCCGATGGAGACCAGACTGCTTGTCGGCCATCCCCGCATTGAAGAGATCCGCAACCAGGCGGCGATCAAACGCGGTCCCGTGGTCTACTGCATCGAATCGCCGGATCTGCCAAAGAATACCGATATCCTGGATGTGTACCTGCCCGCCGACGTCAAACTGAAAGTGCACAATCAGCCGGACTTCCTGGGCGGCGTTACAACACTGAGTGGAAAGATACTGCTGCATGCCTCTAACGAAGAGAGTATGTACAGCACGCTGGAAAAACCGGATTGGAAAGAGGTCAGAGCCCAGTTTGTTCCCTACTTCGCCTGGAGCAACCGAGGTGTAGGTGAAATGACGGTTTGGATGCCCGTTGTTTGGAGATGAGGAAGATGAAAATGAAGAATTGGAGTCTGTTATGCACAATCACATGTTTGCTGATAGCTAACTCGTCATTGGCTAAAGACCGGCCCAACATCATATTGATCGTTGTCGACGATATGGGTTACTCCGATATCGGCTGTTACGGCGGTGAAATCAAAACCCCACACATTGATCGTTTGGCAAATGAGGGCTTGCGATTTCGCCAGTTCTATAACAATTCCAAATGTACCACGACACGTACGTCGATCATGTCGGGCTGCTATCCGTATCGGGCCGATAAACAAAGCTATTATTTCTGGGACAAGCAAACCTATTGCATTGCTCAATCCATGAAAGATGCCGGCTATTACACCATTCAGATCGGGAAATGGCATGTGGGGCCCGGCGACCCGGATGTCTGGGGCTTTGACGATTACTTTGGGAAGGTTTTCCCGTGCAGCTATTTTGACCCGACGTATCACCCTGATTACGCCAAGCCCTTCCTGCATAACTGAGTTCAGATTACTGAGTTCCCGGATGACTTTTATGCGACAGATTATTTTACCGATTATGCTGTGCAGGAAATGAAGAAGGCAATTAATGAGAAGAAGCCATATTTCATGTATTTGGCTTACTCGGCACCTCACTGGCCTTTGCAGGCTAAACCTGAGGATATCGCCAAATATAAAGGCGTATATAATGAGGAGAAAACTTTGATAGAGGTGAGCCCCTCTACTGGGAATGGCTCGGAAGCAAAGCCATTCGCGATGGGGGCTGGAAAGCAGTCCAGTTGGTCGGCCCAGATTACAGGTGGGAGCTGTACGATATAGCCAAGGATCCAACCGAGACAAATGATCTGGCTGCTCAATACCCTGAAAGACTGCAACAGATGAGACTGGACTGGGCCCGGTGGGCCGAAGTACATGGAGCTCCACTGGAAAGAGAAGTGGCAGATGATAAGCCTATGGTTAGGTTCAAGTTTAATATGAGATTCCAAAAACAAAGAATCGACAACGATAAAGTTTTCAAGTTCGATGTAAACTATAACGCAGGATTAGGCCATACTGTTGTGGCAAAAGGCTGGAATGGTGTAACGTGCAGGTTAATCGAAAAAGACGCAAACGGTGCCGTTGTCAGGGAATATGTTGGAAATGATCCATCTACAGTCGGAACACATTCCGGAGCTGCGAAAATTCAAATTGATGTAATAGGGATAACACCAACAGATGATTTACCGACTGGACATTATTACACTCTGGAGCCGGTATTTAGATCAACCTATGACAGAACTGAAGATATTGTTCTTAGTAAACCTGTGACAGGCGTGAAAGTTCGTACCAGGCCATGAAGAAGGCTGGTTATTCCACTATTCTGAGCGGGAAACGGTATTTGTAAGGGATCTCGCGATGGGTGTCAGAAAATATAGATCGGTGCTGATTGCAGGAGTATTGCTGCTCTCTTGTATGACTTGTTTCGGTGATGAAGCACAATCCGCAAGAGTCTATCCCGCTTCGGACCCTTCCAACTCAGGTGGTTGGATCCTGAACGAGGACATGAGTGACGAGTTCGAGGGCAAGAAACTCGACAGTACAAAGTGGTATGTTGAAGGCACCGACGGCAAATATAAGCGCTGGATTGGCCGGGCGCCATCCCAGTTTTCAGCCGCGAACGTCAGGATTGAGAATGGAAAGCTATACATAACCACAAAATGGGATCCTGACTTTGAATTCTCCACCAAAACGAAACCCGAATATAAATCCCCCTATGAGAAGTATACAACGGCGGCAGTCCTGAGTAGAAGAACCTTTCTCTACGGATATATGGAAATAAAGTGCAAGGCTGCGGATGCAGCCATTACAAGTTCCTTCTGGACAACAGGTAAGCACTCAGAGCTGGATATATTCGAATTCGTTGGTGATTCAAAGCGTGCCGATAAAGACAAAAGGTATCCGTTTGCAGTCCATGACTGGTCGACAAGAGACGGTGAGGCCAACGTATGGAAAGATTCAGTTGAATTAGACTGGCGTGTTGCAGATGACTTTCATGTGTATGGATGCCAATGGAGCGAAGATGGTCTGAAGTTTTATGCCGATGGGAAATTGGTGAAAGCCGCCACCAGAGCTGAACTGGACAAAGCTTGGGTCTTAACACAGCCATTAATGATTTGGGTGGATTCTGAAACATTCTATCTGACTGATGTGCTGGCTGATGAGGCCTGCGCCTTTATCGAACGCAATCGGGATAAGCCGTTTTTTGCCTATGTCTCATTCAATGCGGTTCATTTGCCGATGGAGACGGATCCGAAAGATAAGGATGAATTTGCTCAGTTGGAGGGGAAACGGCGCGTTGTTGCCCAAATGACACTTTCACTCGATCGGGCATGTGGCCAAATTTTGAATAAACTCAAAGAGCTCGGTCTGGATGAGAACACTTTGGTTGTCTTCACGAATGACAATGGCGGGCCGACCGATAAGAATGCGTCAAGCAACTATCCGTTTAGCGGCATCAAGGCTACTCATCTTGAAGGCGGCATCCGGGTTCCGGGCATCGTGGCCTGGCCTGGGAAACTGCCCGCAGGTGCCGTATACGACCATCCGCTTAGTACGCTCGACCTGATGCCCACCTTTGTTATGGCGGCCGGGGGTGATGAGGCGGCGATCGAAGGATTCGACGGCGTGGATATAGTGCCGTATCTGCAGGGTGTAAAAACGGGGCTTCCACATCAAACTCTCTACTGGAAAAAGGAAAACCGCGGAACCATTCGCGATGGCGACTGGAAGATGATGCGTTTTCCTGATCGCCCGGCCGAGCTGTACAACATTGCCGAGGATCCCGCGGAACAAAACAACCTTGCCGCTGCGCATCCCGAGATGGTGAAAGCGCTTTTCAAGAAACTGTTTGCGTGGGAACTCGTGTGCTTGTCAAGGCAAGATGGGACCACTGCAAAACAGCTAATTTCCGATGCACGTGTCCTAAGAAACGGGTAGGCATTCGTGATATTTCACCCGGTCATTGAAAACTATGCAAATCCTAAAAAGTGCTTTTTCCTACCGAAAAGTGGCCTATGTGCGGCCTAAATCTGGGCAAAATCAAGGTCTATGGAGACATTTTGGTGACACGACTTGTCAAGGTATTATGACGTGTTGTAAGTCAAACTTTTGGGCCATTTTGTAACTATGTCACTTGCTCATATTCTCTGTTTGTGGCAGTTTTGCTCGCCGCTCTTCAACCTGACTGGTCGAAGTCTCAGTCAATCCTGCCTGTGTTCCATAGAAGGTCTCCCACCATCTATGTACGGAAAATCCTTTTTCAATCCGATCTGACTGGTGTCAATCTCCTGAAATCCCAGGGCCAGGGCTGGTGAATCGGGCCTGAGGCGATAGTCATGATTCTCCCGATCCACGAACAACGGATCGGCAAATCTCGTGTCGTTATCAAGCCCCATACCATGCCAGTTTTCCAGGGTGTCCTTGCCTTGTATTCTTCCGAAAGAATAGTGTCTGTCCGGATTATAATACACATTGTTGTCCACTTGCTTGAACGTTTCCTGATCTGGCCGACCGCCGATTCGAAAAATTGATCCGGAAGACGACCAGACGATATTGTTCTCAAAAGTATAGTGGCGATTCCAGATAGGCGGCTTATCCACAGCTACGTTGGCGCGTCGACTACCCGCGGCGACAGTGAATGGCGACAGCATATCCGGCCCGTCAAAATCGATGACGTTGTTGCGGACGACGTGATTCGGTCCGCGGACATGCACTCCGAACTTGTGATCAACATTGTAAATGACGTTATTGGTCACGGTGCAGTTGTACACGCCGTCCAGATCAAGGTAGATCGCGGCAGCGGGATAGCCCGGATAGCGATTGTGGGACATGTCGTGAAGCAGGTTGTGGTCAATCGTGACATGTCCGCCGTCCGGTCCCCCGGCGGTACAGTTGGTATAAATCCCTGCCGCATCACTGTCTGTACCATCCAGCCCAACACGCGAAATGTCATTGTAACTGACGGTCTGTCGTTCTACGTAAAGAGATTTGAACCCATTCTCATCGACATCATGGATGAGATTGTGTCGAATCACGTCTCCAACACTATTGCGCACATAGATCCCTTCTCCCACATGATGCACGTAGTTATTTTCGATGATATTGTCCCGGTTGTTGCCGCCCACAAAACGCACGCCGCCGCTTACCGTTTGGGTAATTAGATTTCCGTAAATCATACATTTTTCGATATTACCCTCGACAATCACACCATTTTGCCCGGAATTGAGAAGACGACAGTACTTGATGACTATATTCCTGGCTTCACCCAGACGGATCAATCCTCCCGTGATATTCGAATCTAGTGGAAGACTGGGGATGACCTCTAATCGGCCGTTAGAGACCTTGAATGTGAGGCCCTCGAATTGAATATCACTTGCGCCGTCAATGTCAATCATCCTATCCACGGTCGCGGCAATAATGGCCTGCTTGTCAATCGGTGTGCGGCGCGGTTTGTAATAGAGTCTACGCGAGGTGGGATCCATGTAAAATTCGCCAGGCTGATCCAGGAAAGACTTGGCGTTATAGATATAGAAACGGGTAGGGGTACGCGCAGCCCAATTGTCGTTCCAGACAGTGCCCTGGACATTCCCGGCATACGGCTGTTGGAGTGTAATGATACGGCTATTGAAGTCAATGTTTTGAATCGCTATTTTTCCGGGTATCCAATGTGCCCACAAACGCACGGCCGCACCCTGGTAATCGAAACGGCCGTAGTCGGCCTCTCGAAATTTTTGATGGCTGAAGTCAATGATGGATTCAAATTCATGATAACCTTCATCTGGTTCTCTGGCCATGATGGCGGGTTGGTCGTTTTCAAACAGCGCGTAGGCATCCCGATCGAGCTGAGTGCTGTAGATCCCTTCACCTTCGTCCTTCCACGCAGTTAGCGCCCGGCCGCCGATGAGATTGGCGCTGCCTTTTTCATCCCAGTTCTTGTAGATGATCCGACCACCATTCGCACCCGAGTCTCTCCTTCCGAACCGGACGGTGTTGTCGATGAAGTAATCGCCGGCCTTGAACAGAACCAAGACATCCTGGGACCCATTCTTGTCCGTATTGCGAACCCGGTCCCGCGCACCTCGTAGCGTTCGCAATGGCTGGCTTTGGGTGCCAGGATTGCCATCATTGCCGTCAGGGGAGACGTACAATTCGCCGCGAGCGACTGTAACTAGCAACATCAGCAATAGTCCGGCGGATAACAGCGATATCAAGGAGTTCTGAATCCAATCCATAACTGTTGACAGAAATAATGACTGGCGTTCCATTGCATACCTCCCATTTCTATAGAGTGTGAATTCCAGATAGAGTCACTCAATTCGACTTGCTCCTCTCAGTACGGTCGGCGAATATACGCCTTCGTGATCCATGGATCGACATATTTCTTCGAGATTCTCAGGTGCTTTTCGCATGGAACCAGTACCCTTTATCAGTTCGCCTTTCCACTGTGATTGAAGGTATTCGCCTCACGGGTTTGACGCGGTCAGCACGGCGACCCAATGCACGCTGCTGGGCGCCCTTAACATGTAGTCTCCGCGGCTCGAAACCGTGGCTCTCTGGCCCCAGCAGCTTGTCGCGATGTCCAGCCACCGCAACTCGAACGAGCGCCCCGAGGCGGCCAACTCGATTCCCACGCGGCCGTCACCGTCGCCCGTGAAGAAGATGGCATACTGCTGCCCTGGCTCGGCCAGACAGTAGGCCTCGTTGGTCACGCGCTGCGACAGCAGGTCGTTGCGCGGGTTCATGCGGAAGATGTGGACTGCATCCAGAAATTCCCGCATACTACGCAGGTGTCTTTGGCCCTCGAACGCCAGCCCGAACCCTTCACGCAAGCCGGCGGGGCGGGTCGGCGTGTGTCGGTGGAAGCGAATGCCGGCCGAACCGGCGAACACGGCACGCCAGAACTTCGCACCCGCCTCGGCGTCGGTCGGCGACGTCCGGTCCTTCCCAAAGCTGCTTCCGATCGGCCAATTGAAATGGTAACACTTCACGTTGTTAATGGGACGCGCGCCATGCGCGAGCATTCGGGACCGATACCAAAGGATATTGTCATACTGTGTCTGGCCGCTGGCGCCGTTGTTCTGGGAAATGTCGCTGAAGTTGAATGCCGCGTTCAGCAGCGGCACGCGCACCTCGGGATTGTCCCAGTCCTGAAACGTCGTCGCCTCATAGGGAGTCGGCCAGTGGAAACGCCGGGAAGAGCATACGAAGATATCACAAGCGCCCTTGGACTTGGCATAACGCCGCACGAACCGGGCCCAATACGGATCAGGCTCCAACGTCCCGTCGCCAATGCCGCTTTCGTTGTCCACCTGGAACAGGACGTGGTCGTTGCCGTTGTCGATGATCTCGTTAAGGATCTTTTCCACGAATCGCTGCTGGAGCGGCAGTAGGACAGGATCTTTCTCAGCCGCCGCCATATGGAAGGCATTGTAGAATGACGTCCTGCCTCGCTTCAGTAGAGGGCTGTCCGACCAGTCATACATTACGTTGTTGTTCGGATTCCAGGGAGACCAGTACCACCCAAACCGCGCCTGTCGAGAATCGCCCGACTCATTCCAGCGGTCCCAGATCTCGAGTTGAACGATGATGCCCCGCTTCTTCGTCTCGCGCAGAAACGCGCGGAGCTTGTTCCAATAGTCATCGTCCCACTGTTCGAGGTCATACTTGTCACCGATCTTCGCAAACGGATAGGGCAACAGATCCCACCGGTATCCTTCCGGCGTGTATTCGCGAGAACTCATCGTGCAACGGATATAATTGCCGCCGCAGGCGACGAGCAGATCAAGATGGTCGGTAAGCTTCGTGCCGTCAAGTGCCCACTGAAAGACGTTGTCACGGTCCGAGCCCCCAATCAACACAATGGGCTTGCCGTGATGCTCCCAGTAGCTGGGATTCTTCGAGTGGGGCTTGATGGGTGTGGCGCTCGCATCGCCGCCTCCATTTGCCCCTGTGGGGGCTTCTGATGCGCTACCCCGTTTATAGAGCACGGGCCGATCCAGAGGCGCTGTCGCTACCGTCTCACCGGCGGCGGTATTTTCTCTCACCATGTGCCAACGACCGGGGTCGGTGCCGTCACCCGCGAAGAAAGTATCGGGAATACCCTGGGGCATACGTGGGCTATCGACCAGGTTAGCCAGCAGAAAATTGTCCGTGCGTTCGATTACAAACAGGGCTTGATCTTCGTGGGCCGCCGCATTGCCTCCGTAGCCGAAGATGCGCACATGATCGCAATCACGCACCAGGATGATGGTTTGATTGTATTCGCCTTTGACCCCATAGAGCGAGACATGACGCGCCTTGTTCATTTCCAGGTTGGCATCGGATCGAGCGTGTTCGGGATTACACTGATACATGTGCAGCGGTTCGGTTGTGCCGCTGATCAGCAGATGTCGATAGTCGCGACCGTGTCCACGAGAACTCTCCTGGTGGAAGTTGTACCATCGCCCGCCGCCATGGCCATCGATTCGTACGACAGGATGGTTGTAGAGCTGCTTGGCCCGGGTCGCTTGGAGAAACTGAGCGGGCCCTTGCGGAGGCGCCCTGAAGGAAAAGACAATGTTCGTGTCGCGGAAGATCGACCTGTGGCCGGCTCGCCAATGGAGGCAGTAGGCTGCAGACGACTCCCGTAGCGTACGGATGCCGAGGAAAGCAATCATCGTCTCTGCGTGCACATCGTTTGCCGTGCGCACGACCGGCTGTGGATCCGCCGGATTGTTGAAGTCACCGCCATCGCGCTCCACGGGCACCAACCAGGAGAAGCAGCGGTGCGCTCCGATCAGCTTAGTGTGTGGTCGCAATCGGATTGTCTTGCTCACCGCATAGTGACCCTTGGGGAGGAACACGATCTCGTGCTCGTCAATCGCTCGCTGAATCGCCGCCGCATCGTCAGTGATGCCGTTTCCGGCAGCACGGTACGGCGTGTCCTTCACATTCGTGGCCGCCGGTGATTCCCAACTGGGGAACCGTTCATCCCAGAGATGTCGGGCTTGCAGATCAATAGGCGGTGTTCGACCCGGCTCCACGTTGGCCAGAAACGGCCTTTCCAGACGCTTGCCGTCCACAAAGATAGGAGCCGGATATGTAAACGTCCGGTTGTCGTACTTTCGGGTCCGGTAACGTTCGGCCACACCGCCTGCGTACTCATTGACGCATACCCAGCCAGGCTCGCCCGCGCGCAGAGCGGGTATGTCTGGCTGCCGAACGAGTGTCTCGGCACCGTGAACGTAGACATTATTCAAGTAAAGGCTCGATGCGGCTTCGATCGCGGCGTTTTTGCCGGGATTGCGCATGATAATTTGACTATCGACAAGGCAAAACTGTCCGTGATGCGCGCCCCACAGCTTTTTAGTCACTATTGCTGGGCCGGAAGTCTCTGTCTCCACACGGAGCCCGACAGCACAGAGCGCCTGTCGGCTACTGCAAATGAGGGCGGTTTCGGTCTGTCCAATGAGCGTACAACCCGTTAGCGTCGGGGCCGGCTGGGTCTGGCGCATGTCCATGCCAATCCGGCCACCGATCACGGTGACGTTCGCATGGCTGCCTCCTGATCCGGCGCCGCCTTCCAAACCACAGTAACCATGTGTCGCATCGATCGTGCAGTCCTGGACCCCCGACCCCTGCGCAGCTCGATGTCGTATACCTACGGCCCCTGCGTTTCCTGGTCCGATGGTCACGTTAATGCCGATCAGCATCTGATTCATGCTGATGTTGGGCTGTGGCTGATCGACCGGGGTCTCAGTCCCTGCCCCCGGAGCCCAAAAGTGAATAACGTACTTGGGGTGTTCGGTATCCGAGAAACCCTCAGAGTGAGGTGCAAGAACAATACACGGTCGCTTTTCGGCACTGCGCGAGCCGACCAGCACACAGGGATAGTCCCGCGTTCCCTGCCGCCTGCCGTCTCGACGCATCGGACGGTACTGCTCACAGTTGAGCGTATCCGAGACCTTGTACCGGCCCGATGGGAAGAAGCAGACCATCTGACGGTCCCGGGCGAAGTCGATGGCCCGCTGCAATGCCTCGGTCGAGTCACGTTTGCCTCGCAGATCCGCAGAAAAGGGAGTGTCCGTGACGTCCACAAAACCCAGAGCAGCCAACTCTGGATTGCCGAGTTCCGCCAGGGCTTCGCCCTTCATTGGTGTCCCTGGTGTGATAACGGAGGGCACCACGAACACAATCGCAAGTATGTACAAGTTCAATGGTCTCATGGTTCGAATATCCTAAGATGATCATATGTGCACATGCACAACGATTCAAGATAATAAAGAGTCGAAGGTAAAGGGGCACTATGGGGCCGCGGCGTTCATCGAAGCGTACTATCTTTCACATGGAAATTGCCAAGTTCAGCGACAACCGAACATTGTTTCGGACTCGATTCGGGCAAAAAGTGGTCTGAGCGGAGGCATTCTGAAAACAAGATGCCACTTGAAGATCGCAAAGTTTTTTGGCTCATGAGGAACGTGACTTCTCGGCGAATTACGGCATGCTACAGCTCAAGTGAGTAGACGCCTTTTGGTGCGGCCAAAAGATCCAACTCTGCAATGCAGGGAATGGGGAGAAGAATCAATAATGCGGCCCTTGAAAGAACCGTGACTTTGATGGAGGAATCGCAGATTTACTGTACAGTAACTTTCCCACCTTCCTTGGAAGATCCGTTTCGATCACATCGGCCCCTCGCTGCAACAGGGTTCGGTAGTGTTGCTCAACTGCCGCGGCACCACTTATAACAACGGCAACGAATTCTCGATCCAGATTCCTGGAGGTACCCACCATACAGCAGGTCCCTTTCGCATGGATCATCTTCCACAGTTCTCTGTCCCTTGGCGGCGCGTGTCCTACAAACGCAATGATGTTGCTCCAGGGAACTCCCGTCTCATTGAACGCGTGAAATCTCTCACGATTGGGAATCATCACCTCCATCATTACGTTCTTGTTCAACTCATAGCATTTCTTGGCGTCCTTGAAACTGTAGACGATCAGCATTGTGTATGCCTCAGCCTGATGTTTCTGAATCTTCCTGACACGGGCTTCAACAGGCACCTCCTTCTGATCGAGCACGAGAATTGTCTTACTCCGAGCCCATTGCAGCACCTCATCGAGTGTTGGGATCTGAAACTTGGTAACGATCCCTTCGGTGTCTCTTAGACGCAGTTCTTTCAGTTCCGACAGTGTGAATGCCACGACGCGACCTTCGCCAGTCGTGGTCCTGTTGAGTGTTGCATCATGATGCACTACGATCGCACCATCCTTGCTGTAGCGAGGATCAATTTCCATGATGGCAAAGGTGTGTTGAAGCGTATTCTCAAATGTTGCGATGCAGTTCTCGGGAAATCCTTGTTGAGGGCCTCCGCGATGCGCGCTAACGAAATGTAGAGACTCACCTGTATACTTGAAGAACTCCCGCAGACCCTGTGGATTTCGCGGTTTGATCACATGCAACCGTGAAGACGTTGAAGAGCTGGGCGCCACATCTTCAGGTAATGCCAAGCTGGGCACGATCAGCACAACGATTAGAGTTATCACTTGTGATCTCATCTTTCGTCTACGTCCCCGGAATCTTGTGGATTCTTCCAAACCATGTTACGACATATTAGCAAATATTCGCAGCCTATGTGAACGGTTTTTCGGCTTGACGATCTGTAATAATGGACTTAGTCAATCCGGCAAATCATAACTTGTCGGCACTGACTCGCAGAAATAGGCTGCGTTTGGGGTGATTCAATGGGCCAAAACGCAGGCTGGATAGACCCCTATGTCTCGCCAGAAGAGAGTGGACAATGGAATTCGCGGAGGTATCATTGGCGATTGAAAACCGTAAGTCAGCCCGATGAAAATAGTAGTAGCGTGGTGAGGAGTTGCGAATGAGAGTCTGCAAAATGGCCGTGTGGAGTATTCTCGCTGTTGTGGTTGTAGCTCGGGTCTGCACTTGTGGCGAAAAGAAAACGATAAGAATTGCTGTCGCAACTTTTCCACACGAAACATGCACCTTTGCGCCGAAGCCAACCACAATCGAGGACTGGGAATATTTTGGCCCTCCGACGGCTGATATCATCGATACGTCTAGCGGCTACATTGGCGGATTCAGAAGGATGTGCGATGAGTTCGGAGGTGTGGAGCTAATCGGGATCACTTCTCCCCGCCGAGTCCGCGGCGGCTCTTCCGGTAGTTGGAATACGACTGCAGCATTCGACAAATATTGCCATTTGATGGCCGAAGATCTCAAAAAGACAGGTCATCTTGACGGATTGTTCCTGGCACTCCATGGCGCTATGGCGGTCACCGGCATACCTAAACCAGAAGCAGAGATTGTAAGAAGACTGCGCAAGGTTGTTGGCGATATACCCATCATGGTAACCCTCGACCTCCACGCCAATGAAGACCACGAGTTGTCTGATGCCGCAGATGCTGTTTTTATCATAAAGAGGTATCCGCATTACGATACGGCGCTCATAGGTGAGCGTGCTGCTCATGTAATGATCAAAACCATCCGCGGAGATTACATTCCTACGATGGCGACCCGTAAACCGGGTGTGATTACGCCCAGCGTCTTTCAGGGTACCGGTCTATCGCCGGCGATGGATATCATGGAACGGGCTCGTCGATGGGAGTGTCGGCGCAGAGATGTCTATGTATCAGTTGCATTCGGCTTCGCCTACGCTGATGTCCCGGATGTAGGGGCTACAGTGATGGTTGTGACAAACAATAATCAAGAACTCGCCGATAAAATTGCCAATGACATGTCTGATTACATATGGAGAAATCGGGAGGCTTTTGCGGGAAAGAAGTTGCCCAAAACGAAACAGGGTGTTGCTGAGGCGATAAAGGCGGCAAAGGAGGGTAAGACGCCAGTGGTCATCGCCGATCATAGCGATAGGACTGGAGGTTCCTCACAAATACTCGAAGAGCTGATCAGGCAAGGCGCAGAAAACTTCTATATTGCCACGCTTCGGGATGAGAAAGCAATAGATAGTATCAAAGGGAGGTATAACACCGGTGATGCCATTACCATTCGTGTGGGGGGGTATTCGGACAGATTTGCTGGAAATCCAGTAGAAATCACCGGGAAGGTTGAATTCTTAGGTGAGCACGGCGCCGACGCGATTGCGGTGCTCCACTTCGGCAAGAACAATCGGATTATTCTAACGCCAACTCTTCGGCAGGTCACCGACACCGGCATTTTTGCCCCACTCGGCATCAATTTCACAGAACTCGATATCATAGTGCTGAAATCGCGGGTCCATTTCAGAAGAGGCTACCATGAGACAGGTATTGCAGGGGCGATTTTTGAAGTTGACGCCCCGGGATGGGGGCCGGCTGATCTGACGACGCTACCCTAATAAGAACATTCCCAGGAATCTCTACCCTATCCACAGGAGAGATTGAACTAGGACAATAATGCTGGCGCCGGCATCATGTAGACACAGGACCATTAGAGCCTAAGGCGCTTGGAGCAACGCACCTCGCTTTCCTTGCAGCAGAAACACAGCAGAGCCAGCGGGGTCCGAGAGAGCGCGACGTCCACCTCTGAAGAGCCCAAAGTTGAATACGAAGATCCCTAGCGAGGGCCGCAAGAGATATTCCGCCCGCCGTTGGGTCAGCGCCAACAGCATGTGCTGGTCAAAGGGCAGATCTTTCTCCCTGTCTATGAAGTCTCGGAAGCAATCGCAGTAACGCCACGAGGCGTGGGCGATCGAGTAGGCGATGTTCTCGCCGAAGTTTCGCCGGGCAAGGGATGCACCTCCCTCACCACTGTTGTTCGAAATCACTAATGCGAATCGTTCATCCTGTGCTCCGGCCCATAACGCGGTCTTTCCCAACCGCGAGTGACCAAAGACGACGCGTTTAGCATCCACGGCGGGATTCGTCTCCAGATAGTCCAGGGCGCGACTCAGTCCCCACGCCCGGGCTCCGAGCGTTATCGCGCTGGACCCTCAGTTGCCGTGCTCTCGGACGTGGAAGTATCCGGCGATCCCAGGGGTGGCGATTTCGATTTCAGATGCCTTTCGAAGAACGCGAGGACCATCGTCTCGATTTCGGGCGCATCGAAACCCGGTTTGCCGTGTCCGGCGCCGTGGATCGTGTGGAAATGCCCGCTAACACCCACCACCTTCAAAGACTCGAATAAGAGTTGGCTCTGATTGATCGGTACGGTGCGGTCCTTGTCTCCGTGGGCGATCAGGAACGGCGGATCGTCCTTGGTCACATAGGTGATGGGATTCAAGCGTGAGGCCTTGCCTTTGTTCTCCAGCACCGCGCCACCGATCAGCTTGGCCTCGGGTGAGTTCGCATCGCCATGCTTCTCGTATCCAGGTGTGGTCACAAACACCTTGAAATCCGTCGGCCCGTAGTAATCACACACCGCCTGCACGCGGCTGGAGTGCTCGAGGTTTCCACCAACGTCGAATTCCTTCACGTCACCACTCGTGCCGACGAGCGAGACGAGATGTCCCCCCGCCGAACTACCCCACACGCCGAAACGATTGGGATCGATGTTGTATTCCTTCGCGTGAGCGCGCAGCCAGCGGATGGCCGCTTTGCAATCCTCGATTTGCGCGGGAAACACCGCATGGCCGCTGAGGCGGTAGTTGATGCTCGCCACAGCGTAACCGCGCTGGGTGTAACCCTTGCGCAACGGTAGACAGCGTTCTTTGCTGCCGTTCTGCCAACCGCCGCCGTGGATCCATATAATCAACGGCAACGGGCCATCAGCCTTGTCTGGAACGAAGAGGTCGAGCACATGGCGCTCGTGGCCGTCGACGACGTAGGCGATATTGCGTTGGGCCCTTACGCCTTCGGGCACGCTAGGCGTCTGAGTGTTTTGTCTGGCTTGACCCCTAGATTGTTGCTGGGCAGATACGGTCAAGGCTGTGGAGAGGATAAGTACACAAGTGAGTAAGTTCGTTTTATTCATGGCTGGTTTCTTTTCTCGGATTCCTGCATCCCCTTAGCATTTATTCCCTAGACCGACATTTTCCATATGACCTTACTGATAGCTATTCTGATTTTACAGCAATAGAAATGATCATACGTCTGACTGAAAGGAAGATCAAGGGGCTGTTTCATGTGAAGGGTGCGGGAGCAAGTTCAAGGCCTGGCAGCTTGAGTGAGTATCAGCCCTTGGTTTTTTTGTACCGGTCACCTATGAAAAGCTCAAAGTCAAACACTAGTCGGGATAGAAATGCGGCGCGCGCAACCTTAGGCAAAGGCTTGGCTGTTTCAGCGTTTCCGCTTTACGTGCCCGTTTAGCCTTCACCATAGTCCACGTTTCCGCAGGCCTCCCTGCGATCCCGGACAGTCGGATTTCCCGAATCCGGTTCTGGTCTCGGCCCTATTTGACATTTTCTGGATAAAGGCCTTCCTGCACAATTTGAGACTTAAGTGCTAGCTCACATGCATCCCATAATTGTACAGTTTACCAGTATCCTCGTTCCGAGGGTCCATGGCATTCATTCCAGTTCTGTGCCTGGATGCACATGCCTTACTCAGAACCACCGAGTACCCAGAGCCCCTTTGCCAGGCGTGGGCGCTACCCACTGCCTGGGTGACTTTGAAAGTCACCTCAGAAGACATTACTCTTCCTTCATAGCTCATACGGACTCATGCGCCAGACCAAATCCCTCCCAACGTCTTGGTTTACCCTTGTACGTTAGGTCTTTGCAGGTTGTCGCCAGTCCCTGCTGGGAAACGGCCCTTCCCGACATTATCTCTGCAATCCTTGTATAGGCGCAAGGACCCTTACCCCGTAGCGTCCCTTCGGTGCCCTTGCCCGTTTCTTCCCGAAGGACTGCGGTCTCACCTCAGGATTTACAGGTTCGACACGCCAACTATCCGTCGCAATGCAACTTCAACGACGGGGCAAATTTCGGGGCTGCAGTCATTCCATAACGTTCAAG
>JADHXR010000008.1 GCA_016782865.1 Phycisphaerae bacterium
GGCCAACTTGTCGATATTGGGCGTTTGAATGATCTTGTTGCCCATGCAGCCCAGGTCGTCGAACCGCTGATCGTCGGTGAGTATGAAGAGGATGTTGGGCCGTGACTGCCCGTATGCACCCTTGTCCATATGTGACGGAGCATCCACGATAGCTTGCGCTGTTGTTGCGGTAACGAGCAGGACCGCAGAAAGCACGAAACAGGATTTATTCATCATCTTTTAGTCTCCCAGCGTGAACTCCTTCGCGAAGTCCGCAGGCCGGCAGATAGGGACAGTAGTCAGAGCCGATATTTCCCATTTGCCCTGCTGAGCGGCGCTCCGGCACTATATGCTATTCTACCTTAACTGCCTGCTCCCTTTCAAGCACCGTGTGACCAACGTCAATTATGAGTTCGCGTGAGGCCAATGTTCTTCCATCTATAGGATGGCGCGCCGTGCATTGAATGAATTAAGAACCTATGTGTCGCGTAGCCGACACAAATGCTCTATTGGACTGAACCGGGGACAGGTCCTTTGGGATTTTTATATACAGTTTTTAGATGGCACAATGGTCAAATCAGGGCGGCTGGGTGGAAGACTGCCCAAATTGAACATCAGGAGATGGAGGCAGGAAAAACATGAGCATTCAGACGGTGGACGCTAAAAACGGTGAATGTACTTTGCCGCAATCCTTTCGCGAATTTCCTGGGCCAGCGGATCGCCAAGGATAAGAAAGAACTCGTTGCCGGAGGCCTTGTGGATTCGGTATGTCATGCTCAGGTTGTCGATGTCCTTGTCCCCACTCCGTGTGAACCAGCGGAGAGACAACCAGTGCTCGGCGCTGAGCAGCCACGTGAGTCCCACCTCGATGATCTCCGCAGTCGTCCCGGGCCCGTTATCGAAGTCTTGTCTGCGCTGGCTGTATCCGATATCCGTCCGCAGATCCCAGGCTGGTTTGCGCCAATCCAAGTTCACAGAGTACTGGTTGAGCCGGGAGTCCTCTACGGTACCGAATTTGTAGGAGGCTCTGCCGCTGACATCTTTTCCACGGCCTGCGTTGCCGATCAGTGTGAGAGTCCGGTCATCGAATGGCTCTGGGCGAATGTTCTCTTCCAGATGGCGATCGCGATTGGCTATGAGCCCTATGCGGTCTCGGTCTGTGATGTTCAATATGCCCCCGACACCGTAGTCACGAGCATAGAAGTCTGCCCCCCAGGTTTCACCTTGCCCGTAGTGAGAGAACAACTCGTAACTGCGGTAGAACCGCGAGCCTTGCTCCGGCTCCCACAGCTTCCACGCGTTGACGGTCCCTTTGCGAAATCCCCTCCGAGGATTGAATCCACTAATGGGATCAAAATTCGGACTGACCTGCTCATATTGGATGCGGCCACCGGATTGCCCGTGGCCGCCTTTGTATAACAAACCTGCAGATGTCTGGTGGCCTTCACGAGTTGACACGTCGGACAGACTATGAGCGTGATCCAGATCCAGATGCCAATGACTATCGTCTTTGAAATCAGTCCCAAAGCCACCCGCCAACGTCGTGCCGTAGAAGTCGGGCTTGCGAACGTCAACAAGGGAGAACTTCGCATCCGTGTGCTGGTCCAGTTGCCGGGTTACATGAGTCACGAAGTCGTTCTGCGATTCATCTTTGCCATATGCGTCCAGTATGCCAAGTCGGTAGTCGCCCCATGCCCCGGTTATCTTCGCTCCGCCCTCGAAGTCTCCGATCCTCCCGGAGTGAAACAGCTTTCGCTCGGGAAAGAACTCCGCCTGGTTGACGAAGAAGTCGCGCGTATCGGGCAGAAACTGCTCGCGATACGACACGTCGATGGATTCAAAGGACGCTTCCACATTGGTCAGATCAGGAAAAAGCGTGAATCGTGAGGTTACGCTCGGCGTCAGTGGATACTCGACGTCCACTCCTGCCTGCACCGAGGATCCTTCGGCGCCCGATTTGGACTCGTTCATTGCCACCACATAGGTATCTACCTTCGCCGACCTCTCGGCCAACTTCTCCGGCAGTAAAAGGCCCGCCAGATGAGGAAAGCACCGTGAGTCTTCTGCGCCAAGCCGCTCATCAACCATCCACCCCGTGACCTCATACGGATCCATGCTGGACCGTATGAGGTTGATGCCGAATGTCTGGCCCTCTTGTTTCTCATAGGTGAGCGAATTCAGATCGAGGTCTATCTCGACGATATAGCATGACTCATAGACCTTCACAGCAGTATCCCACACTGCATCCCATTCGCTGTTGCCCCAGCGCTTGTCGTAGCGCGATCCACCGGCAGACACGCCCAGTTCGATGACGCGCCGATGGTCGTGAAGTGTATCGAGAAGGATTCGGACGTGATCTTCTGAAAAGAGCCGTGCGTCCTCCCGCGTCTCCGAGGCCTGTAGCTTAGAGGCATCGTCGATCTCGCACTTGAAGGCAACGTACAACCGTCCATCCGCGCCCATCAAGTATGCAGTCGTCTGAACCGCGGCCGGAGTGCCACGGAATGTCCAACAGCGGCGGAAGCCGGCCAGTTTGACCGCCTTGTCCCATTCGCCCTCGCCCAGAGCGCCATCGATGATCGGTGATGCATTCACAAGAAGGGGAACAGTGACTGCTAAGTTGCCGTCCGCGCCGTCCACGGGATAGGAAGGTTTCTCGTGGGCAGTTGCAGACCGGGTGCACACAACGGCCGCCACGAAAATCAGCAGGAATGCACCCAAACGCACAAATGAGGCAACTGGCAGACTTTTCAAAGTATAGCGATCGTGCAACGACACTCGAGTTTCCCATACGCCTACTTATCAATGATCCCCGCAATATCGACCCGCCACGCTCCGTGAGCAGTAATCCCGAGAACGAGGTATTTGTTGTCCGGCGTGATCTTGAGGTTCTCCGCGACATTGTCCCGGATGTAAAAGTGTTCCACGGGCAGGCCTTTGTTGAAGGGCCCCCAGGATGCCCCTGCGTCATTGCTTGTAAAGACCCCGAGGGTTGAACTGACGAAAAGGCGATCATGATCTTCCGGGTGAATGATGAGTTGATAGTACTCGCACATGACGGGCAGCCCGTCCATGATTTTGAACCAGGTCCGGGCGCCGTTGGTGGACTTCATGACAACCCCGCCGAACTCGTTGCGGCCCATGAATCCTTTGTTCATGCCGTTCTTGGTGGCAGTATACATGACGGATGGGTTCTGATCGTCGATGACCACACAGAAGGGCCACTGCTCGTCAGGCATGCCGGCGGAAGTTTGGGACCAGCTTGCGCCCTGGTTGTCTGTCTTCCAGATGCCGTTGTATGTGCCGGCAAACATGAGTTGCGGGTTATGAGGATGCATGGCAAGAGAGAAGATGCCGTCATTACCCAGACCGAGGCTGGAACACTTCCAGGTCTGCCCGTCATCGTTGCTCACGAAGAATCCCCCGGGGAAGTTGCCCAGGTAGATGCGACCCTGGGTTGTCGGATCGAACAGCAGCGCTGTGTACATGTACAGACGTCTCTCCCAGGGCGCCCATTGACCGAATCCGGTGGTCCTGTTCATTTGGGTCCAGGTCCTCGTTTCCTTGTTCAAAGCGTATACTCCGTATCCGTTGGAGCCGGCAAACACTGAACCGTCGTCGGAGATTTCCAGGGAAATGATGTCGAGAGTGTCCAAGCCAGCGTTCAGGGCCTCCCACGAGTTCCCGAGATCCGGGGTAAAGAACACACCTTTGTCTGAGGCCGCATAAACGTGGTTCACGTGGGCCGGATCAAAGGCCACGCGTTTGGTCTTCAGGTCTCGGAGAAATCGCTCAGCAGGATTGAAGGCGTATATCGGGACCCAGGTCGGGGCACCATCACGGGATATATATATCCCGTGATCGTAGATACCCAGGAACAGGATGTCCGGATCGTCCGGGTGCACAGCGAGATCGTAGTAGCCCTCAAGAAACGGATCGACAACCTGGAAACTGGGCAGGCCAAAATTACACTCGACCCAGGTCGTTCCCCTGTCAGTGGACTTGAATACCCCGCCAGGGTAGGCAGTGGCGTAGATCACCTGAGAATTGGAGGGATCGAGAATGATCCTGATGTTGTACAGGTTGGGGGTTGGGCCTGTGGTCCCCGACCAGGTAAGAGCGGCCTGGTCGATGGCTCCTGTAAACACGCCCCCGCCCAGGCTCCCAGCGTATACCTTGTCTTGCCCGACCGCAAGTGCCCCCAAATTCCTGAAGGCTAAGCCATCGTTCTGTTCGTTCCAGGTTTGGCCGTGGTCTCCGGAGAGGAAGACGCCGTTTTGCGTAGCTGCAATAAGCCTGCCCTGTTCCATAGGATGAGCCAGCACCTTCTTGATTGAGCCGCCGACGGCATTTCCTCTGAGCAGAGGTTCCCATGTCTCGCCCCGGTTCGAGCTTCGGTATATGTTGTTAACGACCGCCGGATCATTAACACGCGGCGATCCATCGAGGCTAATGTCGCACCCGCCGGCCAGGTAGAGGGTCCCGCTGTTATCCCTCGTAATGCTGTTGAATCCCATGTCCGGGAGATTGGCAGAGACATCGACCCAGGCATTGCCTTCCAGCTTGAACACACCACGGATGTGGCTGACCGCGTAGAGTGTCTCGCCCGTTGAAACAAGGCCAATGGCAGCCCTGGCCATAGCGCCTTGCAGCTCCTCGACTTGTCTGTCCCTGAGTCTAAAGGTCGTGCCGCTCATGGGGCCTTCGTCGAAGAGCGATATCTTTTTGTCCAGGCGATTGAACACCGAAATGATTAATGCCCCCTGATGAAGTGTCATGGCACTGACCCGGTAGAGCATATCTGTGTTCAGATGCACGGTCGGGACCCATTCGGTTCCCCCATTGTGGGTCTCGAACACATACGGCCGCGTCCGGTCTCCGATATAAATGTGTTTCGGGTTATCCGGATCGATCACGATTGAAGCGACCGATACGGTAGGAATGTCCAGAGCGGTCCACGTGGTTCCGCCGTCTGTGGTCTTGAAGAGCCCTCCACCCCAGGGGGCGGCATAGAGCACTAAATCATTGGCGGGGTCGATGGCCATCTCGTGGATAGTGGAGAAGGTCAGGCCTTCGCACAAGGGTTCCCAATGCTCTCCTCGATCGCCACTGGTCAGAATCCTGCCGCGTTGGCCTATCACACCGGCATACAGCTTGTCGCGATTCCGCGGGTCAATGGCAATGGACGAGATACCGGCGGCATTCTCCACCGTGAGGATGTTCTCCCATGACCCGGCTTCATCAGTGGAACCGTCATAGCGAAAAATCGAGGCGTCGGTTTCGAATAGCTTGGGGGAATAAGACGCATACAGTATCCGGCTGTCCTCAGGGTCCAGTTCGATATCATAGGCATAATCCGAAGAGCCGTACATGTGCTCCCACTGGAACCGGGCCTCGGGGCCTGATAGGAGTTCTTCGTGTCTGTTGAGGTTGGGAAATTGGGAGATTCCGGTGCCAAACAGCGATGCAAATAAATGCCCATTGCCGTCGCTTGAGGCCGCCAGATCGAATATCCGGGCCGCATGGAAGCGCTCAGACAGGTGATCCCATGTATGGCCCATGTCCCAGGTCTGAAACAGATCCGTGAGTTCCGAGACCAGAACCATGTGGTTTGGGTTGTGAGGATCGAAAACCAGTTCATCACCCATGCTGGTTGCTTCGAGCAGACGCCGCCAGGTTTGTCCGCCGTCCCGGGTGATGTGGGGGTAATGTGCGATATTCCCGGAGGTGATCAGGATATCACCATTGCTCGGATGGACGTCGATATTGGACGGCTGCGACGAGGGGATGCCCGCCCCGATGATCTCCCAGGTCTGCATGCCGTCATTGGAGCGGACAAGGCCCGTAGAACCGGCTTCAATATCAAGACTCCCATACACGACGCCCGTATCCTCTGCGTCGAAACTGAGCCATTCGAGCCAGGCGACAGCCTGAATCGGACTGCCGAACGAAGGCATATTCATGTGTTCCCAGGAGGACTGGTCGCTTTGATCTACGGAGAGAATCCAGTCGCCGACATGCGGAAAGAAGATGCGCCCCTCGTGGAAATCAATGTCCTTGATCATGTAAAACTCATAGAACGTATTTTTCGTGAAATCACCCCAAGTGACTCCACCGTCCGTCGATTCATAAATCAATTCGGCGATGGGCCGGGCTGCATCATCCCCATTGATCTTGTTTCGCACAGAAAGCACGAGGTGCCGTGGTTCAGCAGGATCCTGGGCTATCTTGGTTAACACCAGGTCCTCGGGAAGATTGGGATCCTCTATCCGGTAAGAGCCGTCTGTCGTATCAATGGCAATGATCTCATGGCCCGCATAGGTATAGAGTCCGGCGTGATCGACAAAAGCGACCGTCAGCAGCAGCGAATCCTCCACCATCATGATATTGGGAATCCTGATCTCAAAAAGTGGTTGAGGCTCCATGACCGGCATATTAACGGGTATGACCGAAATTGGTGTCAGGGTATCCAGGTTGATCTGCAGGGACGGATTCAATCCGCGGATGCAGAAAAGGGCCAATTCCAGCTTGTTGTCCACCGGTGTATAGGCAACTACATATAGATCTTCTCCGTGAAGAAATGTCCTGACAGGAGATTCAAGAAGGACCTGCATGATCTCGGTCTGGTAATCATAGGAATAGACCTTGGCAGCCGTGACCACGGCAAAGTCTTCTAAGAACTGGATGTCAGTGACTTCTGTCAGCGTCGGATCGCCCACTCGCTGAAAGGTTGTTCCCTGATCATGGGAGACGAACAATCCAGGAGTGGCCCCTGCATATAAGTCATCCCGCACATAGGGACTCTGTGCAAGGACCATCACCCCACCCCCGGGAGGTCCGCCCATGGATTTCCAAACGTATTCATTGGTCTGTGGCTCATCGGCACGTCCGACGGATTGGCCGCATGGCAAAAGACCCACGACAATAACAAGCACGACACAGTGGGAGAATACCATCGTAATCCCGCATCTTTGTTCCATCGTTACAATCCTCCGGCAGATAGATAATCGACCTTCAATGAATGAAAGGGAATTTGATTTCTACACACAAAACAGAGTATACCATCACCGATACGACGATTCAAGTGAAGAAGACCGCCCGACGACCGCCACAGAAGTCACTGGGCTGTTGCGTTCGTAGTCCACTTGGGCCCAAACAGCATGAAAAAGCTCCAATCAGGCGTGAAATCAGAACCCGACCGTAGCGGTCGTTCCGTACCCAGGTGCAGCTTCTGTTCGCAGTGGTCCTATTTCCGACTGATAAACGCACACAGGCCCGGATCTTAGGTTGGGGTCACTTCATATCAAGCCTGTAGCGTGCAGGGGCGCTATTTGTGAAGTCATAGGGAAAATGTCGGCCAAAAGAAGAAGAAAAGCACCACACGGCTGTTACCTTTTTGGAAACTCAGCCACTATCCTGTCGAGAAGACCAAAATAGGGATTTCGAAACATCGAACCCATCGTCGTTGACGTCGCCGGAGAGAATATCGTGTCCCTTACCGCCATATTCGTGGGCCTGCCACGGCGTGTCGGGCTGGTCGGAGAGTCCGCCGGGATTCCTCAACCACACCAGTGAATACGCGACATCCACCAGGCCGTCGAGGTCGCAATCGACCGCCACCGCTCCGAGCTGCGTGTCAAACACATCGCCAGTGGCGATCTTATGCCGAACCCAGGTTGAGTCACTCACTCTTTCGAACCAGTAAGCCGTCCTCACCTCCCGGCGAGACAGACTGATATCCAGCCACCATCTGGTTTAGGACGAAAGAACCTCTTAGTTCACAAAGGTCCGGCTAACGCTTGACAAACACAACAGATTTCTCTACCCAATTCAAACTTCGTCACTGATAATCGCGGTCCCAATAAGTTAACAATATAGAGAAGTATTTGGAATAGCAATATGCAAGTATAAGTTAGCGGTACGAGTCGTCAGCCAAATTGTTGTCTATTGTCTGAAGGTGTCAGGTATGAAAGAAGGGAAGAAGAAGCCGGTAATGATCGGTTTTATCGTGGTGTGCTTAGGTTTGGCCAGTGCAATAGCCTATATGAGCAGACCCAAGAGATCCGGCCTTGACAGCGTTCCGCGCGGCCAGATGATTTGGGTCAAGTGTCGCAATCCGGACTGTGGAGCAGAATATCAGATAGATAATAAGGACTACTGGGAGTACATAGAAAAACACCGAAACCCTATGTTATTGTCCGCACCGTCGCTGATTTGCAGAGACTGTGAAAACAAAAGTGTTTTCAGAGCTGTCAAATGCGAAAAGTGCGGGCTAATCTTCTTTCATGGCACCGTTCATGGGAACTTCGCAGACACCTGCCCCGAATGCGGCTTCAGCAAAATGGAGGAGCAAAGAAAATCAGGTCATGAGCAAAGGTAACAAATCGAAACACACAGCGAAGTTGATGAACTGCTCTTTACTCTTCGGCTGAGCCTAGTCTCTGAACCTTCTCATCCATCTCGGCCAGACCGGCAATGGGGCATTTGTGTCGTAATGTCGATGCCACTTCAACTTCCACAACTCCTTAAGTCCGATCTTTCTGGCAGACCAATCCAAGAAGATGCCGTTTACATATCCGTTGTGCCGGTTGAGGCAGAAAGCCGTCATGTAATCTGAAACACCGACGTATGGCTGACCATCATAGTACGGAGGTTCATCCGACATCAGTGGATAGCCAGCATAATACTGCTCACCCAAAAGAAGAGGCACCCTGCTTGCACCTCTAACATTAGGACTCCTCCAGTTATTCGTAGTCGGTCGCTCTGAGCGATCCGGCATCACTTCCTGTTTTATCGGTGGATTACGAACCCAGGCATTTATTCCGTAGCTGCCGGAAAGACCTTCAAAAGACGGACGCTCACTCCCATAGACGCCCCAGGCTGCGAACGGATGTCGGCCCTCTTCGGTCAGAGGTTTGGTGGCGACCGGGCACAAGAGTAGTTTGCTGTCTTTGTAGTACGGCCGCAATATCGCCACCCAAGTGCCCCGATAATCCCTTCCTGACCACCAGCCCTCCTGGAAATGGCCATCGTTATCTTGCGTGTACATCGAAAAGTAAAGACCCCATTGTTTCAGGTTTGACCGGCAGCCAACTGCCTGCGCCTGTTTCTTCACCCGCTGTAGTGCCGGCATCAATACCGCCATCAGTAATGCTATGATAGCAATCACAACCAGAAGTTCTATTAGCGTGAAACCTCTTGATCTGTCCATAGTACTACTCCTGTGTACCTGTTTTGGCGAGTTTTCACCGAAACAAGAACACAATGCGCAAAACCAAGCCCTTCTTTGCACAACGGCGGCCAGCCCGGCAGGCCCCGCAGCAAGCACATTCGCCAGCGCCGTTCAGTCAACGTCGTCCGTAATCACGATGGCGTCAAGCAGCACACCATCTTCACGCTTAGCGATTTCCAGCGTGTGTGCTCCGGCCGGCAGCGTATAACTCATAACCTCGTAAACCTGCATGCCGCGACTCATCTCGCTGTAAACCTCGTCCCAGCCCCATTCGCCTCTCGGGACATCCATCGCATCAAACCTCACCCAGCCGGTGCCAGGCAGATCTTGATCTTCAAGGTTTTGACTCGTAGCACTCGGGATCCGGACCCAGAATGAGTCACTGTTGGCCTGCTGGGCGCGAAACAGGATCTTGTAGGTTCCGCCGGCAACATCAAAATTGTAAGCAGCAATCCATTCAACTCCCGGCGGAGTGCTATTGTCGTCGCCGTCTCCGTCTTCTGAGCCGATGTGCTGTCCGCCCGATGAGGTCGGATCATCATAAATCCGCAAGCTCGCTCCCATGGTGCTGGCAGCTTCTGCTTCCAACCATATCTCCTCAGGAGGCTCAGGAGCCGATGGATACAGCCGAATATCGTCAAAATACACCACGCCTGAACCGCCAGCCGTCAGATTCGTCTCGTCGCCAAAGCCAATAGCAAGCTTTGTGATACTCTGCAGATCCACGCCGAACGAGGCAAGGTCGATGTTCCACAGCTTCCACAATCCTCGCTCTATGTGCATTATGTCGGCCGGCTTCATGTCAGTCGAGTCACCGTCGTATAGCACCTTAGAGCCGTTGACCTTCACATACATCTGCTCAACACTATTTTCCGGGTCACCGTGAAAGTATAGTGACAGTACTTTGACACCATGTTCTGTCCAATCCTGCGGCGGGCTCAGCAACAACACTGCCTCTGAATACTTGAAGTTGTTGTCGTACAGGAACGGTACTGACTGACTGGCGCCATGCACTATCCTGGTCTCCATGGAAGGCTGGAACGCCTCAACATAACCTATGGTCGAGCCGTTTGCCGACGGGTTGTCAAATCCATCTGCCCATGTCGCATATACCGGATTGCTGCCCTCTTCTTCAACAGGAATATCATTGTAGGACTCGAAATCATCCACCACCACGAAATCACGTGTCGTAAAGCTCCAGATGTCGCCTTCCAACATCGCAGGAGTCTCGGCAATATTGACCTCGCTTACCTTCCAGTAATAGGTCTGGCCTAGATCGAGCGATATGAGATCTCTGGCCTCGGTAACAACACTGACCGGTACAGTACCGTCTGCCACTGCCTGCTCATCGGTGCCGATATAGACATTGTGCTCGGCCGCCTCTCTTCCGACTCTCCATCTGAGGGTCACATCCGGGCCCACGTCTGTTGCAGTGGAGTCCGGCTGTGGCTCTCTTGCACGCAGAGGTATGTACAGAAAGCGCACCTCGCTCAGACCGTATCGGTCAAAGACACCACCACCCCAATTGCTGTTGGCGGTAAGCTTGACGTACTTCGCTGGGACACCATCAAAAGCAACGGTTGTATTGTGGGCATAATCCGCTGCCCCGCTTGCCTGAGCCAATTCAGAGACATTACCCAATTGCGTCCAGTTGGTGGCGTCGGTTGAATACTCAATAGTGACTTCCTTTAAACCGTAACTGGTAAGAACCATGCTTCCGTTATAGTTCCATACCTGCATCTGATGCAGCTTGTAGGGTCTATCGAACTCATATTGGATCCAGGCCGACCCTGGTTCGCCACTGCTGGTAAGCCACATATCTGCAAGGGTGGATGAGTGCCTGTCATCTGACAAACCTGAACCGTTCACTGTGTTCTCAGGCCCTTCCTCTGCGCTGTTCGAGCTGGAGGCGGTGGCGCTGATATTCTCACCGGCGATAGGATAAGCGAACGGCTCGGCCGTAAATTGCCAGACACTGCCTTTAGATATCGCATTGTCAGGCGGAGCGCCGACATCGTCTATTCGCCAGTAGTAGGTCCGACTCATTTCTAAACGAGCGGTCTCATAGGTGTTGACGTTTTGCGAACCCATGTAAACGCCCGCAGGATCGGTTGTCGCAGTCGCACTGTTCACATCATCGAAGCTGGTTCCGAAGTACACATCATGCTTGACAGCGTGGAATCCTGACGACCAGCTAAGGATCGCATCCACCGGCACATCTGTTGCTCCATCCTTTGGGCTGGGGTTCCACGAAAGTCCCGCGCTTACCACGGTATTGAGGCCAGCAAGTCCTACGTTTACTCCGCCCCCGCCGCTGCCGAAGGCACTAATCCAGCCATTGGCAACGTACCTATTGATTTTGTCGGTCTTATCGCCATTTATTACCAGTATGCCACCGGTAATATCCATTGTGGCTGGTCTGCCGCTGTTTTCAGGGTCCATCTCGAGATCATCGGCGGTGATAGTCCCGCCATCCAGTTGGACATGGCCGGCCGTAGTGGCACCGCCGCTGTTTCCCCTCCTGACGATAAAAAACGTGCCGCTAACGTTAATTGTGCCGCCGCTCATATTCAGAACAGCCTGCCCGACGTCCGGACAGCGAAACATAGTGCCAACATTGATGGTGCCGCCACTCATATTGAGTTCACCATACTCACCATCATGAAGCCCCAATGTGAGAGACTGTCCTGTGGTAATAGTGCCGCCGCTCATGGTCATGTAACCTTTTCCAGGGCTGTTTCTGGGAAGATACACGTGCTCGGCGACAATCGTACCTCCGCTCATATCGAAATACCCTGTTCCTCGGTTGCTAATCCACAGGCCTGGACCACCGCCTCCGGTTTGATGAACAGTCAGACTTCCGCCGGTCATGACAACTCTGCCCGTGGAACCAGCAGCGTCGGCTATCCTGACGTTAAGAGCATCCGCGGTTACGGTAGCATCAATGGTCGCACCAGGATCCATCTCGATGATAGCGTCGTCGCCGGCCGTGGGAACCGTATCGCTACTCCAGTTTGCTGCCGTACTCCATAGGTTGTCCGTGCCGTCATCATCCCAGCTTACATCCGCCGCCAAAGCGTTGCCAACCAGGCCTAGCACCAAGACAACAAGAATCAACCGTGCCAATTTCTTGTACATGGTACACCTCCTCAAAGAAATAGACCGCAACTATGGTTTCATCTGGCTATAGGCCAGAACATTTGTTGTTTTGAACGGATACCCAATTTCATTTTTCGCGGCAGACGCCACACGTCAGTCCTGCACTCTAACGTCTCTACAATAGCACAATAAGCGGTTTGATGTCAAGCTGTTTGTCCAAGTGTATTGGGCGTCTATTCTGGTTTAGCCAATTTGGCACGGCTTCATCTTCACCGATACAGAACCTGCTCTTTCCGCCAGTTCTTGTTCTTATCGTAGCCGAAGGCTTTGACCCGAGGCCGGCGTTCGCGCAGGCGGACAGAGTTGATGCCAATGTAGTGACCCGTGGAGTCCCGATTCTTACCAACACATTCGAGTCGCAGCGTGTAGGCACCGGGATCGGGCCAAAAGTCCAAAAGGTGAAACTCCCAAAGGTCGGTCTCGGCACGATAGAGATCCAAAGGTTTGCCGATCTTGACACCGTTCAGGTAGGGCTGGTACATGCCGTAGTCGTAGGACCGGGTCAATTCCAGGATCAGTCGCAGTGGCTCCTTCTGTTTCACCTTGAACGGAATCTCAAGCCAGCCTTGCCCGACAGAACCAGGCTGGAAGAGAAGCTGCCCATCTGATTCCAGATAGCGGGCGCCCTTCTGCACAGTTGCCTTCCCCTCACCGTGGTACCGGGCATCTGCATGGTTCTTACCCCACGCAAGAATCCGTTCCAGGCTCGGGAGCTTCCGCTGCTCGGCCGGCGGAACTTCGGTGAACTTCTTGGTTGGTCCCATCTGGTACCATAAAGCCACGCTGGTAAAATCGTCTTCTCGCTCGTTCCATGAGTGAGCTTTGTGCTCCTTGTTCTCGTCTGCGGACATCCAGCCGAAGGTCTCGAAAGTCACGCGGATTCTGGTGTTAAAGACAAGCGGATCGTGGATATGCCATCGGTAAGAGCAGGTCATCTGCCCAACAATGCGGTCGGGGTGGTTAAGGTAAGGCACGCCGAAGTACGGCGTGCTGTTTTTCTTGAGGCCCCAGGCTGAAAGAAAATAATCCTCCGTGCCTGTGCCGCGAATCGATGGCTTTCTCTCGCCGTCAATGTATATCTTTTCGTCGCCCTCGCCAAACCAGGCCGGGCTCCTCGTCCGCACCGCATAGACAGTGCCTACGTAGTAGCCCTTACCCTCGGCATCGAGTACGAGATAATCTTCACCGTTTAGCGCAGGGTACTCCTGCCGGTACTGGGCGCAGAAATACATGGTGTTCTCCGGCAGGGATTCCTTCTTGATCCAGTCGATATTGTTATAGAGCTTGCGGATCGGCTTGGTGCTTTGGTTCACCACCTCAATGCGCGCGGACTTGCGGAAGGGCATATGCCAGAAACAGTTGTACGAATCCCCATCTTCGACGACCACCGGATAACTGATTAGCTCCATGCGCTTGCCGAAGCAGCACCCAAAGAAATCACCCACGGGTGCCTCCACGTCTGGTTCTTCTCGATCGTCCCAGTAGATCCTCAGCAGCATCTCCTGGTGGTTTGCCGCCCCGTCCGTGACCCAGAAATGTGGCTCACGCAGAAAGGTCATCCAGATATGGGTAATCACGCCAGGACCTTCGAGGTCAGCCAGCACGTGCGTCTGCCCGGCTTCGATTCGGTCCGGGCGATCCATGTTGTTCTGGCCGTCGTACAAGTCGCCCTCGATCCACACATTAGACCCAACGCGCATGCTCCGTCCCTGCTTCCATTGAGTCAGGTCCTCCAAGCCCTGGGCGTAGGATGAAGAGGTTACGGGCCAACCGATCACAAAAACGGCAGCACACAAAAGATACGTGCTATCCAGGACGCTTCCAGTCTTCATTCGATTCCCTTTCAGAATTCAGGCAGTCAGAACGCTACATTGGCCTTATCATCTCATAGGCGAGTGATCCAGCGGCCGCTCATACCAGTAGACTATAAGTTCCTGTCCATGTTTCCTACAGTATTTTGCGACAATTCCTCCCGTTCGTCCCCACACAGATCTACAGCAAATGCCTGTCACTTTCCAGAATGAGGAAGAATCGGTTTGGGATTTTCGACAAAAGCGGCGGGACGACTGTTCTTTTCCAAGTCGTCAACATGCCGTTCCAGCAGATTTCGCAGCCGCTTGACATTGTCCGGACGCCTGGATGCGACATTGTTTCTTTCACCAATATCTTCTTCAAGATCGTAGAGTTCGCCTTTGCCCTTGTCGAGAAATTTCCACTTTCCCGACCTCACTCCCATAGCCTTGTAGAAGAACACATCGTGGGGTGATTTTGCGCCTGGTTCTGCGAACAGAAGTGCTGATATATCCTTACCGTCGATAACGCGGTCTGTCGGTATCTCTGCGCCAGCGAGTTTTGCGAATGTAGGCAGGAGATCTATCGTGCTGGCAATCTCGTCACCGACAGATCCGGCGGGGATTCTGCCGGGCCACCAGGCAATGGTTGGCTCGCGCATATGACCTTCGTAAACCGGCCCGCCCTTGCCTCCCCGCAAAGGCCCCATGCTTGTGCCGCTGGACCCTCCATTGTCAGACGTGAATATGACCAGAGTCTTCTCCTCAAGGTCTAACTCACGCAATGCATTCAGGATTTGCCCTGTGCTCCAATCCGTTTCCTCGATCTGGGCCTCGGTTTCGTTTTCCGCCCTTTCCATGAATTCCCGGCGGGCGAAACGAGGATGATGAATGAAGGCCTGAGGCAGATAGACGAAAAACGGGCGATCCTTGTTCTTGCGGATGAACGACACTGCTTCATCGGTAAACTGCTTGCAGAGCATTGCCTGATCGTCGCCGTCTTCCACTACCCCAATTACATCGTCATTTCGCAGCAGCGGCAAGGGTGGGAAATTGTACTTGTCATTGAGCCTATGGAACCGCCACATATCATTTGACTATGGGATGCCGTAGTAATAATCAAATCCTCATCTGCCGGGCACTGAGTGATTTTAGCGTGGCGTCCTTTCCGAGGCTCTTCAGAGATACCCCAACGCTGTCTTTGCGACCCGAATATCTGCAAGACATTAGCTTTGGACAATTATATGGCATGGAATCGAAATGTCCATCTATGAAGTGGTCAAGGTCAAACACTGAAGTTCCTGTCGTCACAGACCTTCTCTGAGGCGTCTTGGTTATGACATGTCAGTCAACGTGCGCCGCTCAAGGATTTGCTGGCCTGAATCCAGCAGCTAATAGGACTATGTCAGATCTCAATTATATCAGGGGAGAGACCAAGATAGTTGCAGTCTCAGAGTGGATTTGCTATCCTGGGTGGTCCAGTGAACATGGCATTGTAGATAATCGAATGAATTGGAAACGTCAGCAAAGGGCCTATTTCACAACAATTCAATTGGGAGGTCACTCATGTGCACAAATCTCACTAACCCTCGGCGGTATCTGATTATTGCTCTGGTTGCGGTCCTCGGCTTGACTGAAACGTCAGTTGGCCAGGCCCAAAATCGCGAGTATAACGGCTTGTACGAAGGTCCCTATTTGAATAGAGTGGCTTTCCCTATCGGCGGAATCGGTGCCGGCATGATTTGCCTGGAGGGAACCGGTGCTGTTTCCCATGTTTCCGTCAGAAACAAGATGGAGGTTTTCAATGAACCCTGCTCATTCGCAGCATTGAGTATCAAGAAGACAAAAGGCAACGTAGCAAAAGTGCTTGAAGGCCCCGTACCAGCCTGGAAGGTGTTCGGTGCCCCCAGCACTGGAAACGGTGCAGCCGGAACCAGCTTCGGCTTGCCGAGATTTGACAAGGCCTCTTTTCTGGCACGATTCCCATTTGGGATAGTCACTCTCGAAGACCGGCAAGTCCCTCTACAGATTAAGGTGACCGGCTGGAGCCCATTCATACCTGGTGATCCGGACAATGCTTCTCTGCCGGCCGGGGCGCTGGAATACAGTTTCAGCAACACTTCAGCCGAGACCGTCGACGCCGTTTTCTCCTACAATACGAAGAATTTCAGGGCTGTCGACGGAGGAGGTGACACGATCCTGCCCATACGAAACGGTTTTGTCCTCCATCAGGAAGGCACCAAGGAAAATCCCGAAAATCTGGGTTCTTTTGCGTTCTTCGTCGATGATAACAGTGCAGTTGTTGACCACTGCTGGTTCAAGGGAGGCTGGTGGGATTCTCTCACTCTGGCCTGGAAGAACATTCAAGAGGCACGATTACTTGAGAATCCTCCGGTTGGCGGACCATGTCCCGGCGCATCTCTTTTTGTGCCGTTCACATTAAGACCCGGCCAACAGAAAACAGTGCGCTTAATGTTGACCTGGTATGTGCCTAAGACCGACCTGCGTCTTGGCAAGAATGTCCCGGATGCCCCTGTTCGCGAGGACAGTAAGTCTTCTCCTTCCCCCACCTACGTTCCCTGGTATGCCGGCCGGTTCAAGGATATCAAGGAAGTCTCCCAGTACTGGCGTCGAAATTATGATGATCTGCGCCGCAAGACATCTCTGTTTACAGATACTTTTTATGACTCGACGTTACCTCCCGAGGTTGTAGAGGCCGTCGCAGCCAATCTGACCATTCTTAAATCCCCAACAGTTCTCAGGCAGACTAACGGCCGTCTCTGGTGTTTCGAGGGTTGCAGTGATGAACGAGGTTGCTGCAATGGTTCCTGTACTCACGTTTGGAACTACGCCCAGGCAATACCTCACCTATTTCCTTCTCTTGAACGGAGTCTGCGTCAGACCGAGTTTGACGAGAGCCAGGACGAACGCGGACATCAGACTTTTCGCTCAGCCTTGCCCATTCGTCCCACTACCCATGATTTTCACGCCGCTTCCGACGGACAGCTCGGCGGGATTATGAAGGTCTACCGTGAGTGGCGCATCTCGGGGGATACGCTCTGGCTCAAAGAGTTGTGGCCCAAAGTCAAAGTCAGCCTGGAATATTGTATCAACACCTGGGATCCAAGGGGCAAAGGTGTTCTGGAGGAACCCCATCACAATACGTATGATATCGAATACTGGGGACCGGATGGGCACTGTTCCAGCTTCTACCTCGGGGCGCTCGCTGCGGCCATTGAAATGGGTACAGTTCTTAACGACGATGTCTCCCGCTATCGTGACTTGTTGGCTAAGGGAAAGAAATTCCTCGAGACAGAACTCTTCAACGGTGAATATTTCTACCAGAAAATCCAAACTGAAGGTCTCAACGCTGAGTTTCGCCCACTCGCCAGTTCGAACAACGGTCCTGGGTACAGCCATATTGTGAAAATGCTCAATACAGAGGGGCCTAAGTACCAATACGGTACGGGTTGTCTCTCAGACGGAGTCTTGGGTTTCTGGATTGCACATATGGCCGGCATAGGTGAGATAGTAGATGCCGACAAGGTAAAGAGCCATTTGAGGGCTGTTCATAAGTATAATCTCAAGCACGATCTTTCCGATCATGCCAATCCGCAACGGCCTGCTTTCGCCTTGGGTAGAGACGGTGGCTTGCTTCTCTGCACCTGGCCGCGCGGCGGGCAACTATCCATCCCGTTTGTCTATAGCGACGAGGTCTGGACCGGGATCGAATATCAGGTTGCTTCACATCTGATGCTCGAAGGTATGGTTCAAGAGGGGCTTGAGATCGTACGCGTCTGCCGCGATCGATATGATGGGCGTATTCGAAATCCCTTCAATGAATATGAGTGTGGCCATTGGTATGCACGAGCCTTGTCCAGCTACGGCCTGTTGCAGGGCCTCACGGGACTACGGTATGATGCGGTCGATCGGAAACTCTATGTCAACTCGAAGATTGGCGACAACTTCCGCTGTTTCTTCTCGACGGAGACCGGCTTTGGAACTGCTGGCCTGAAGAACGGAAAACCGTTTGTGGAAGTGAAATCAGGTGAACTCGATGTTACACAAGTATATGTCTCGGGCCGGAAAATATCCCTGTAAAAACCGCTGATGGACTCCCGGCCGGTTGCGGACCGCAACCTTGAAGTCGCTTTTCATCGTTTGCTCGTAACAGTGCTGTTTGCGGCTTTCTGCAACCGGGCAGATCCCCGCGCAGCATGGCCGGATGGGGCAAGACCGACACCGTTGCCGCCGGCTATCGCTGGCTAGCGGCATACGGTACGGCCAGCACAAGCCAGGCGATGTTCATCGGGATGAATGGCACGAGTCTGTACGGCGGAGGCTACGGTGACGATGTCCTGCTGAGTGATTTCTGGGAGGTGGGCGTCTGGCATCACATCTGCCTGACGTATGATGGAACCGCGGCCAGGCTGTACGCCGACGGAATTCAAGTCGCATCGGAGGCGAAGACCTGGGACCTGGCTTTGGGCCGTGCCCACATCGGCCGGCAGGTCAATAACGCGGCTGAATTCTGGGATGGCGTGATTGATGATGTTCGCATCTACAACCGCGTTCTGACACCTGAGGAGATCCAGCAGGCGATGAGAGGCGATCCGCTGCTTGCATGGGGCCCGAGTCCGGCTGACGGATCAACTCCGGACGTCCTTATTGCTACGCCTCTTAGCTGGTCGCCAGGAGATAATGCATCCGAGCATGATGTGTATTTCGGCACGGATAAGGACGCCGTCACCGACGCTGACGCATCCGACACGATGGGCATTTATCGAGGTCGTCAGAGTGGCACGGTATATATTCTATCCGAAGGTCTCGGGTGGGGCCTATGCTAGTCGACATAGAAATAGCCATCCATTAGAGGCTCGAAGCCAAACACTCAGATCCCTGTTGCCATATTTCTGCTGTATTGAGCTGTCTCTTGCGTCGTTATTGATAAGAACGTGTTTAGCTATTCAGGGGAGTGCTCCGTCATGGCTCGTTTTCTAATTCTGACTTTTCCGGTTGATGGACATGTCGCGCCCTCGATTGCGATTGTGCGGAAGCTCGTTGAACGCTGGCGCAAAGTCAGGTGGATCACAGGGCGCATTTACGAAGACAGAATCAAGGCGATTGGCGCACAATTTCACCCTTTGCCGAAAGAAATTGACCCGGAAGGAAAGGGAATCTACTACATTTTTCCTCAATTGACCGACGCCCAGTCCATATCGGTTGGACTATTGCCTTTCAATCGAGCTGTGCGCTCGGCAAAAGAACCGATAGTTTCGCCATTGACAATGTTCTTCGGCTTGCCTATATTCAAATGGAAGAATCTGAGAACTGCCTAAAGAGGTTGTAGAGATGGATAAAGTGCTTATCATAGTCGGTGACGCCACCGAGACCGTGGATACGCTGTATCCTTACTATCGCTTGCAGGAGGACGGCTTTGAGCCTGTGGTGGCCGGGCCCGAGAAGCGGCGATACCACATGGTCATGCACGAGATTCCCCCGGACTGGGATGGCCACGTTACCCGTGAATGGGCCGGCTACACGCTCGATGCGGATATCGCCTTTAAGGATGTCAAGTGCGAAGAATACGTGGGGATATTTTTCTCGGGCGGTCGTGCACCAGAGTATATACGATACGACGAGGACCTCGTCCGCATTACCCGGTACTTCTTCGACCAGAACAAACCCATCGCCTGCGTGTGTCACGGCGTGGAGATACCGGCCTACGCCGACCGCGTCAGGGGCCGGAAGATGGCGACCGTCCCCAAGTGCAAGTTCGATCTGGAGGTTTGCGGCGGGACTTTCGTAAACGAAGCCTGCGTCGTGGACGGCAATCTCGTCAGCGGACGGACATACCACGACCACGGCTGCTATGTCGGCGTATGGATCAAGATGCTGATAGAGGCGCGACAAGAGACTGAATGAGCTTGAATATTTAAGAATGTTTCCTGATGTCCCGAGACCCTGATGTGCTGCGTCCTGATAACCAGGTAACCTGATAGCCTTGATCGTAATCTAATATCCGTAAGGGACACTGGCCATGAACCGAATACACCAGATTGTAGGGCGGCGAGTTTTTCTCAGAGGCGGTATAGCAGCCGTCGCTGTACCCTATTTTGTCCCTTTCTCAGCTCTCGGCCAAGGCGATCGGCCGGCGCCGAGCAACCGACTGACGATGGGCCTTATCGGCCTGGGCAGCATGGGGATGCGTCACGTCAAAGGTTTCCTGCAGGAAGAGGATTGTCAAATAGTCGCCGTCTGTGACGTTGATGCCCTTCGCAGGCGCGATGCGGCCAAGGAGATAAACGCACATTACGGCAATGACGATTGCGCCCAATACAACGATTTTCGAGAACTGCTCGCGCGCGCCGACATTGACACGCTTTGCATATCCGCCCCAGATCATTGGCATGCGTCCCTTGCGCTTGCAGGCATACGCGCGGGCAAAGACATCTACGGCGAAAAACCATTGGCGCTGACGATAGCCCAGGGCAGGGCGATTGTCGACGAAGTGGATCGATACAATTGCCTCTGGCAAACCGGGAGCTGGCAGCGCTCGACGGACCACTTCAGATTTGCCTGTGAGCTGGTCCGCAACGAGCGCATCGGTCGGTTGAAGAGAGTGGAAGTAGGCATCGGTCCGGGGTTTAAATCTCCCGGCGTCAAGGATACGATTTACAGGATAGACCCGCAGCCGGTCATGCCGGTTCCGGATGGGTTCGACTACGAGATGTGGCTCGGTCCCGCGCCGGCGGCTCCTTACACGGAGAAACGCTGTCATTGGAACTTCCGCTGGATACTTGACTATTCGGGCGGGCAGGTTACCGACTGGGGCGCCCATCATATCGACATCGCGCATTGGGGCATGAACTGCGACAACACCGGCCCGGTCGAGGTCGCCGGCAAAGGTGTGTTCGGCGCCGACGGATTGTGGGATGCGGCTGTCGACTATGACTTCGAGTGCACCTACGGCAACGGTCTTGTGATGCGCGTCGCCAGCAACAACCATTGCCAGCAAGGGGTAAGGTTTATCGGTGAGGGCGGCTGGGTGCACGTGACACGAGGCGGTGTAACGACCGACCCGCCCGAGCTGCGCAAAACCAGGATAGGCCCCGGCGAAATACACTTACCCCGACCGGCGGGCGATCACCGCCAGGGACATCGCCGCGATTTTCTGGATTGCGTCAAGACGCGCAAGAGAACAATAACGCCGGCGGAGATTGGCCACCGGTCTGCGACGGTTGCGCACCTGGGGAATATTGCGATGATCCTCGGGCGCAGGATTCGATGGGACCCGAAGCGCGAGCAGGTCATAGATGACCCCGCGGCAAATCGTATGCTCGGCCGTGCGATGCGGTCCCCCTGGCGCATTTAGCGCCGCTTATTACAGAGCAGGAGGAAAAGACATTATGAGTACACGTCGCAACTTTCTGAGAGCCGTCGGTTTGGGCGCAGCATCACTTGCAGTCTCGCCGAGCATTAGCCTGTCCGGGGGATCCGCAGGCAGGGCGTCCGGCAGTAAACCCAACATTGTATTCCTACTGGCTGACGATCTGGGTTTCAAAGACGTGGGTTACCACGGGGGCGCGATCAAGACGCCCAACATTGACAAGCTCGCCGCCGAGGGGACGCGACTCGATCAGTTTTATGTCCAACCGGTCTGTTCGCCGACCCGGTCGAGTCTGATGACGGGGCGATATCCCATGCGTTACGGGTTGCAGGTAGGCGTCGTGCGCCCGTGGGCGCAGCATGGGTTGTCCCTGGAAGAGCGCACCCTGGCCCAGGCACTTAGAGAAGCCGGCTACGCAACCGCAATTTGCGGCAAATGGCATTTGGGGCATTTGGATGCGAGATACCTTCCGACCTCTCGCGGATTCGACCACCAGTACGGGCACTACAACGGCGCCCTCGATTACTTCACCCATATTCGCGACAAGGGCTTGGACTGGAACCGTGACGACAAGCCTATCCGTGAAGAGGGCTACACGACCAACCTGATCGCCGATGAATCGGTCCGGCTGATCGAGCGGCACGATGTCTCGCGTCCGCTGTTTCTTTATGTTCCTTTCAACGCCCCGCACTCGCCGTTCCAAGCGCCTCAGTCTTATCTCAACATGTACAAGCACATCAAGGCCCGGAACAAGCGCGCATTCGCAGCGATGGTGACATGCATGGACGACGCCATAGGGCGGATAGTGACGGCGCTCGACAGACGCGGCCTGAGGCGCAATACCCTGATATTCTTTTGCTCGGACAACGGCGGAGTAGGCGACGTTGCCGACAACGGACCTCTGCGAGGCCAGAAGGCGCAGCTTTACGAAGGAGGCATACGCGTGCCCGCGATTGCAGTCTGGCCCGGCGCGCTCAAGGCCGGCGCTCTTGTCAGAGAGCCGCTCCATATCGTCGATATGTATCCAACGCTGCTGAAACTCGCCGGCGCCAGTCTCGAACAACCTCTGGCCCTTGACGGCAAAGACGCCTGGCCCACAATCGCCCGAGGAAGACCTTCGCCGCACGAAGAGATTTTGCTGAACGTGACACCTTACAACGGGGCAATAAGATGCGGCCACTGGAAGCTGATCCACAACGGAGAACTCGGGGCCAATTACACAGACCCTAAACCCAGCGAGGACACCTTCGAGCTTTTCAACCTGGCCGAAGACCCTTACGAAAAGAGCGACTTGAGCGAGAAGAATCCGCAGAAGCTCAGGGAACTCAAACGCCGCCTGGAATCTTACGCCCGCCAGGCTTCCAAAGCGAACATACCGCCGAACAGAATGCCCAAAGACTTCACGACCCCCAAAGCGTGGGGACATCCGGACTGAATCCACTCGCGGAAGGAAACGGGCCCATTGTCATTGCGAGGAGCCCTTCGGCGTTGCTCAGGATAGACTGCGCGACGCGGCAATCTAAAACCCTGAGCGAAAGAATATGAACACGTATTGGGTTTACATAATGACAAATGTCGACAATGTTGTATTGTACACTGGCGTCACAAACGATCTTCGCAGAAGAGTTGCCGAACACAAGAGTAGGAGAGGCTCGAAGTTCACATGCAAATACAATGTTACGAAGCTGGTCTTCTGCGAATCCTTCGGTCGCATACAGAACGCGATAGCTGCAGAAAAGAAAATCAAGGTAGGCTCACGTGCCAAGAAAGTGAAATTGGTGGAGAGTGCCAATCCTCAGTGCCAGGATTTGTACGAACAAGCGTTTGGATGAGATTTGCAGGTGGGCATCAAAGCTGCGTCGTGAAGATTGAGATTGCCACGTCGCTGCGCTCCTCGCAATGACAGAAGGGTGCATTCCCATGTCATTGCGAGCGATTCGAAGAATCGCGCGGCAATCTCAGGCCTTTCAAAATCCCCAGGGCCTGGGGTCATCCAGACTGAGTGCAGAGCCTCAAAAGGACGCTATACCGACCCAGTAAAACCCCATCCTCGGCCCCAATCCGCCATTTACGCACAGATAATCTCATTTATGGGGATTTCCTTTGACAAATCTACCTCAGCCATGTAGATTATTTGTGTAGTAGTGTCGAGGCACGAGCTACTATATGTTTCACCAAGTTTTCCTACCAAAAAAAGATGTTGTTTGTAAGTTCGTGTTGCAACAAGAATCTGGAAGGAAAGGAAGTTGGACAACATACCCGCCCAACACGATTATTGCGGAACTCGCCGGCTAAGAAGACGCGGAACTTAACAACAGTATTATCAGAATGCACACTTAAGAAGGGCTGTGAGCATCCACTTGCAGCCCTTCTTAAGTGTCGGCCTCCGTACCGTTTTTTGATCGGCCTTTGGCGCTCACTTGTCCGGTTGGAAACATAGAAGCTCGCCATCGACAGTGCTCATGTATAACCGTCCGGCCGCGGCGGCCATGCCGTCGAAGACGGGCGGGCTGTCGAGCTTGTATTGCGCCAGGTCCCTGCCGTCGGCTGCCGAGACGGCCCTGAGCAGGGCGCCCCTTTTGCCTTCGAGCGCGGCTGCCTGGTCGGCGAAACTCTGTTTGGTTTTCGGGTCATCTATGCACCCACTTTCCGAGGACCTTCGTCTTTCCCGCGACCGAGGCCGATTCTCCGCCTGTGCGGACGGTGAATCTCGGTTGGCCGTTCTGGAGGTACGGCACGTAGCCCTGGGAGCCGCCGTCCCGGGCCAGGACCACACCGCCGGGTCTCTCGGACTTGATCCACGCCTGGACTGTCACCGCCTTGCCGGTGGGGTTGAGGCTCTTGGATTTCTCGACCGCGATCAGTGACTTTCCGCCTGTTGCTTCGTCCGCCTCGCCTGTCGAATCCTTATCCGCGGCGAACAACTGATGTTCGATTGGCGTTGTCCAGCGGTAGTACTTTGGCTTGCGACCGTACCCGTAAACCTTCGAATCGTCGAAGACGATAATCTTTCCCGCCGGGGCGGTTTTGCCTGCAAGAAAATAACCGCACCAGCCGCTGACGAATCTGCTGCCGTACATCCAGTAGCTCCTGTGCCACGCATCGTCATCGAGAAAGCCAGTCGGGCTGAAAAGATGCGCATGCTCGGCTCGCTGCGTAGCGGGCGGCGCACCGCGATCGGCGTCCGCTCCGGCGGGCATCTTCTCCAACGGTAGGCGTGTCCCGTCCAGGTTGAACGGTTGTGACCGCATGTAGATCAGCCACGTCGTCAGGGGCGCGTCGAAGGCGAGCGTGACATAGACGCGGTCGCCCGTTGCGACCAGCCGGCGAGGCAACTGCGCCGGTCCGCTCTTGAGCGGCTACAGATATGTACGCAGTTGGCTCTTCTCGTTCATGATTGCATGTTCTCGCCAGACCACCATCAGTTTTGAGTTTTAGGCTGCCTGAACTGTACCGACCCCCAAGAACAGCACAGCCGGAGGCGCACGTTTATCGTATCTTAGGCAGAATGCGGGTGATTTTCAATTGAATTTCCCGCGCGATGCGCATTGTCCGGGTGCGTTTTCTCGAGGAAATTGCGGGCGGGGTGACTGGCGGAATAGTGGGTGTCTTTAGTGAATCGCGTGCTATTCGTCGCGTACTTCTACGTCCGGGTAATTGACGCCCCATTCCAGGGTCTCCTGCTGGGTGTCAAAGGATGTGTCGAGATGGTTTTCCTTGACGGCGCCGCCCCTGTCGAGGACTTCTGCGGTTTGTTGCTGGCCGGGTTGCTCGGCTCGGTCGGGCGCAGCGTTGAGATTAGCCGCGTTCGACAGCGAGAGAACGTTTCTTTCAGACCTGGTCACCGAGGCATTGAGCAAGGTTACCGGCCTGCCTGGTTTTGTGTAAGTGACGCCGGCGATGAAGCTCGGGACACAGACAACGGCCATCAAGCCCATCCAACAAAGAAAAAGGCCACTTGTGCCTTTGACTGTTTTCTTTGCCAACGGATACCCTCCGCAAAATCGGTTCACCTGGATCTAACGAACATCTTGATTCGGCGCCTTCTTGGCCAAGCCCTCATCCCTGAATTGTATATATATTGTACCTGAAAAGCCGCTCCAACTCAACGCAAATGATGGCCAAACCGCCGTTCCATCGCCCGCTACAAGCGCCCCGGAAACATCTGGGAGGTATTATAGGTCGTGCGCGAAAAGTTTTTGCGGTTGCAAACTCGGCGATAATCCCTAACATGTCGCTATGCAAAACTTTCTCAACAAGATAATATGCGGCGATTGCATTGAGGTCCTGGGCCGGGCCCGTGAGCCTTTTGCCGATCTTATCTTTGCCGACCCGCCGTTCAACATCGGGTACAAATACGACAGATACTACGACAAGGTCAAGAAGAACTTCACTTTCAACGACCTCGCTGTTCGCGTTCCATCGGACCGGCAGCTCATCTATTCTGAAAAGTATGTCGAGCATTCTAATGAGCGGCTGGCTGAGCTCAAGAAGCAGCGCTGCGGGAACCCGTATTTCAACGCCGCCGAGATGGAGGAAGTCAAACGACTGTCGCGCGATACGAGAAGGACGCCAAGGGACATTTCCGCCGACAGCACGCTTTTGAAGTACTTCGCAAATCAATTTGCCGTGGGAACGAACGGTGAGAAGCGATACAGCGCGGAAAAAATAGCGACGGCTTTGGAGGATTTGGCTGGTTGAAAAAAGACGGGAGACAGAAAACGGAAGGCGGAAAACAGAAATCAGATGGTCTGTCCTCTGCCGTCTGTCCTCTATTCCTTGTCGCCAGCGCGGCGATGCTGACGGTGATTCAGTCGCCGATAAACTGGGCCCCGTTGGCGTGGGTTGCGTTTGTGCCTTTCATCCTTGCTATTTGTCGACAGGCCAAACCAAGGCGCTTGTTTCTGGTGACCTATGTTATCTCACTCTGCTACTGGATGATCAATCTGTACTGGGTATTTCCGGTGACGATCGTCGGGTGGGTGACTATCTGCCTGTATACAGCCTTGCTATGGCCCGTGCTGGCGATGTGCCTGCGGTACTGTCGGACAAAGCGAGTCCCACTGTTCATGGCCGCGGGCGTGCTCATCGTCGGCATCGAGCGCATGCAGGGCCTTTTCCTGGGCGGCTTCTTCTGGCGCTTCCTGGCGCACAGCCAGTATCAGAATATTACGATAATCCAAATCGCCGACGTATTCGGCGCCGGCGGGGTCTCGTTTCTGATCGCGATGGTAAACGGGCAGGTGGCCGAGTTGGTTCTCGATTCTCGATGCTCGATTCTCGATGCTCGATTCTGGAAGGGTGTGTTCAAGCCCGGCAGTATTCTTAAAGCCGCTCTGGTCGGTGCTGCGCTGATTGCAAGCATTGTGTACGGGCGGTGGAGGATCGGCCAGGCCGAGCAGTTCATCGAGCCCGGTCCGTTGGCGGCGTCATTACAATCGAATGTCCCCCAGTCGGTCAAGCGGTCGTTCGAGTCCGGCGACGATTTGTTCAACGACTTGATGGAGCACAGCAAAGCCGCGGTCGAGGCCGGGGCCGAGCTGATTGTCTGGCCCGAAACAATGGTGCAGGCGATGCTTGATACGGAGGTGTGGCCCTTCTTGACTTTGCCGGAGCCCAGCATGGCTCTCGACAAGGCGCTTCGAGAACATTCGATGGAGAACGCTTTTGTGCTTGTGGGAGCTTACGGTTCCGAGATCCGCGAAAATGCCTCGGAGCGTTACCTCGCCCGGTACAACTCGGCGTTCTTCTACAGGCCTGACGGACAGAAAGACAAAAAGCGGTATGACAAGATCCACCTGGTGCCCTTCGGGGAGGTGCTGCCTTTAAGAAGAAGCCTGTCCTGGTTTTATGAACTGCTCATGAAGATCAAGTTCATACCGTACAATTTCGATTACTCTCTCGACTATGGCACCAATTACACCGTCTTTGAAATGACCGGCGGTCGCCGGAGCGATCCTTTGCCGGTGCCTGACGATGACCGGGGCCAAGTCCAGGACTACAAATTCGGCGTGATCATTTGTTACGAGGGCACGGTCCCGGCGATTGCGCGCCAATTCGCCCTGGACGAGCAGGGCGTCAAAAGGATCGACTGGATCGTGAACATAAGCAACGACGGGTGGTTTGTTCGGTTCAAAGACGGGAAGGTCCGGCCGAGCACGGAGCTTGCTCAGCACGCGGCGGTTTGTGTCTTCAGAGCGGTTGAGAACAGACTTGCCGTGCTGCGAAGCGTCAACACGGGCATAAGCTGTCTGATCGACAGCATGGGGCGTATAAAGGACGGCTTCGCGCAGGGCACGTTGCCCGCCGAGGCCATGAATCGGACGGGCATGCCCGGATGGTTTACCGACAGAATCCCGATAGACAAGAGAATAAGTTTCTTCAGTAAATACGGCGAGTGGCTGGATTATTGTTGTGAACTCTGTGTCATTCTGCTCATAATAGCGCTGCTTTCGGTGGAATTTTTCAGAACAACAAAATGGAAGGCTCGTTTGTCAAGGTGGTCAAATGAAGAATCAGCCCGGCGAAGCTAAATCGCGAGAGCACAAGAGAGTGGCCGCTGCTGCCGCCGATGCCTTGCTTTTTGCCTGCCTGGTTGCGTTTGTCCTCGGATGTAATGAGACGCCTGTTCCGACCATGACGGATTACGGCACCGGCAACATGGATCCCATCGGGGCCGAAGCCTTCGGAATTATCCGCGATGGCCTGGCCGATGCCAGTCCGCTGATAAGGGTCAAGGCCATCGAAGTGGTTGCCACTACCGGCCAGATCAAATTGATGCGCACCGTGCAACGTCTGCTCGAAGACGAATCCATGCCGGTCAGATTTGCGGCCGCTGTGGCCATTGGGGATCTGCAATATTCTATCGCGAGAACGTCGATGAGCCGAGCGTTGGGAGATCGGGATGCAAACGTCGTCATTGCCGCCTCTTACGCGATGGGTCGGCTCGGGGACACCGAGTATTTCGAGGTTATCCGCAAAATGCTGAACAGCGACGATCAGACGGTCAGGGCAAACGCGGCGTTACTGCTCGGCAAGACGGGGGATCCAAGTGCTATCAATCTGCTGAAACGGGCGCAGCAAAGCAATGATTCCAGTGACAAGGTGAGGTTCCAGGTGTTGGAGGCCAGGGCCCAGCTCGGGGATGAGCAAGTACTGCGGAAGCTGTGGGCGATAGTTTACAGCGGTTACTCCGACGACAAGATTATGGGCGTGCGAGCGATGGGGGCGCTCGGGAACCGAGATGCCAGAGATATCCTGGTTACCAAGCTGGACGACGACATACTGGAAGTCCGGCTGGCCGTCGCTGAGCAGCTCGGTAAGCTCGGAGACGTATCCGGTGAGCCCGAGGTCCTCGATGTTTTCGAGAAGAAGCTGACTGCCGGACTGGACGAACGGGCTCTCGCACGAACAAATGTGCTGACAGCACTGGCAATCGGGCAAATCTGCACGCCAGGCCTGACAAAACATCTGCCCAAGCTCATGAAAAATGAGTCGAAATCCGTTCGTCTTGCGGCCGCCAAGGCGGTTTTTCTGTGCGGAACGAGGTAGGCCGGGTCCCGAAAATCATATCTTATCAGACCTGATATCGCCGATTTGCCCCCAACCATTTTAATTTGGGCTATTTGCCAAAAATAACTTGACCTTTCCGAGTTTTAAGCGTAAAATGTTAGCATACACGTGTGTCAGGGCTTGTGTCCAGACTGTCGCCGGATGGAGTGAAGCTTTTGCGATGCCTTGGCATATGTGTGGAATGCCCTTTCTTGAGGTAAGGGGTGTGTTGAGAAGAAAGCACAGATTTACTGAAAGGAGCTTGTTTTGAGCACGCTTACGAAGGTCTTAATAGTCCTGCTGACAATAGCCTCGATTTTTCTCTGTGGCATTGTAGTGACGTACGTGGCCAGCGCCGACAACTACAAGGAAAAGTACGACAGCCTGTTCAGTCGTTATCAGACTGCGCAGGATAGGAAGGAAGATGCCGAAGCGCAACTGAACGCATTGAAGACGCGAACAGACGAGGAAAAACTCAAACTCAACGGCGAGATTTCGCAGCGCACACAGGAAGTCGCGGCATTGAAGGCCAATCTCACGAAAATTGAAATCGAGAGGGACACGGCGCTTCGAAAGGAAGGCAACTGGGCGAGCATAACGAAGGACCTGACGGCGACCAATGATAATCAGCGTCAGTTGCTGGAAAACGCCCTCGACGGGCAGAAGAAGCTCAATGCCGAACTGATCAAGGAGCGCAGGCAGCTCGACGATACGACGGCCGCTCTACTTGAGAAAGGTGCGATAATAGCACAGTTGGAAGGCAAGTTAAGAAGCCTGATCGAAGACAGCACGACGCTGCAGAACACGCTGGACAAGTACCTGCGGCAGTATGGCAAGGCTTTTGTTCAGCCGTCGCCGGTCACGAGGGTCAGAGAGGCCGCTCGGGTCGCGCCCCTGGTCGCGGATATCGACTTGAAGGGATCGCTGATCGCTGTCAACCTGAAAGATCTTCTGGCCGAGATATCTATCGGCGCCGCAGACGGTGTCAAGGAAGGTATGAGGTTCCATACCACTCGCGAAAGCGCCTTCGTCTGTGACGTTGTGATCCTGGAGGTTGAGCCGGAGAAGGCGGTTGGCTGGATCGAGTTGTTGCAGGAACAGCCGCAGAATCAGCCGAGAGCCGGCGACGCCGTGAGCACCAATCTGTAAGAAACGTAATTGTCCGTTGCAATACGAGGTTGATATATGAGTCCTGCTATGTCCAGTCGCGGTAAAAAAGTGAGTGTGCCCGATAATCTCTACACCGTCATTCTTGCTGTGGCGTTGTGTGCAGTCCTGGCTACGGCGGGGTATGTAGCTTTTCAATGTCTCACGCAGTACGGGGCAATTTTTAAAATTCAGTAGCCAAATCACTGTTGACAATACTGCTCTCTACGATTATATAGGAAAATATCCGGTCTGTGTCTATAGCTTCTCAGGGGGCCGGAAAGTGTTGTAATTGGAAAGTTTGGAAAGGAGTCGCAAGTGCTACTGGACACAGTCCTTGGTTGGTTCAGCACGGATATGGGTATCGACCTCGGAACCTGTAGTACCCTCGTTTGTGTCCGCGACAAAGGTATTGTTCTCAACGAACCCTCCGTAGTTGCCGTCCGCAAAGGCACGAACATCGTCCTCAACAACGGTGAAGCTGTCGGGTTGGTTGCCCGCGAAATGCTGGGCAAGACGCCTGGTTCGATCAGCGCCATAAGGCCTCTCAAAGACGGCGTCATCAGCGATTTTGAAATCACCGAAGCGATGTTGGGCTATTTTATCCGGAAAGTCCACGGCCGCGGCGGGCTTGTCAGGCCTCGCGTCGTAATCGCGGTTCCCAGCGGTATTACTGCCGTCGAACGTCGGGCGGTGATAGACAGCGCCGAGCGAGCGGGCGCCCGAAGAGTCTACCTGGTCGATGAGCCGATGGCCGCGGGAATTGGCGCCGGGCTGCCGATCACCGATCCGACCGCATCGATGATTGTCGATATAGGCGGGGGAACGACCGAAGTGGCTATCATGAGTCTGGCCGATATCGCAACGTCCGAATCGATCCGCATAGGCGGCGACGATATGGACGAAGCGGTGATCAGTCATCTCAAGAAGACGTATAACCTTCTCATCGGCGAGGCAAGAGCTGAAAAAGTCAAGATTCAGGTCGGCTCTGCCGCTTCGCTCGAAGAGGAGCTGACAATGGAGATTGCAGGCAGGGACACCATCTCGGGCCTGCCGAGGAAAATTGTCATCACGAGTGAGGAAATCCGTGAATCTCTCCGCGACCCCATCGCTGCGATTATCGAGACCGTGACGCGAACGCTGGAAAAGGCTGAGCCGGAGCTGGCTGCGGATCTAATTGACAACGGCATTCACATCTGCGGCGGCGGATCGCTGCTGCGCGGCATGGATACCGTTCTGGCAAATGCGACCGGCCTGAGGGTCGAGATTGTCGATGATCCGCTGAGCAGTGTGGCGCGCGGAACCTGCGTATACCTGGAAAATCTGGAGTTATGGAAAGATACTATGGACCACAACCACTACGGGTGGGAGTAACTCGTCGCGAGCGGGGCGTCATTTGTTGCGCAAAACGCTGACGGCATTGGGCAATGGCAAGGAAGCATACAAAAGTCTCCAGGCGGATGTTATTTACATGGCTCATGCTGTGTGGATTCATTCTGCTGCTTGCTCCGCAAAACCTGACAGGCAAAATCCAGCTTGGTTTCGTACGTGTTTTTCGCTGGCCCCTGAGCATTGGCGGGGATTTTGCACTTACGGCAAACACGCAACAAACGCTTGAGGACGCGGTCCCCCGCAGAGAGTACGACAAACTCCAAAACCACCGTGACAACCTCGAAGAACTGGTGAGGGTGCAGCGTGAAAAGATCGAAAAGCTTTACGGTCTGTACAATACTTACCCGTGGCAAGGTGCGGATCTTATGGTAGCCGACGTCATCACGGCCAGCATCAGTGAGCTGACAGTGAAATACGGCAAGGGCACAGGTCTGGTTAAGGGCCTGTACGTCTTGGGCGACAACAGCATCATCGGGACCATATCCGATTTCTCATCCGGGACGGCACATGTCAAGTTGTTCACGGACCCCACTTCCAAGATGCCGGTGAGGATTGGCAAAAGTGTTGAAAGGATGATGCAGGGCAATGGCGATAGCTCAGCCAAGATTCCGCTGCTGCCCAAGGTTCACAAGGTAAAGGTCGGCGACAAGGTTTTTGCCAGCAACAAAAAGATGGTCGGCGACGAGGTTTTTGCCAGCAACAACCAGGTCAGGTTCCTGGACACCTCCATGATCGTAGGAACAGTGGCGCAGGTCAAGACGAGCCGTAAGGACCCTCTACTGCTGGACGTAACGGTCAGGCCGGCTTGTGACATCGAGAAACTGGAAAACGTAGCCATTATCATAATAAATCCGCCAAAGTAGTCTGGTTCGAGTCGACTGAGGAAATGAGATGCGATGGTTTCGGTTTGCAGTCTTGATTCTTGCCGCTACTATTCTGCAAAAGGGCATGCTGGCGCGTTTCGGATTCAAGCCCGATCTGCTGTTGGTCCTTTTGGTATTCTTTGCCGTTCACTGTAGCACCTCCGAGGCGATCATAAGCTCCTTTGCGATAGGTTTAGCCGCCGATCTTATAGGGTCGCCCATGCCCATGGGTCCGCACACGATCGGTTTCGGTGTTTGCGGCACCGTGCTGGCCCATCTGCATCGCGTAGTTGCCATAAGAAAGATGCCCCATCAGGCGCTTGCGATCCTTGCTGCAGCACTTCTGGCCGGCGCCCTGACTCATCTGCTGGCGGTTCTGATACAGAGCGAGCCGCTTGCGCCAAACATCTACTCCGTTCTGTTCTGGACATCCGTCTGCTCGAGCATCGTGGGGCCGCTTCTGTTCATGCCCCTGGCCTGGTGCATGAACATGAAGATAAATCGTTTACGGCGACGTTAGAAACGGTGTATTGTCGACTGGCATTAGCAGCTAAACATGTACGAGAAGCGAATCAGAATTTTTGTTGTCTTCAGCTTGCTGCTGCTGGCGGTTTGCGTGCTGCGCCTGGCGCAAATGCAGTTGCTGAGCGCCTCGTCCGTGCAAAATGAAATCGCAGAGTTGAAACGCCGAAGAGGTCAATCCGCACAATTCAAGACAATCAGAGGCAGAATACTCGACAGAAACGGCAGAGTCCTGGCCACGGACCAGGCCCGATTCTGGGTGCACATCGATTACGAGCTTAGCTGCTTTCTGGATGAGCGCGTTCGCCGGGGCATGCTCCTGAGAGCATCCGAGAGAGCCGATCCTGAGGTCGTGAAAGCCGAAGTCAATGAGAAAATACGCGAAAAGGTTGATGAGGATTTGCGGCAGATAATCGACAAGTGCGCGCAATTCAGGGCGGTCGAACCTGACGTGATATCGCGAGAGATTCAGAGCATCAACGAAGAAGTCTGGAACAAGCGGATCATCCAGGCCTGGCGAAAGCAGTTCCCGAACTCTAAAGTGCGCGAGTACTACGAGAGCATAAAAAGAAGTGTCCCGATCTCCAAAGCAAGGGCGGATTTTGAACAAAAGCTGCCCGATCCGAACGAACGGCTCATGCTCGTTAGCAAGGTCGATATCATCGAAATGCATCAGAGCAGCCCGCTGCTGGAGTTGAAGACCGACGACGATATTTTCGCGGCTCAACTGGAATTCATGGACACCAACGGAATCCATATTTCGTCAAAGGAGCAAAGGTTCTATCCTTACGGTTCGGTTGCCGCCCAGACGATAGGTTGGGTCGGCCCGGCGATGCGGAAAAGCGACAAAGAGTTCTTCGCCGAGGAGAAACTGGCAACCTATCTGGACGGTGATGTGTGCGGCCGCAGGCCCGGCGTAGAATACGTCTGCGAGGCGATCCTCCGCGGCCGGCGCGGGGAAGAAGCCACCGACATTGACGGTCAGCTCACGAGCGATATCGACACTCAGCCCGGCAAAGACGTCAAGCTCACGCTGGATATCGAGCTTCAGGGTGACATGGAAGACTACTTGTTCAGATATCCGCACGATCCGAACCTGGGCGAGCCCGGAATATCGGCGGTGGTCATCGACGTTGTGAGCAGTGAGATCCTCGCCCTGGTCTCGCTGCCGGTTTATGATTTGAATCGCGTCCGGTACGACTACGGCGCCCTGATCAGCGACCCCAACAGGCCGCTGATAAATCGAGCGATAAAAGAGCAATATCCGCCCGGTTCGGTCGTCAAGCCGCTGATTCTCATCGCGGGGCTCGAAGACGGCCTGATAACCCCCGAGGAAGCTATCGACTGTCTCCCCGAGCCGGCCCCGGTGGGCTGGCCCAACTGCATGATATTCAGGGCTAATTCCGCAGCAGGTCATACTCTCAGATGGAACAACGATGCGCGCAACGCCGTCAAGGGCAGTTGCAATATCTATTTTTCCCGCCTCGCCGATCGCGTCGAGCCGTTGGCTTTGCAGCAGTGGCTCTTCGAGTTCGGCTACGGGCAGCACGCGCTTGCTCCGCCGTATTCGATCGCCGAGGTAGACGGTGCCGAACTGCGCAGAAACTTCCGCCAGTCGCCCGGCGAAATATCGAGCAGCATTGTCGGCAGGGCGCTTCGCTTCGAAGAAATGCCGCCGCTGAATCCAGGCGAAAGAAAATATTTCGGCATAGGCCAGGGCAGTCTGCGTGTCACCCCCTTGCAGGTGGCAAATACGATGGCGACCATCGCCCGGGGGGGCGTGTTTAAGCTGCCTCGGCTGTTCGGCGATCCTCAATCATCGGCGGGCGTCGATCTCGGCATCTCACCTGAAACTTTAGCCATCGTCCACGATGGAATGAGTGCCGTCGTCAGCGAGCCCGGCGGAACCGCGTTCAAGCCGTTCGAGCCGTTCCTTACTTTGTTCGCCGCCGCAGGCGTGAAAGTCTACGGCAAGACCGGCTCGACCGAAAGACCCTTCCACGCCTCGTTCGCGGGCTTCGCCGCCGACAGTGACGGCCGCAAGATCGCAGTCGCAGTCGTCGTCGAGGGTGGCCAGAGCGGCTCAAGAGACGCCGCCCCGTTAGCTCGTGACATAATCCAACTTTGTATCAATAGCGAATACATCGGCGAATCCTACTTCGACGACCAGGCATTCTGAGCCCGTTCGGCTTCGCTCAGAGCCTCCCCTCAGCGAAGCCGAAGGGTCCCGACTTGCATCGGGACTTCGGTCGAGATGACTTGACTCCAGACAAAGGAATTGAAGAACAATCGCCAATCAGTCATAATTGACACCAATGGACGAATCAGAGGAAAACGATCCGAAGCGTGAGAGTGACTGTGTGAGTAGATCGAAGGGAGAACGCAAGTGCAGTGCCCAAAATGTGGAAACGAGAATGCCGACAACGTTTGGATCTGTGGGTCCTGCCGACACGTCCTCAGAGACCATAGTGGCCAAACTGAGTTCGTTGAATCAAGAACCAGCAAACTGGCGGTCCTCTCTCTGGTGTTGGGTTTTTGCAGTCTGTTCCTTTTTGTGCTGGCCGGGATACCGGCAATAGTTATCGGGATTATCAGTATTGTCAGGATCGGTCGCAGCGGCGGCATGCTCAGGGGTAAGCGCATCGCTATGGCCGGCGTTCCGATTTCGATCTTCTTGATGGGCACTTTTTTTCTGTTGTGGAGCCTCGATGCGCCGCCGATACCGAATGATTATACGATCGCCGACTTGCGCTCGGCCCCGGCGGAATGTGCCGAGAGCTTCGAAATCCTGAAAACCCTGGTGCATGACGGAAAACATTAAAACGGCCAATGCTATTGTCAACGACGCAAGGACCCCGATGAACACAGTTGAACTGTTAGTAGAGCACTTTGTGCCTTTCACAGACGACCAGATATCGTTGCGAAATAGCGCGCTGTCGGAATATCTTCTAGTGAAAAGCGCCATCTCAGAGGGGTTGGGCTCAAGTGCCGTCGGAAAGACCCCACTAGTCAAACCAAACTCAACGCTACGGTTGTTCAAGAACTGCTGTGACAACTGGTTGAATACGCGGCACCGCTCCGGAGGTGCTACGAGTACGAGACTTTCGGTGTGGCCGGCTTTCTACCCTTTCGATGAACCCGATCCGCTGCAAGATCGGGTGTTGCTGTCCTTTGTCTACAGATGCTACAACCCTATCGGCTCACCGTTCATGAGGGTGGGGGGATTCTTCCGCCGTGCAGAACCGGACAGAAGTACCAACATATCCGTGCAGGATGACCTTCTGCAAATTGTTCTAAACAGAAGGCTCGGCAAAGAAGTAAGCCTGAAAGCCCGTGCTTACGGTGATGAGTATGTTGTTGATGTTGAGAACAAGAAGATTCTCAGTCCCGGGCCGGACGGTGAAGCCGACACGAAGGACGACATAACGCTGCCGATCAATCCGGTACTGTTGGGCTGGTAGAGTGGCGGAATCCACACTCTCTACCCACCTGGATTCCTGCTTTCGCAGGAATGACAACTTAAGCTGTCAGTGAGCGTCAGAGTTTGAGGCTTACCGGCGTATCGAGTTTGTTCAGTTCGGTCTGGAGGATGTCGAAGAATCTCTCGTTGTCGGGCCAGATGATTCTTTCGTCTCTCGGCGCGGGTTTGTCGAGTTCGTTGAGGAATCGGGCAATGGTCGCTTCATCGAGTTTGTCGGAGGAGATTCCCAGGCCCAGCTTCTGAATGTAGCGTGCGTTGATTATCTGCTCATACTGGCCGGCCAGAGGCAGCATGAGCATTTTCTTCTTTAGGTACATGCACTCGCTTATCAGCGAAAAGCCGGCCGAGGCGATAACTCCGCGTGCGGCCGCCAGGTCCGCGAGAAAGCCATCGGTGGAGCGTTTCTTGAAGAGGCAGTTTTGATGTTGAGCGTCCTCGTCGAAGCCGTAAATGACAAAGGTTTGTCCGGCAAATGTGCCGAGCGTCTCTCGCAGCCGGTCCCGGCAGGTCCCGGTGGTCGAATACAGCAGAATGTGTTCATCGGCGGTTGGGTCGAGCCCGCTGATAACTGGCCTCACGATGGGCGGCGCTAGGACAGCGGAATCGACTCTCAGCGGCGCCCTGAAGAAATTCAAAATAATGTACGCAACCGCTCCGGTGTAGTGACATTCGGTGACGACGCTGGCCGTCAGACGCGAGAACCAGTTCCTGACGGGGTGCTCCAGCTTGCAGAGTGTGAGCATGTGCTCATGGTCGATGCTGATGAACGGGACGTTGTTGCGCCAGGCCCACCATGCGCTGAAGGGCTCGAAATCCGATATTACCAATTCCGGCTCGAACGGCTCGAAATGCTTCTTGAAAAGCTCGTCGTTCAGTCTGTTCGCCTCGGGCAGCTTCAAGAGGTTCCGCTTGAGGGTTTCGGATTTGTCTATCCGTTCGCCCTCGAATGCGAAGGAAAGCCCGAAAACTTCTTTGACCCTGTCGGCGAAATATTGCTTTAGATACAGAAGTGACTTCTGCGAGCCCACAAACATCACATCGTGGCCGGCGTCAATCAGTCGTTGCCCTGTCAGGTGTGACCGGCTGCTGTGTCCGAAACCTTCCCCCGCGACAGCGTAAATTATCCTGGCCATTTTTTCACAGGCGCCAAAGCCGAGACCGGAGGCGCAAGTCCCGGCTTTACTCGACGCCGAGGTACTTTAGGGTTCTTTCGATTATCTTGGCCGCTACGGGGGAGGCAACGACTCCGCCGGTATAGTTTTTGCCGAGCGACCGGTTGGGTTTTCGCACCGAGACCAGCACGACGATAGCGGGGTCCTCAGCCGGGGCGCCGGCGATGAAGGACGCAACGTAGTCGCGGTTGTTATATCCTTTGCTGTCGCTGTTTGCTATGTTTGCGGTGCCGCTTTTGCCGAACACCTGCCAGTCGTCAAGCTGTGCTCTTTTACCCGTTCCCTCATTGATCACGCTGGCCATGGCCTCGCCTACGACCCATTTGGCAACTTCGGGTTTGACGAGGTAGCCAACCGGGGGCGGTGGCCGTTTCAACTCGGTGACTTTTCCGTTGCTGTTGACAACCGCTCTGACCAGAAACGGGCTGACCAGGCGGCCGCCGTTGGCGAGTATACAGAAGCCTCGGACCAATTGCATGGCGGTGACGGATATTTCCTGGCCGAACGGTATGCGGGTGACGCTGTAACCATCCCATTTATGGAGGGGCCTGAACAAGCCCCGGATTTCGCCGGGCAGCTCTATTCCCGTTTTCTCACCGAAGCCGAAAAGCCTGAGCCCTTCATAAAGTTTCTCCTTGCCGAGCCTCTGTCCGATCTTGGCCATCCCAATGTTGCTGGAGTGCATCAGAATCTCACGCACCGTCAGGTCGCCGAAACCGTTCTTGAACTCGCCGATCCGGCCAAAGCTCTTGCCGTTATGTTTGCCGCTATAGCTTCCGTTTTCGCAGAATATTTTTTCCGTCGTGTTGACGACCCCGGCATCGAGGGCGATCGCGGTGACGATCGGCTTGAGGATGCTGCCCGGCTCGTAGCAATCGGTAATCGCCCGGCTGCGGAAGTTGTTCGGATCGGTCGTGCCAACATTAGCAGGGTCGAAATCGGGCAGTGAGACCATCGCCAGAATCGCTCCGCTTCGCGGCTCGGCCACAACCGCTACTGCGGATTCGGCCTCGTAGGCTTCATACTGCTTGATAAGTTCGTCCCGCACAAACTGCTGGATGGTCGAGTCGATGGTCAGGATGATTCCGACGCCATTGGTCAGAACGCCGTCCTGCTGTTTGGGACGAATGGGCCGGCGGCGCACGTCGGCAAAGAATATGTTCCGAGCCCCCGAGCCGCTGAGAGCCTTGTCATACTTCAGCTCGATGCCTTCGAGGCCGTGATTGTCGAGACTCGTAAAGCCGACAACGTTCGACACAAGGCGTCCCATCGGATAATGTCTCTGCCAGCCGGAGTTGGTGCCTATCCCGTGAATTCCGCGTGCGGCGCTGCACTCATTGGCGTCGGTGGTGTTTTTTATTCTCGCAAAGCGCGGGCTGTTGCTTTCCAGAATGAGCTTGCAGATTATGTGTGCGCCCATGTCCACGATCGGGGCAAGCTCAGTGGACGTTTCCTTGGCGTCTTTTATCTCTGCCGGGTCGGCAAAAATGGTCTGTATCCCATTGCTCGCGGCCAGCACCCTGCCCCGGCAATCGAGAAGCACGCCCCGCTGAGGTTGCCGGCTCCGAAATGCCCGCTGCTGTGTGAGAGAAGCATCCAGATAATGCTCGGCCATGACGGACTGAAGATAGAAACACCTTGCGCCCAGTGCCAGGAATGACACGATCAGAAGCAATGAAAAGAAGATGGTTACTCGTACGTTTCTCAAATTTCAGTCGTCGGCGTCCAACTCTTCAAGACGCTTTGAAAGAGCGGAAGGATTTATCAGGCTCTCCAGTTGCAACTGCTTGGCGCCAAGCTTCTGTTTCAGTTGATTCTGCAGCGCATTGTACTGGGAAAGCTTATAGAAAACGCGATTGTTGGCGCCGCGCAGATAAACGGCAAATATCAGAACCGCCGTAAAATAAAAAACAACAAGAACAAAACGAAACTGGGACATCACATGTGTCTACTGATTTTTCATTTGGTACTCGGTTGCTAATATCCGATATTCAGTCGGCGGCTTGTCCTGAGTCTCTATCGGCGGCCTACTGAGCCGGCAAGGTCAAATGCAACCCGATGGTGAGATTGTTCTCGTCCGGCAGAACGTTGGCATTTAGCTTGCATATTTCTTTGTATCGGCTGGCATCTCCGAGTTGTGCGGCAGCGACCCGCCATAAGGTGTCTCCGTCCTGCACAACGTATTGTCTGGGCTGTTTTGCTTTAGGTTCGCCCTTGTCACCGGAGAAGAGTCTTCTGCCGATCTGATTTGCTTTCTCGAATATAGAATTCGCAGGAGTGCTCTCGGCTTTGATCTCATCCGGTTTCGACGTTCTCGGCGGCGGCACGATAATCCTTTGGCCGACGTCAATTTTGTGCATTGACTCGAGCGATTTGCGATTGGCTTCGAACATTCTTAGGACATTTGCTATCTTGTTGCCTTCTACGGGTCCGTAGAACTTCTTGGCTATCGAACCCAGGGTGTCGCCATCGGAGACGACGTAGACCTTCGGCATAACTCCCCTGGCGGGCCTGGGCTTGGGTTTCTTCTCAGCAGGCGGTAGCTCGATCACAATCGTTTCGACGGGCTCCGGGGCAATCTGCTCGGTTGCGGGCTGAATCACCGGATCGCTCGATTGTGTCAATGTCCGCTCGATCAGCTCGGGGGTAATCTCAATCGAGGTCTCTTCTACGATTGTGATGTTCCCCGGGATTGGCATTTCAAAGCGAACATCTTCTTTTTCCTCTTCCGCCGCCGGCGACGGGACTTCTTCTTCGACAGGCTTCTCGATCGGCTGGCCGGCCCAATCGAAACCGTCCTGAACCTTGCGCTCATTCGTGCCGATGCCCCAGTTTTCGTGCTGCGAGCTGACCATATTTGTGGTCAATTCGCTGTTGTTTGTGGCGTTTCTGAAAGAGGGCAGACCGTTAATGATAAATGCGATTACAAATATGAATATCAAACCCAACAATAATCCGATCTTTGCATCTGAAGTCATAAAGAAAGACACTCCATTTTCTTGTGCAATGCACGACAAGGTTACTGTTTTTGTGCTATCCTCAGTTTTGCGCTTCTTGCCCGCCGGTTATCGAGGACCTGCTGCCGAGTGGGCACAATCGGCTTCTTCGTGAGAATCCTGTAAATGCCGGCGTCTGCATTCTGCTTGAAATCGTTTTTCACCAATCTATCTTCGAGGCTGTGAAAGCTGATGATTGCCACATAGCCGTCCTTGTTCAGCAGCCTCGGCGCCGAAGCAAGCAGTTGCTTCAAATTCTCCAACTCGTTATTGACTGCAATTCTCAGCGCCTGAAAGGTCCTGGTTGCCGGGTGCATCCTGCTTCTTCGCCCCGGCTTCTTTCTTCCCAGCGCCCTGCAGACTGTCTGTGCCAGCTGGCCTGTTGTAGTGATCGGCTCAATCCTGCGCTGACGCACGATAGAGCGAGCGATCCGTCGCGAGGCCCTATCTTCGCCGAACTGGTAAATAAGATCGGCCAGCGATTTCTCATCCTCCTTGTTAACTATATCGGCAGCGGTGTGCTCTAATCTTTTATCTAATCTCATATCAAGCGGCATATTTGCCTGGAAACTCAGTCCGAACTCGGCATCGGCCAACTGCGCCGAGCTTACACCCAGATCGGCCAGGACAAAGTCGACTCTCTCTATACCAGATTCGCGCAGCTTCTCACTGACGTGTGAAAAATTCGAATTAACCAGAATTGCCCTGCAGGCAAGCTCCTCCAATTTACTTCGGGCCCGTCGGAGAGCATCGTTATCAACATCAAAACCCACGATTACCGCCTCGGGCCCCAAAGTCTTGCCGAGCAGAAAGCTGTGACCTCCTTGTCCTATGGTCGCATCGACCATCACGCCATCCGGTGGCAGGCTTATCTGCTCAGCCAGCGTTTCGGCAAGAACCGGAATATGCTCTATTGTCGAACCATTCACTTGTCTCGTGTGCCAAACATTTTTATGTTGCGTCGGGTAGGCGGCGCGTTGCGAGCCGCCGACGCTCTCAACATATGTCAGAAATCGCCAATCAAACCGCAGCGATTGTGCTACCGCGGTTTCGAAGCTGCTCTACGGCGCGCGAAAACGCCACGCCGGAAAAGGCCTCGTCAAGTTTCTTCAATCGTTCAAGCCGATCATCAAGTATTGCCAGCGAGGCAAGGGTTTCTTCGTCCACCCCCCTGGCTCCGGCGAGACTTTCAGCTACAATCCGACAATGGTTCGAATCCGTTCCAATCATTTTGTCTTGTCTCCAAAGGTCAGAGTTCGTCATTCTGGTTCTGCAGTACAATCTGCCGTGCCTGCGACATCTGTTTCTGGTACTGGGCCATGTGGTCCGAGACATATCGTTCCCAGTTTTCATTGTTCCACAATTCAATGTGGTCCCTGACGCCGACCAGTGTGATCTGGTCTTTCAGGCCGGCCCTTTTTCGCAATCTTTCATTCAGGAGCAGCCTTCCCTGGCCGTCCAGCTCGACCTTGCTGGCTAAGGCAAAACTTATTCGCTCGAAGGCCACCGCCTCATCCGGCGCCGCAACTCCGGGGGCGACCGCAAGGGCGATCTGCTCGAAATATCTTTCAGGGTACAGGCAAAGTATGCCGTTGGCGCCGAGGACGAGGTAGAAATTGCTGCCGTGCTCGTCGGCGTCGATCTGGCTCCTGAGCTTGGTCGAAATGAGGACCCGGCTTTTGCCGTCGACAACGTGCTGGTATTCGCCTGTTAACAATAGCATGGCACTGGCCCCACTAAACTCAATCGAGATGGGGGATTATACCACTTTCTCCCACATAGTCAACATTTGGCTACACTTTTTTCCCATTTTTTGTCAAAATTCTATTATAGGACTGTCACTCGGAGAGGCTAATTCCTGCCAAGACAAGTGCTTACAAACACGTTGGGGCTTTCGAGGTAAGCGTGGTTTTCTTCACCGATTCGGCGGGAAGAATAAACCGGCAGGCAGTTTTACAGAGATTCTCGACAGTCTTTGTCAGACCAGGGCTTGATTTTCGATATAGGCTTGAGAGGTCTTGTCACCGTCCCATCCTTCCTTGATCTTCGGTGAGTTCATTCAGCCGCGGCTTCATTGGCGCCGCTCTCGCTTTTTACGGGACGATGGCGAGCCACTTCTGGTTGCCGGAGATGCCGCGGTACGTGGCGAGGTTGTCGCCCGTGCTTGAATAGTGCAATATGCTCTTGCCGCCTGCGATCCATACCGAGCCGTCCGACGGGTCCACTTCGATTGATGTGCCGCCCTGGGTGTTCTTGACCAGCAGTTCACCCTCTGAGTCGTATTTGCAGGTGTAGCTTTCCACTGCGACTTCTATCAGCTTGTCCAATTCGGCTGCAGTTTCCGGCCATTCGTCGCCGATTCGCGAGTAGTCCTGACGACGTACTCTGCCGGTAGTCCACACGCTGCCGTCAGATCTGTTTACCCGTACGCGCTGTGGGCAAAAATCTAAATGAACGACTTTCAGAAGTCGGCCGTCCGGCGATATTTTCATCAACCGGTTCCCGTTAGTCTCTCGTCCATACGCATTCCTGTCGGCGACCCAGACGGAACCGTCAGGGTTGAGGTCAATTGAAAAGGTGCCAGAGTTCATAGTACCGGATGGCAGCCTCACCTCGAATAGCAATTTCAGATCCATACTGTACTTCTTGATGTCCATGCCGACAGTCCAGAGGCATTTGCTCCGTGAGTCAAAGGCAATATCAATCGCCCAGCCAGTCCTGGAGTGCTTGACAATCGTTCCCGTGCGATCTATGGCATAAACGCTCTCGGCGGCCACGGCGTATATCATACCGTCTGCGAACACTGCTGATCGGAAAAAGCCCGCCAAAGACCAGAGCTTGATGCCGTTGGAAGTTCGGTACATGCTTATTCCTTCTCCTGAAAAGCCGCACACAACGAAGAAACGACCGTCCTGGGATACCGAGATGCCCCTGCATCCGCCAAAGCCTTGGCTGGCGGAGAGTCTGGGGATTTGTCTGACGAGTTCGCCTCTTGAATTGAGCAGCAGTACCGCCTCGCTGTGCGGGGATGTTCTGTGATCGTTGTCGTTGTCATATTTGCCCAGAGCGAGCAGCGTGGTTCTGTCTGGGTCCCGTTCTTCTTTTGACGCAAGGCCGGTCTTGGGGACCGAAATCGTGATTAACAGGGCTAAGAGAAGCCATACCGGGGCGGGTCTGGTCGAATCGGAAAATCTTGAAATGATAAGCATGAGACTGTTCTCCAATCAAATAACTGTAAACCGATAGATTCCGAACAACGCTATACACGTTCATCCTTGCGGCACAGAAAAATCCGAAAGCTCACAGCCCCTCGCTGACTATCTGTTAGTTTACACTGTGTTGTCGTCGTACGCAAGGGAAAAATGGGTAAAATGCAAAAAATAAGAGGTTTGTGCCAGATGGTCCGCAAAAGCCAGAAAAGGGATCGTCTTTAGAGCGATCAAGGCCTCGCCGGATGGGACGAGGCTTCATTCTTCCAGCGGGCAAGCCATTAGAACGACATTTCTGGAAGTGCTTCCAACCGGATACGGCTCATTGCCTAAAATGGCGAATCCTTTGTTCGTGTAGAAGTCTATTGCCTTCGTATTTTCATCCCATACTTTCAGCCAGCAGCTCTTATACGCCTTGTCCCTGGCCGCCTTGAGGCCGACGTCCATAAGGGCCGTACCTATTCCGCGATCTCTCCAGCCGCACAGCACGTACAGGCGCAACAATTCAATCTGGTTTGCTCCGCAAATGCATTCACGCACGGACGTGGGCTGTAGTTTTATGTACGCACAAAGTGTATTTGAAATCAAGCCAAGAAAGAGCAGAACGTCGGGATCTGTTATGTCTTCGAGCATCTGCTTGCGGCTGAACGCCTTATGAAGATAATCGTCCAGATCCTCAGCGGACAAAGTACGTGAGTATGCATCGGAAAAAGTACGGGTCCCGAGATCGGCAAGAAGATCGGCATCACGCTCTTCGGCGGGACGAATCGAGAGAGTTTTGTCACCGTTTGGCATAGTCTTCATTCATGATAGGCTCGTTGTCTTGCTGGGCGTTGCCGATTCTCTCTGTTATCATACAGAATTGGCCCCAGAAGGGCAACCTCAGTGAATCCGGCAAGAGAAAATCTAAGAAAAGCTGAATTTTTTCCTGCAAATCTGTTGCTCTCGTTCGTCTGTTAAGCACAACGGCATTGAGGAGTTTTTATTGAGCCTCTTATCGGATGTTTCCGCCTTGGTTCTGACCATTCGGGCGAAGAAATCGGACATAGATGCCTTCTCCAAGGGTGAGCTGGATTTCAACAAGTTCTATGAGCGGACGCAGCTTCTGGCCAACTGGAGTGGATCTACAGGCACAACATCGACACGTGGCACGACATCGACGAGTATCGATCCGTTCGGGAGGTGAATGCGGAATTCGTGCGATTCTTATGTACCATTTGCCTTCAGGATGTCGCTGAAAGCGGCGGCAGGATCGGGGAATCTAAATTCGTAGCCGGCATCGAGCAGTTTCTTCGGGACGACTCTCGTGCTGGGTAGCAGCAGTTCGGTGGCCATCTCGCCGAGCGCCAGCTTGAGTGCGAAGGCCGGCATCGGAAAGAAAGCGGGGCGGTGCATCGCTTTGCCCAGCAGATTGTAGAAATCCTTCGACCTGGTCGGTTCGGGAGACGCCACGTTGAACGGTCCCTCGCAATCGGCGCTTTCGATGAGGAATCGAACGACGCCGATGACGTCGTCGATGTGGACCCACGGGAGCCATTGTCTGCCGGAGCCGGGATGGCCTCCGACGAAGAAGCTAAACGGTGGTATCAGCCGGCTCATGACGCCTCCGTGGGCCCCGAGCACGACGCCGAGCCTGATTGTTGCGAGCCTGACACCCATGCCTGCGACCTCCATGACTGAGGCCTCCCACTGCCGGGCTACGTCAGCAAGAAACCCGACCCCGTTCGAGGAGTTCTCGTCGAGCAAATCATCACCTCGGTCGCCGTAGAAGCCGACGCCGGAGGCCTGAATCAAGACCTGCGGTTTGTGCTCGGCGCTGCGGATCGCCTCAGTGACAGCCGCGCCCGCGTTCAACCTGCTCTCGGAGATCAGCCGCTTCTTCTTCTCGTTCCAGCGCCCCGCGCCGATGTTATCGCCGGCCAGATTCACTATCGCCAGCGCCCCGTCGGCCCATTCGGACCATCGGCTCGCTGTGGTTGCGTCCCATTCGACAACCTTCACGCGCCCGGCAAAGATTTCTTGTGCCTCGATGCGCCGACGACTCAGCGCCACGACCTCGTACCCGGTCTCGGCCAGCGCAAAACTCAACGGCCTGCCGACAAACCCGGTCGCCCCGGTAATCAGGATTCGCTTTTTCATTTTTCTTCCCTTACGCAAAAACCGAATTTTTTGACAAGTCCTGATACCGCCCCGTCATTTCGACCGAAGCGATGCACAGCATCGCGGAGCGGAGAAATCTGTTCTAGGCTCTGTCTGAAAACTCCGTCGTCGGCCCGAGAGCGAGCGGTTTTTCGCCTGACAAAGACGGCGAAGCAGGCGATATTGGTTATATCGTCGATGCAGCCGGATGCAGTCAGGCGGAGAATAAGCCGCTCGAAGCCAGATCGAGTTTTCCGACAGAGCCTAACAGACCCCTCGGCTCGGCTCGGGGTGACGGCGGTGACGCACAAGGGCATCTTTCCCGCCTTCCCCGAGTGGCCCGCAACTTGGTCTATTCACTTAGCTTGACTGCCGTGCCGTAAGCCAATAGTTCCGCCGCACTGCCGACGACGCTCGTGGTCATATAGCGAACATTGATAATCGCGTCGGCTCCCAGCTCCGCCGCCTGGGCGATCATTCTGTCCGTTGCCATCGTGCGCGCCCGGCCCATCATCTCGGTGTATTCGGTCAATTCGCCGCCGAGTACGAGTCTGATCAGGGCCGACAGATCTTTGCCCAGCCAGATGGCGAACACCGTATGTCCCTGGACAACGCCGAGAACCTCGCGCGGCCGGCGGCCCGGGATTTCCGACGAATTCAGCACCAAAACCGAGCCGTCAGGCTCGAGAGGCGCCGGCGTTTCGCCCGGAACCTTGACCATCTTCTGCTCGAGCGCCACCGTCACCAGGACCACGAGAATCCCACCCAGCACCGAGAATATCGCGATCTGGAGCCAGGGGGGCACGGGCACCGGCTCCTCTGCAACAAGCACATGCCAGGGCACCCCGGCGAATATAGTGACAAACAACCCCAGCACAAATGCCAGCGAACCAACATGTCGAAGTGTTTTCATAGCGACTCCCTTAAAGTTTTCCAATTGACGCTTTGCACATAAATCTTCCGCGTTCTTGTTCCACTGTAGTATCAAAACCCTCGGCCAATTGCAACAATATGCTCTGTGTGGTACGCGGCAAAAGCTTGAGTTTTCGCGACGGAGTCGCTATCCTCGTTGCAGATGAAGCTCGGCTGCGTCAGCCGGGCGCCGGCAAATGGATCAAGCGTTCGAACTTATGGAGCCACCGATACTCGATATTCGCCAGGTCAGTTACAGGATCGGCGGCAGGTTGATTCTTGATCGGATTTCCTGGCAACTGCGCGCCGGCGAGCACTGGGTCGTCCTGGGGCCCAACGGCGCCGGAAAGACCAGCCTGCTGAAAATTGCCTGCGGCTACATCTGGGCAAACGCCGGCGGGGAGATTTATCGAAAGGGCAGGGCCCTCGTGAATCTGCGCCAGCTAAGAGAGAGCATCGGCTGGGTCACAATTTCGCTCACGGATCAAATCCCGCCGGGCGAAGTTGTCGCTCGGACCGTCGTATCCGGCAGATTCGCACAACTGGGACTTCGCCAGTTCGCCGGACAAAAGCCGGATGACGCCGACTTTGCGCGGGCCCGGAGGTATCTTGACGAGATGGGTTGTGCCCACATCGCCGAGCAGAGGTTTGGGACGCTCTCGCAGGGTGAGAAGCAGAGAGTACTGATTGCGCGGGCGCGAATGGCCCGTCCGCTCTTGTTGATCCTCGATGAGCCTTGTGCCGGATTGGATCCCGGCGGTCGCGAGCTCTTGCTGGCTTCAATCCATAATCTGGCCAAGATCCAGCGTGAAATGGGGCTGATACTTGTCACGCACCACATCGAGGAGATTATGCCCGTTTTTGAAAGATCCCTGATCCTCGCCAACGGGCGGATAATCGAGAATGGTCCGACGAAGGAAGTTGTCTGCCCCCAACTAATCCAGCGCCTCTACGGCATCTCCACAACAATCAAACGTGCGGCAGGGCGGTATTGGATGATCTGCGATTGACAGCTCGACAGAAGTTGCGAATTTCTTCATTACTCACCCAAGCCGGCGGTGGCGTTTTGACTCATTTGACTTTTTTTCCCCGGAGGGCCCTTTTTTTTGAGAAACAACTGTAACGTTTTCGTTCGACAAACGTCTTTATATGGTAAAAGAGCTTATCAGTAGGTTATGACCTGCTGTGCATAGACACTAAACCCCTGCTTTTCGTCTTCACCTACAAACTCCACCAGGCAGGGGTTTGCTTTTCCTGCAAAAATTATGTAGTCACCACAGTACGCGGTACGGCCTGTCTGTAGTCGAGCCCGGGGCGTACATCATCTATTTCATAGTGACAGGCGCTATCATGATTCCGGCCTTGACCGCCGGCAGGCGGGGATTTTGTCACTACGGCTGCTGGATGGCGCCCTTTATGATAATCGGGACAAGGCTCGGGCGATTGCTGAAGGCGCCCGCCCTGCATTTGAAATCGGACAAGAGCCAATGCTCCGAATGCAAACGATGTGAGAAAGTCTGCCCGATGAGTCTGGAGGTGGCGAAGATGGTCCAGGCCGAGTCGATGCAGCACAGCGAATGCATTCTCTGTGGCTCCTGCGCCGACAATTGCCCGCGCGGTGTCATCCGCTACTCATTCGGCAAGCCCGCTTGAGCAGGGGGGGCTTGCCCCACCGAAGGGAACTGTGTCTCTACTCGCGGCCGGATTTCTCCGCTCACTTTACTCGGTCGAAAAGACAGAATCTCTGGGATGGCATTAACGCTGTCCCTTAGGCCGGCAAGAGAAACAATAACACATCCTTTTGCCAATTGGGGAAAATGCGTAATCTTAGCAGCCGCACTTCGCGTGTTAATCCGCATGCGTTTATCGCATTAGGGCAGACAGCAGAGCTTGCAGGTTTGCGATTCTGCGGAAGGAGTCCTCATGCACCTTTAATTCTCTTAATATCCCAATCTGCCCCAGATGGCTTCCTGCATCTTCTGCAAATCAGCCAGGCCCTCGTCGGTAGTGGGCGTATAGTTATACGGCGGGTTTACCATCTTACCGGCCCGTATCGTCTCGGCTCCTCTGTACTTCCAGTAGTTGCTGTGGCCGTCGGCGAAAGAGACGTTCGTGCCGTCCCCATGCCGGACAAACGGAGGGTCCCACCATCTGGCCGTGGTGTAGTGAATCGCATAGCTGTCCGGGCTGATCCGCCCTTCATCAAGAAAAACGAGTCTATAGGCCGGAGCGGGGACGGAGATTTCCGATCGCTTCTTGACCATCAACACCGTCCTGCCCACTCTCACTCCCCGGTTGCCTGTATACGTTCCAGTTGCATCGAAACAACCGTTCATCCCGTAGCCTGTGGAGTACGTGCGCATCTCTCCACGAATACCTGTCGGGCACCGGTACACTTTTTCGGCCGCGCAGTACGGAAACAGCGCTCCGGCTCGTATTGCCTGCCTTTGTATGTCAAGCGGTCGTTGTTCTCCCTGCGCGAAACCGGAAGCGCAGTCGTTGCCAACCCAGTAGGGCTCGCCCTTGTGAGGGCCCGATGTGGGCACAGGGGCGGCCGGGGCGCCGCCAGGGTTCCAATAGGCTTCGCCGTTGACAAGCCTGTCGTCGTTTTCATCAGCATACATCATCCAGCCGAGTGTAAGTGTCTTTAGATGATTAAGGCAAACCGCGCGTCTGCCCTGCTCTCTGGCCCGATTCAGTGCGGGCATGAGGACGGCCATCAGTATTGCGATGATCGCAATTACAACCAATAGTTCTATTAACGTAAACCCTTTCCGCTTGCACATGACTGCTGCTCATCTCTCTCTCAAACAGAGGTAATGGGTTTCATTCGTGAGTTCATCAGCATTATTATGACACAAATAGGTGCCGGACTGCAAGTGTAAGACTAAATTTAAAGCGCCATCTCTGAAAACGCAGGACATTAGTCGCGGCGGGCCCTGAAAATCCACAGACTTCACCACCTCTCTCATACTATATTTTCCTGCCCTGCGTCAAGAAGAAGCTGAATTTCCCCCGGCTCCCGGCTTGCCGGCAGGGCAGGTTCAACCTGCCAGAATAGTGTTTGAATTGAGGTGAGATTACGGTATGATAGGACTTGTTAGGGCTTGCACAGACTTCCCAGTGAAGTGTAGACGGGAAATCCGAGTTTACAGTCACTCAACCTTCCGCGGCAGGAGAAAGGAGGAGCAAAAGGGCAATAACGAATCCGATCTAGTCAAATGGATTTCGGCCTGAATCAAAGGCCACGGACACTTCGCATCATTAACTGCGGATGGAGTGCAACAAAATTGAGAACGCAAAAATGTGCTTGGGTGAGGTTATGTTTTTTTTCAATCTGGAAGGGGAAAAGTGATGTTTGAGAAGCTGTTCAGTATGTTGTCTTGCATTATAGTAACTGCCTCTGTGGTCTCAGCAGCGCCTGTTGTCCGCGTGGACCTGTCCCAAAGTGGAGACGTGGAACGTGGCTGGATTGACTGGAACACCGATAACGTTCGGCTGGGCAATGCCGACACGTCGCGGCAGTTCCTCAACGAGGCTGATTTTGATGTTGATTTCACGATCGATTTCATCAGGATCGACAGCCGGAACCGTGCCGATATGGGCGATAGCATCCCGTTGCACGATCTGCTCGAAGATGCATTCAAAGAAAGCGATCCTTTTGACATGGCGATCAAGGGCTTGTCCGCCGGGATCTATACCTTCAAGGGTTACCACCACGACACGAACGAAGATGTTACGAACGATGACGGGACGCTTAATATCACCGTCCAGGACGCCGATGGGATGCGATTGGTGGCCGACCATCTGCAACAGTCGTGGGGGCCCAGACCTACATTTGTTGCCTCCTCAACTTTCAGGTTCCGCTCCGACGGCGTCCATGATGTCATTATCACGCTTGGCGACAACAACGATGGCATCCACAATGAGGCGTATTTGAACGGATTCGAATTGAGCGTCTGGATTTCGCGCGATCAGGCCAGCCGGCCAAGCCCGGAAAACGGCGAGAGCGATGTCTCGAAGGACATGGTATTGAACTGGCAGCCGGGGACATACGCGCCGGCAATCGGCGGGCACCGAGTCTATGTGAGCGATGTCTTCTCCGACGTCAACGACGGGGCGCCAGCCACTCTTGCGGGAATAACGAGCGTGCCGGAATACGTACCCGCTGAACTTGGCTTTGGGACCACCTATTACTGGCGTGTCGATGAGGCCAACGACGTTACGGGCTGGAATAAGGGCCAGGTCTGGATTTTCACTACCGAGCCGCTCGCCTATGCCATGCCGGGCTCAGCCATCACGGCGTCGGCATCGAGCTGGCACGACGACACCATGGCGCCTGGCAAGACCGTGGACGGCTCAGGTTTGGATGCCGACGGTTTACATTCTGCGAGTGAGAACGACATGTGGCTCAGCGGGGCCGGCGACGTCAGCCCCTGGATCGAGTACGAATTCGACCGCGTGTACAGCCTGCACGAGATGTGGGTGTGGAACTTCAACCAGACGTTCGAGTCAATTGTGGGGTTCGGGCTGAAGGACGTGATGATTGAGTATTCTGCGGATGGGACTAATTGGGTCGCTCTCGCGGACAACCTGGAGCTGCCCGCTGCGGCCGGAGCGCCTGCGGCCGCTCACGATATTGCGATCGATTTTGGCGGCGCGGTCGCCCGTTACGTGCGGATCGCGGCCAAGGGCAACTGGGGTGGCTGGAACCGTTATGGTCTGAGCGAAGTACGATTCTTCTACATTCCCATGGCTGCGAGAAACCCGCAGCCCGAGGCCGGCGCCGGCGGCATTAGTCCGGTTCCTCTTCTGACCTGGCGTTCAGGTCGAGTGGCCACCTCGCATGACGTCTATTTTGGCACGGATGAACAGGCTGTCCTGACCGCTACCGAACCCGTCGCCACAGTCGCGGATCCTTTCTTCGATGCCGGCCACCTGTCCCTTTCAACCACCTATTTCTGGCGCGTCGATGAAACTAATCAGGCTCAGACACCTGCGGTTTGGGAAGGCAAGGTCTGGAGCTTCTCCACAAGTGCCTTCTTGGTACTGGATGACATGGAGGGCTACAACGACGAGGAAGGGCAGGGTACTCGGATCTATGAAGTCTGGGTCGACGGCTGGAACGTCGCCGGCAACGGCGCACAAGTCGGTTACCTCACAGTACCGTCGGTCGAGAAGCTTCTCGTTCACGGCGACAGGCAGTCCATGCCGCTGCTGTACGACAACACAAGCGAGCCCCATTCGGAAGCGGCGCTGGCCTTTGATCCTGCCTTAGACTGGACACAATTCGGCATCAGGACGCTTGTACTATATTTCCTTGGTAGCGAGGCAAATGCGGGCGGGAAGCTCTACGTGAAGGTCAATGCGGTCAGAGCGGACTATGGCGGAGACGCCGGCGACATTGCCAGGCCCGAATGGACTCAGTGGAGTATCGACCTGGTATCGCTGGGGACGAACCTGCAAAATGTCACGGGCATGACCATTGGAATCGAAGGCGGCGGCTCCGGCATCATCTTTATCGATGACCTGCAGTTGTGGCCTTAGTTTTCCGGAGAAAGTGATCTCCGGGTGGGCAATTCGCATAGTCCGCAAGAGGGGCTCGTGACAACGGGAAGCATCCATGCTTGCCCGACCGAACACAACATAACACAACACAACACACGCTTTTGTCAATTGGGGAAAATACGTAATCCCGGAAGTCATACTCCGATCTCGATTCAAAGCGCGATCTCAGAAAATGTTGCCCTGTAATACCGTTCGAGTGCAGACCATCGATTCCACGAGCGCAGAACACCTCCGAGGTTGCCTTATGAGATTGCGTGGGCAGGAAATATGGGTATACGGAAACTATGTAAGCCAGGCCTCCTGCCGGTTAAAGTTGTTTCGGCTACAATGAGCCGTTAGCCGGCGGCTTTTTGCGCCACAGCGGCATGAACCTGGCGATGCCGAGGTACAGCCGCGGATTGCGATGGGTCCGGGCAAACCGTTACAAAATGTAACGCTTTGAAAATGCCCTCGGTGGACCTTGCGGCCGCTGGAGTCGAGTGCGTGGACGGCGCCGGCTGATGTGGTGAACCTGTATAAGTATTTGTGCAACGAGCTGTCCACTGAATACCGTGAAATTTGCTGCTTTTTCTATAGATTTTCACGATTATGTTGACAAAAGAGTGAAAAAGTACATACTGTAGCTATGGCAAAAGTATTACATGTTTTTAATTCAATCAATCGCTTAAGAGAGCGGTATTATGCCGCGTCTATCGGTAAACAATCGCTTATGAAATTATTGAGTGAAGCAGAGGTTGCCGAGCAGGTGTATAACTCCAATGCCATCGAGAACAGCACGCTTACTCTCGAAGAAACAGAGAAAATCCTTCTGCAAATAGACCTTGATAGATACATCTCTGAAAGAGAAATTTTTGAAGCGAAAAACCTCGCGCGGGTGGTTTCTTATATCGATACAAAAGCCAGGGAACAGGAACTCACTCTTGATGTTATTCTATCGCTGCACAAAATGCTCATAGCAAATATCCGGGATGATGTCGCCGGAAGATTTCGCAAAGACGGTGAGTGGGTCAGGGTTGCCGGCCACATAGCACCCGACCCAAAAGAAGTAGCAGGAAGACTGGAAAAAATGATTGCGGGGTATAACGCAAACAGCCATGAAAATATTATAAAACGTATCGCGCTGCTGCATCTTACATTTGAACACACACACCCATTCGTTGATGGTAATGGCCGTATCGGAAGAGTGATAAACAATTATTTGCTCATACGAGAAGGCTTTGTGCCGATGAATATTAAATTCATTGACAGAAGAATGTATTACGATGCTTTCAAGGAGTTTGGCGAAAAAGGTAATACAAAAATCATGGAGGAAATAGTCGGCAAAGCGCTTACGAATAGTTATTACAAGAGGCTTGCGTATCTGGAAGGCGCGCACATTATGACGCTTGCCGAGTATGCGAAAAGGTACAAGGTATCACACTCTAATTTAATAAATAAGGCAAATCGCCAAACCATAGAAGCTTTTCTTGAAAAAGGCGTTTGGAAGATTCGCGTACATCAGAATGAAAAATAGTCTATGAACAAAGCGGAAACCAGAGCGGAACTGATTGACCCGAAGCTGAAAGATGCCGGCAACGGCAAAGAAATTTATCAGATTTGTATGAAGACCGGCGTCGAAGGTTTGATCGCAGGTTTTGGCACAGCGAATCTGGCTGATTTTGTGGCACTTCGATGTTAGGTTTGAGTTTTTGAGAGGTCCGCAGCGCACAGAGATATTTTAGGAAATGGCGTAATGGCGGAGAAATTGGCGTTCATAGTGAATGGGTAAATGCCCAAAATGGCTTGGCTCGCTCGTGGCGACGCCGTAATACTTCGTATTTGTGCGGCGACTGTGATTCAGTCGATTGAGAAAATGGAGAACTTAACTCTTTGAAAGGATACGTATTATGAAAAAGGCACTGGTGGTAATAGATGTTCAGAAACTCTACACGGATGAGGAATCGGACATGTACTGCGAGGATTCGGCAGCAACAGTAGACCAAATAAACAAACTGATCAGTGAATTTGAGAAGAGGAAAGAGCCGATTTATCTGATTCGGCATGTACACAAGGTCGATGGATCTGACCTCGGACGAATGTTTGATTTTTCTGGAGAACCAGAAGAAGATTTCAACTTCAAAGAGGGTTCAGATGAGGTTGAATATGACGATCGTCTGAAAATACCTAAGAGTTGTCTTGAGATTGTGAAGAATCGATATTCGGCCTTTGAAGGAACAGATTTGGAAAAACATCTCCAGAAAGCAAAAGTTGAGGGGGTTGTCATTTGTGGTTTTATGACTAACTTCTGCTGCGAGTCAACGGCGAGAAGTGCGCACGACAAGGACTACTTTGTGGATTTCGTTCTCGATGCCACGGGTACCCCTGGCACGGAGAATATCGACGAGAAGGAGATGCGGAAATTTGTCGGCGAGTGTCTAGAGAGTGGCTTTTCCCGTGTAATGTCCACGGAGGACTTCATGTCGGAGAGGAACAAGTAGTCGTGCTGCTGCAAGAGAGGTGCTTAGATGCAATTTGGTGTTTCAGAGGCTGTTGCGCATTGGGGAAGATATAGAAGTCAGGTTTGCGCTGTGATTCAAGGAACTCGGAAGATTTCCTTTGGCGAGTTGAACAAGCTTGCGAACGGGATGGCTATTTCGCTCCAGGAAAAATATGCGACTGGTGAACGCATTGGTATTGCTGTAAAGCCGAAGTTAGATTTCTTGGTATCCCTACTCGGTATCCTAAGGGTGGGCAAGTCTGCCGTGCTCCTTAACACCGGCTTACCAGATGAAGCCCTTGCGGTCAACATGAAAGACGCTGATCTGCGCTTCGTAATACATGATGACGTAACAGAGGCGAGGAAAGCGCTCTTTGCTGGTTCAGCGATGGTTCAGGGATTAGGAATAGACGCTGTACTCAAACGGGTGAACGAGGAAAGTTACTGTGAGCCTGTGTGGCCATTGCGTGGACCCGGCGATGAATGGGGAGTTCTTTATTCGTCGGGCACAACAGGAATACCTAAAGGTATTGAACGAGACCATAACTCTATCGTCACGGAACTCCTTGGGTGGTGCCTTGAACTGGGACTTTCTCGAAAGTCTACTTTCTACATCGGTAGGCCTATATATTACACTGGCGGGCTCGTACTGGCGCTTTCGACTCTACTCGTTGGTGGGCGCATCGTCCTCAATGATTTCGCCAATGACAACGACCCAAATGAGGTATGGGAAGACTATCAGCAGACCCTAAAGGAAATGTCACTTGAATGGGCCTTCTTTGTTCCCGATCAGTTGAGGAGTTTTCTGAGAATAGCACAGACTCAGGCCACTCCTCTGCGGCAGGCCCAAACGATTCTAGTAATGGGCGCCCCCATTTCGGGTGACGATAAGGTTGCCGTGAAGTGCGAACTTGGTTCGGACGTCGTAGAATCTTGGGGCAATTCAGAGTCTCTAGGTACAATCACTGACCCTGATGATATTAAAACGCGACCAAATTCGATAGGAAGACCATTTCTGACGGACGAGCTTTATATAGTAGATGAAAACTGCAAACAAATCATACAGCCAGATACTTTAGGGAGGATTGCCGGAAGTGAAGAAGCCGGCTTTTATAAATATTGCAACCGCCCCGATGCAACAAGACGAGTAAAACAAAACAATCTTATTATATCAGAAGACATAGGATATGTTGATAAAGATAACTACTTTTATATTAGAGGAAGACAACAGGACTGCATTGTAAGAAATGGTGAAACCTTATTTAAATCGGATATCGAAGGCAAGTTGAGACGAATAAAATCAGTAGCGGAATGTTCCATCAGTACGAGAGATATAAATGATACTTTATTTGAGCTTATTGCAGTGGTTGTTCCTTCGGATTCACATTCGGCGAACAAAGATGTATTCTTAGACGAAGTCAATGCTGTTCTAACGCCAAATGAAAAATTGACCGACGTTCTATTGATAAAATCGATGCCACATACTTCCTCTGGCAAAATAGATAGGACTGCTGTTGACAAATTAGTGAGAGGTCAACAATGAGAGCTTACTGGATGGAGCTAGTTAAGCAAGCTGTTTCAAAATGGGACACTCCTTTTTACTTATCAACGTGGCAACCAATTCAGAATGCTTTGGAAGAACTTAAAGGGCTTGCGACTGACTTGCCAATTCGGCACTGGTTATCTTTCAAAACTCATCCTGTGGCTCCTTTAATTAGGATGTGGCGCGATATTGGATACGGCGTGGAGGTTGTGAGTGAGTATGAGTTTCTTGCAGTTTTGAAAGAAGGTTTTAAGCCAGACCAAATATTAGTTAATGGTGTTGCTAAACAAAATTGGTTGCCCCGTCATAAAATCGCCGGGATTCGTGTACATTTCGATTCACTCAGCGAAATTGACACATTAATTGCGCAGGCTAAGGCGTGCAAATGGCGAATCGGTCTTCGTTGCAATACAAGTGAAGAATATGATCCTGACGAGCCTGCTTTTGGGACACAATTTGGAATGATTAGAGATGAGGTGGAAAGAGCTGCCGAAACTTTACGCAAGAAAGCGATAAATATCGAATCGATACACTTTCATTTGAGGTCGAACATTTCATCGCCGACCTCTTATGAGAAAGCTATAAAAGAAACTGCTCGAATATGTAAATCAACAAACTTGAATCCAACGTACATTGATTGTGGAGGGGGATTCCCGGTGTCTGGCGAGCGCTCTTATGAACAAAAACAAGATCCTCCGCAATTTGATTTGAACGCACTTCGCAAGATTCTTCTAGATATACCGAACCAAATACCAAGCGTTTGCGAGATCTGGTTCGAAAACGGTAGATATCTCACCGCAAGATCTGCGGTACTTGTTGTGCAAGTCATAGATATAAAAAGCCGCGATGAATCACGTTATCTCATTTGCGATGGGGGTAGAACTAATCATGCACTTGTGTCAGATTGGGAAATTCATGATTTTTTTACAATACCGAGACGAAACGGCCCCTTAAAGCTAACAACTATATGTGGACCTACTTGTATGGCCTTTGACAGGTTGGTAAGAGCGGATTTATCTTGTGATATCGCCATAGGCGATTACATTATTTGGATGAATGCAGGAGCATACCACATACCGTGGGAAACTCGGTTTTCACATGGATTCGCGAAGGTGATGTGGTGTGATGATAATGGAAATATGTCACTAACTAGAAAAATGGAAAGCTTTGCAAAATGGTGGGGTTGCTGGGAATAATAATAAGTGGAACCTTAAATAAATGAGTTTTAGACGAGTCTCACCTAATTTTATTATACGAATAGGAAACGGAAAGGCCCTCGGTGTATCTGTATTTTTTGCTTGTATTACTATTTCCGAATTTATTCTTCCAGCCATTGGAGCAGTAGGTACTACAGTCTCATCAACTTATTATATTATGGCAGGGACAATAAGCGTTTCACTCGCACTAATAGCGTCATACTTGCGTGGTCGCATGAAGCTTATACCAGACTCATTGATCGATGAGATGAGTTCAGATGGATCGTATTCCTGTGAATTCTGTTCAGGCCCAAAGCTACGCGAAGCTTGTGATATGACCAAGCCGTACTATGGCAATGAATATGTTTCCGCGGATATCGCTGAACAATGGCGAATGAAGAATCCTAAAGCATTTGTTCAAATAACTAATTCAACTGGGGAATTATGCGCTTGTTTCGGAATATTAGCTCTTAGCGACAGCTTTATGGACCAATATATCAAAGGTAAAGTGGCCGACGCGCAACTCGGAGCAGAAGACATCTTATCATATGAAGAGTCAAAGAAATGTAACAGATTATATATTAGTGGAGTAATTACCCGCGACCATCCTAAATATGTTAGCCGTAAAAGGGCTTGTGTAATGATATGGGCAATGATCTTTTACGTGAAACACCTTTTTGCTCTTAGAAAGAATAGGGAATTATTCGCAGTAGCAGTAACAAAAGATTCTGAACGTATATTGAAACATTTGGGTTTTAAAATAGTATCTATAGCTAAGAATCGTAGGGATAAACATGATATGTATTGTTTAAACCTTACGAAAACAACTTGGAATGAAATGATGCATAAGGTTGGTGATTATTCAGCTATGTGTGAAATGCATCTTGATAATACCACCTCCAAAATTGAAGGATAATTTGAAGAGCATAATTTATGAATTGTCGAACATCTATAAAACTCAAAAAACTAATACCCATTGATATAGATAACTGTGCTGATATATCTGATGTTCTCAGTTATATGTCTCAAGCATCCTTTGGAGGCAGATCTGTTGGAAAAGCTTTTTCGATTCTAAGGAATATTGTTGACGATCCAGACTGCGCCTTGATTCTTACCGTATCCGGAGCCATGACCGTAGCTAAGCTTGGACGTATATTCGGCAGTTTGATATCAAAATCTATTGTGAAAGTGGTTATTACAACTGGTGCGATTGTTACGCATAGTCTTGTCGAAGAGCTTGGAATGCATCATCATAAGGCACCTAGCAACCTTTCCGATGAGGAATTATGTGTACGAAAACTAAACAGGATATATGATTCCATTGAGCCCGAATCCAATCTTGAGAAACTAGAGGAATTAGCACATCATGTGTTTTCGAGCATGGATGCAACGAGTGAATACGCAAGTTTTGAGATTATACGCACGCTTGCATCGAGCATGTTAAAGCCAGGAGGGTCAACAGGATTCTTGCGGTCGGTTCTGGAACGCGACATAAACGCATACGTTCCTGCTTTCACAGATTCGGAACTGGGTCTATACCTATTTCGTTACAATGAAGCTCTATGCTCGACTCAAATGAAGAAACTCGTATATGATCCTATGCGAGATTTGGCAGAATACGCAAACTGGATCCGGTCTAAAAAGCGTATTGCTTTTTTGACCATCGGCGGCGGTGTTCCGCGAAACTGGGGTCAACAGATGATTCCCTTTTTGAGATCGCAATCGGAGCGTGATAAGCTTCCTTGCAAGACTGTCCTCCCTGAAGTAGTGGCCGCTGTAAGGATTTGCCCCGATCAGGAAAGCTTAGGCCATCTTTCAGGTTCCACATATTCAGAAGGCATTACGTGGGGCAAATTTCTACCTAGCCACAAGGAGAATTTCGTCGAAATCAAATGTGACGCCACCATAATTTTCCCACTTCTAGCCAAGGTGCTCATCGACTATGTCGACGAAGCCAGGAAGTAATTCGGCATCCTAATCCGAGGGAAAGGACGGTGGGGCAACTTTCGGCCTGAGCTCAAGGCGAAGGAGCCCCACTCTGCCAAGTCGAAGCGAAAGAGAGATTGAAGGAATCGCCGCCCACGGCTTCTGGCGGATAAAGTAATCACAATTTGTGATATAAAGAGGAAAGCTGTATAGCGAAGAAAACACCCGCTGACCGTGGCGGTTGGCCGATAGAGTGAATTCAGAATTTAGAATTTAGAATTTAGAAGTTAGAATTCAGTAATGACATACGAGGGCAGTATTTATATGAGATATGCAGGTCTTACCGATGAGCCGGACCGAATCAAACGGGGCCGGGGCAACCCCGTGGATTTCCGCGTAATGCAACAATTCACGTCCGAGCCGGCTGCTCGGCAATGGGAAAGGCGAATGCTGGGCCAGGGCTGCGAGCAGGATACCACGGGCAAAGGCTGGAAATATGGGTATACGTTTTCAATGCGACGTTAGCCGGCGGCTTGTTGCGGCCGGGTGATAGAATGATTGAGAAAGCTCTATACAGACACAAGAGAAGCGGCTATCTCTCGAGGTCGATGAGGGCGGGGCACTGCTGATAGCCGCGCGGCAAGGGCTGGCGGTTATGGGAGTAGCCGGACCTGAGCGGGCGAGGTTGTACGGGCTGGCTTGTGAATCAGCCTTGCGATTGACTGAGCTGAGGAGTCTGTGGGTGTCTTCGCTTGACTTTGAGGGCTGCGCGGGGAGCCTGTTGGTTGCGAGCGGGCGCCATCCGAAAATCGCACGGTGGATTATGCGGCACAACGGCGTGAACTTGACGACGTCGAGGTACAGCCGCGGCTCGCGAGGGCAGGAGTCTGAGGCGAGCGGCAAGCTGGCGGACCTTTCGGTCTTGCCGCAAGAAGAGCAAAGGCAACAGGAACGGATGATGCGAACGCCAGTGAAAATGTCTTGATGCTGCGTTTGGCGCGTGAATGCGAAAAACAGCATCTTCAGGCGAACGGCAATGAAGAGAAACATGCGGGTGACATCGCAAAGGCGAATTGCTCCAAACACGGTTTAGAATCCAAGAAACCGCTGCCACAGCCGCACAGAAGTACATTGCCGAAGGAGGGAGTCGAACCCTCACCCTGTTGCCAGGACGGGATTTTGAATCCCGCGCGTCTGCCAATTCCGCCACTTCGGCGACTCTTGCCGTTCGCGAACTGTTGCCGTTCGCGAGCAGGTCAATAATATAGCAGACCAAAATCCGGGCGTCAATCTGAAATAGCCGGCGGCGAGACTTTTCTCTGGCGTCACGCTGTTGCTACGCTGGTGGCCTCGGTGCTTCGATAGCATCTCGAGCGGGCGGCCTAATCCTTCGCGTCGATGTTTCTGGCCTGTCCAAACGCGGTCAGGCCGCCGATCGCCCCGAGGTTCATCGTCTCCAGCGCCGAACTCGGCACGATGATCATCGACCCCTTTTCCTTGAGCCCCTCGAACAGCATGTTCATCCCCCGCAGGTGCATCGGCCCAGGGTTCGACTCATACTGCTTGGCCGCCTCGGCGAAGTTCGCTGCGATCTCGGTCTCGGCCGTCGCGAGTATGATCCTCGCCTGCCGTTCCCGCTCGGCCTGGGCCTGCTTGCTCATCGCGTCCTCCAGTCCCTTGGGGATAATGATATCGCGGATCTCCACCGACTGCACGGTAGTGCCCCAGGGATTGGTCTTCTCGTCCAGAATCTCCCGCAGCCTCTTGCCAAGCTGCTCACGATGCGTCAGCAACTCGTCCAGCTTATGCGTTCCGATAATATCCCGCAGCGCAGTCTGAGCCGATAGCACAATCGCCAGATAGAAGTTCTGCACCTCCAGAATCGCCTTCTTCGCATCCCAGACCATCCAGAAGCATATCGCATCGACGTCCACCGGCACCGTATCCTTGGTCAGCGTCGATTCCGAGCTGAAATCCGTCGAGCGAATACGCATGTCCACCACCTGCGCCAGGGTCTCTATGATCGGAATCATAAGAAACGGCCCGGGCCCCTTGAGCCGGCTGAAATTGCCCAGCCGCAGCACGATCACCCGCTCCCACTGGTTGGCGATCTTTATCGAGAACAGGCATAACGCACTCAATAGCGTTGTTGGCACCACTACGGCTGCATTCATCGCGAGCCAGTCGCCGGCCACAAGCCTGTTCACGACCGAACCAGCCAGGCCCACCACCGACGCCACCAGCAACGCTACCCAATTGATGCCCGGCTCCTTGACGTCCACCCAGGTAATATTCGCATCCTTGGTCTTCGCCCGAGCGCTCTCCTCGTACTCACGTGTGAGTTTCGACATCTGTTCTTTCTAGCCGCCATTTTCGATTCTCCTTTGCAAATGAGCCACAATTTCCTCTAACGTGAAGCCGTACTGATTGCCCCTCGCGACAAGTTCACTGCAGATCTGCTCGAGCATTCGCTCTTTCTCGGTCTCGGCGATTTCCACCTCCTTCTGCCCGACGAAGGTCCCCGTCCCCTGCTGAGTATCCAGAATCCCCAATATTTCCAGCTCCGAATACCCCTTTCGCACCGTATTCGGGTTGACCTGAAGGTGGACCGCCAATTCGCGCACCGTAGGCAACTGCTCGCCCGGCAGCAGCCGCCCCGAAGCGATCCCGTACTTGATCTGGTCGACCATCTGCAGCTTCTTCCTTTTCCCTCCTTCGACTTCACTCAGGGCTTGGGCCAATTCAGGACATCGTCTGTGGGAGATTCGTTTTTCGAGCTTGGTCAGCACCTCATCGCTCGGCGGATTCTTCGCCTTGCCTGTTTCGATGGTGGAAAGGCAAGGTTTGGAAAATCCGATTCGGTTGCTGACTTCGTCCAGCGTGTAACCCAACTCCTCGCGCTTCTGTCTTAATATCGATCCCAGTGACACGGATGAATCTGCTTGTTTGATTTGAATTGCTAATCGACTTGCACTAACTCGTACGTGCTGGTGCCCAGCCCCATACTTTCGGCGTGTCTGATCTGGCACCGCGGATCGAGCCGTTTATTTCTTATTAGTGCCCCGAGTGTGCGGCCGGCCTTGTCTTCCACCAGATCTAACGCCGCCGCATCGACAGCCACCGGATCGGTCGATGCAAGTATGCCTATGTCATCGACCATCTTGGGCATGTTCGGCGTGTCGAAGCAATCGCAGTCTTTGGTGACCGAGATCACAAAGTTGAAAAACGCCGCTCTGTTTTCCTTGCCCTTTAGCGCGCCGGCAGCATGCTCGGCGACGCTTTTCTGCATCACTTCGGTCTCCTGGCCCCAGTTGCATCTGACGGCGCCGAATCTGCACATTGCCATGCACTCTGCGCAGCCGATGCACTTGTCCTGATCGATGTATGCCTGGACGTCGTCAAGTGTGATCGCATCGGCGGGGCAGTATTCGCGGCAGACGCCACAGCTCGTGCAGCCGGCGCTGATCTCGAGCGTAAGAGCCGCGTGCTGCGCCATCTTGCCGTGCTTGCTCGCGCAGCCCATCCCCATTGTTTTGAGCGTAGCCCCGAGGCCCGCGGCGACGTGACCTGTGAAATGCGCCACCGAGAGAATCGACTGGCACCTGGCGATGCCGTGCGCGATGAAAACTTCCTTGTTGATCTCGCCGTTGACTTGGACCGCCTCGGCACAAGTTCCCGACAACCCATCGGGCGCAATCCAGGGTACTCCCAATCCTTCCAGGCCGAACCCGTGCTCGGCAGCCAGGACGGCATGGTCAACTGCGTTGTGCCTTCGCCCGACGTACAACGTGGTCGTATCGGTCACGAAAGGCTTTGTCTTCAATCCGAGCAACTCGTCGGCCAATCCCTTAATGCAGGGAGCTGTTATGTATGTCGTGTTGCCGTCTTCGCCTACGTGGACCTTTACCGCCGTAAGATCATTTTCCCTGAAGCAGTCAGAGAAGCCGCCGGCCTTGAACAGAGTGCGTGCCTTCTCTGAGATCGCATCGTCCCCTTGGTCGCGGGAGGCTCTGATGAAATATACTTTTGAAGCCATACAAACCACACCTGCGATTAACAGATCGGCTAACTTGCTTGCCGTTGCCAAATTCGACAAAACAGCAACGCCATTGTATTGTTCTTCCAACAAACCACAAGGATCTTTTAGAAGAACAAGTGCTCGATCAGGACTTTTGTGCCAATTCCTATGAGAATGACCCCGCCGATGGCTTCCATTTTGCTCTCGAAGAAATGTCCGAATCGCTTGCCTATGTAGACGCCGAGATAGGACAGGATGAAGGTTATCAGTCCTATGATTATTGCTGCAACGATGATGGAGCCGGCTATGAGCGAAAGAGTTATACCAACCGCCAAGGCGTCGATACTGGTCGCGACCGACAGTACCAGCAGGACGAAAATATTCGACGGATCAGGATTCTCTTCGACGGATTTGATCTTCAAGGACTCATAGATCATTTTTCCGCCGACCGCGGCCAGAAGTCCGAAAGCGATCCAATGGTCATAACGTGCTATGTATTCTCTCAGGGTCAGACCGGCCAGAGAGCCGATCAAGGGCATGAACGCCTGGAAGGCGCCGAAGAAAAGCGCCATTCTCAGAGCGTGTCTGACGTGCAACTGCTTGTACGCGCTGCCGCTTACGATTGAGACTACAAAGGCGTCCATCGCCAGTCCGACGGCTATGATAATTATCGTAAGTGAATCCATTAGGCAGCTTCCAAGGCAGCGTGCTTCGACCGCCGTCTTTGACTAATCGTGCTATTGAGCTTTTATTATGCCCTTGCTGGTCAGGTCTTCATTGATCTCTTGGCCGGGCTGGACGATTAGGAAATCGCCGTCGTCCCAGTCGCCGTCAAGGAGCCTTTGCATCAGGGCGGGGCTGCCCTTCAACTCGTCATAGCTCCAATTAAGAAACTCCGCGCACCCCCTGGCGTAGTCTTTGTATTTGTCGGTGTTGGCAAGCCCCCAATCGATGTAGGTGGCCCAGTTGTACTGGGTGATCCAGTCCTGCTCGACCTCCATCAGATATTGAGCGTTGTCGTCGCCGTATTTTTCTTTGTATTCCGCGAGCAGTTTTTCGTGGCGCTCCTTGCTGGGCTGTTTGCCCGCTTCGATCCAGCCGGTGCTGTACCAATAAACTCCGCGGTGCGAGTCGAAGTACTCCTGATATTTCTCTTTCGAGCCGAGCAGCAGTGTCACACAGTCATGGCCCCGGGGTACGACGAGGGGGATTTTCGCCGAGAGCCCCACGATGCCGTTGCTGCAAAGACCGTAGCCGAGCAGAGAAGCATCGTAGGGACGTCCCTGGATATCGAGGGTGTTGTCGAGAGCCTTCTGCACTTGGTTTCGAAGCTCGTCCGGCGTATCGTGCAGGCCCTGTTCCATCAGGGCCACGTCGACAACGTTCTTAGAGCGGGCGGCACAAAAGTACGCCTCTCTCTGCATCACCTTACATGAAATGAACTGAAGTCTCATACGCAAGTTCTCGGCCGTCATGGATTGCACCGCTTGCAGGGTCGTTTGCCAGCCTTCACCGCCTCTTGCCTGGTCTCGTAGCTCATGAGCTTTTCGGCCGAGATGCTGCTTGCCCAGCGGCAGTCCGATTTGTGGAAGACGTCACTGCCCTTCGAACCTGTGAATCCATATTCTCCTGTCGACGACCCGGGCTTTGGTTTGGTGCGCCTTTTTGTATCCGTCGGAGCATTGTCACTGTTACGGCTCTCGCGTGTGTCGTTATTGTTCGGATTCGCCTGACGGTAGTCTTTGATGAATGAAGCAGTCAAGACCTCCAGGTTCTGCGCGATGGCCTGGGCGAGCCTGCTTTTGGGGCCGTGAGCAAACCACATAAGCTCCCACGTAATAACATCAATTCGCGTTTGGGGGTTTCTCTCCAACGTCACCGTTTGAAGGAAATCAACTTTCAAATTGTATACGAAGGTCTCCTCATGAGCCGGCCTGTAGACCTTGACCGCCACCCTGAGTCTGCACCGCCCCGGCAGTGCACGCCACATCTGCGGGGGCCGGACTTTGATGCCGGCGTCTTCAAGCTGTCTTTGAATATTCCTTCGAATGTCTTCTTCGCTGAAGCCTATCTCTTTGGCGCTTTCGCAGCAGCTTGCGTGAACCGTCATTGATTCGACGCCTCTGAGAGATGCCTGCTCGGGGCTCAGGGCCGCGAAGGAACTGCCGCTTGCGCCCGTTAGGACAAGCATCGCCAGAGCCGCCGTGAGGATTCTATCTTTGTTGATTTTCATGTCTTCCCCTCTTTGCGCATTCGAATTCGAGACCGCGCAGGTTAGGGCCCGCCCGTCGCGAACATCCATATCTCAGTTTACATCCAGAGCCTTGTTTACCGCCGCTTTCATCTTCTCCAGGCCGGTCTTGGCCACGGCCAGAGGATCCTGCTCCCAGTAAGCCGGATTGAACAGCTCCAGTGACAGTGCCGCCCGGCTGCCGTTTGCGATCAGATCGCGAAGGATCTGCGTCAGCGGCGCGATACCGTCACCGGGCATAACTCGATCACGGTCGCCTATCGTTTCGCGCGGCGGATCGGCAGGGTAGTCATTCATGTGAAGAACCTGAACGGTGTGGGCGCTCAATTGTTTGAAGCCGTGAAAGTCGGAACCGCCTTTGTATGTGTGGTAGACATCCGGCAAAAGACACGCCTTCGGGTGGCCGCTCTCGATCACCACGAACATTGCCTGGCCCAGCCGGTGAAGAATCTTCGAAGAGCCCCACGTTTCGATCTGCGGGACTACTCCCATCTTCTCGCCAAGTTCCAGCAGCGCACGATACCGCTCGGCCGCCTTCATCAAATCAAGCCCCGGTTGCCTTGTGGCGACGGCCGGCGGGGCGGCGATACGTTTGCCGCCGATCCGGGCCAATACATCCATGGCGCGCTTGACTTGTTCAAAGCCCTTGGCGCGTTCGGCGTCGTCATCGATTATCCAGCGGGAAAAGTCGATGGCGCTCTCGACGGTCAGACCCAGGTCGCTGGTCTTCTTGCGGATATCCTTCAGGCTGCCGCCGCTGGCGGCGTAATCGTTGACCTTTGCGACCCAGGGCTCAATTCCGGTGTAGCCGGCCTCGGCGGCGATTTCGATTTCCTTATCCAGACTCAGGTTCTGGCCCCGAATAGTGCTCGTATTGAGACAGTAGCTGAACGGCACTTTTCGTCCCGACTTTGCAGCCGCGGATGCGAGACCGGGCTGGCCGGTCGTTACGGCAGCACCGAACGCGGCGCCGGCGCCGGCTATGAATCTTCGGCGAGAAACGTGGTTGCTTTTCATAATCATCTCCAGCTTCTTGCAAAAATGTTTCGCCAGGCTCGCGCAACATCACGCAATAAGCGCGAGGGCGTCGGTAACATCCATACCTTCTGTAATGCCCAGGGCCCGTGCTTTGGCGTTTGCCTTTGTGACCGTACGGTCCCCGAAACGCTCCAGTGTGCCTATCGGATTATCAGGCGTGCTTTCCACTATCGCTGCGGCGACGCCGTATCCTTCGCAGGCATCGACATCGATGGCCGGACAGGCGAGGAAACCCTTGGAGCCGGTCACCAGCAGGATATTAAATCCGGCCCATTTTGTCTGGACGCCTTCAACCGAACCGTTCGGCGTCTGATATGTTTTGGTGACTACTTTCATTATTGTCCACCTCTATAATCATGTTCCCGAGAAGCTGAGAGGCAATCCGCCTTTGTCGGCAGAGCCGATCGAAAGGAACACCATAGGGAGAATTGTTGTCAAACTAACTCGACAAGTCAAGCATCATTTTCGTTGCGCAGTCATCTCATGCTTGACGCAGCGCGGGATTGCGAGGATGAATCAGGATTGGTTCCTGGCTTTGGCTGGGCTCTGTCTGAAAACTCCGTCGTCGGGTGCGAGATCGAGCGGTTTTTCGCCTGGCAAAGACGGCGAAGCAGGCGATATTGGTTTTATCGTCGATGCAGCCGGATGCAGTCAGGCGGAAAATAAGCCGCTCGAAGCCAGATCGAGTTTTCAGACAGAGCCTAGCGCGGCTTGATTACTTTCTGATCTTTGAAGACTTTCCCGCTGAGGTAATCGGTAAAAGTGAGCCTCACCGTCAATTGTTCGTCAAAACTCTTAACCGTATCGGGTATCTCGAACTCCAATCTGTAGTTGACGGCTACCAGCGTTTTGAACCAGAACTTCTTCAATTCGTCCGGCTCTACGTCCCATTCGCCTAGCAGGGCCTCGCCGTTGGCTTTGTTCAGGTCCCACAACTGGACCTTGGCGGCGCCGGTCGCCTTTATCCCGTCGCCCTGTTTGTCGACTGGCGTCACGTAGACGATCATCTTCTCTCTTTTGCCGTCGTTGTCCTTATCGAAAAAGCCAGACAACCGGCCGATTATTATTCGGTCGAGGCTGTAGAGATTTTCGAGCCTGACATCTTCGGGCAGGCCCGAGAGGACCTGTACTTGCTCTTTCAATCTCGTATTCTCATTTTTCGATTGATCGACCTGCTCCCGCAGTTGTTCATTCTGCTGCGTTAACTGCTCCATCTGTACGATCAATGCCTTATCCTCATTTGCCTTCTCGTTCTGGCAACCCGCAACGGGCAGAAGACAGAGGGCAGAGGACAGGAGACAGAAGGCAGAACACAAAAGGCCTTTGTCGCTTCTTGGCGTTCTAATTCGACATTCGTCATTCATTATTCTTGCTCCTGCTGCTCCTCCTGGTCTCTTACGAGTTCGGGTGCTTTTTGCAGGACTCTGTCGGCCAGGCCGTATTCGATTGCTTCGGTCGCGCCAAGCCAGAGATTGCGGTCGCAATCTTTGTCGATTTTTTCGGCCGACTGGCCCGTGTGCTCGGCCAGGATATCGTAGAGACGTGCTCGCAGCCGCAGTATCTCCTGGGCTTCGATGTCGAGATCTGTAGCCGGGCCGACTAATTGTCCGGAGATCAGCGGCTGGTGCAGAAGGATCCGGTTGTTGGCCAGGAGGAACCGCTTGCCGGCGCTGCCCCCGGCGAGCAGGACGGCCGCCATGCTTGCGGCCTGTCCGACGCAGTACGTTGCGACGTCGCAGCGAAGGAACTGCATCGTATCGTAGATTGCGAGCCCCGCAGTGATCGAGCCGCCGGGCGAGTTGATGTAGAGGTGAATATCTTTCTTGGTGTCCTCATTGCTCAGGAACAACATTTGGGCAATGATCAGGTTGGCGGTTGCATCGTCGACCGGTCCGGCGAGAAAGACTATTCTATCCTTCAACAGTCTCGAAAAAATATCGTATGCCCGTTCGCTTCGGCCGCTTTTCTCAATAACTATCGGCACCAAATTCTGATTAATGCTCATTTCTCAGGTTCCCCGGATATTGTTGAATCTCGAACTTCGAATCTATTGTTTGTCTTTTTCGTCGCTTTTCTCGTCCTTGGCCTCTTTCTCGTCCTTGGCCTTTCCCTCTTCGTGCAGCACCTCGTCGATGAGGCCATACTCAAGAGCTTCATCGGCGGTCATGTACCTGTCTCTTTCGGTCTCGGCGATAATTTTTTCCGCCGGTTGGCCCGTGTGCTTTGCGAAAATCTCGCTTATTGTCACCTTGGCCTTCAATATCTCCTCGGCTTGTATTTTGATGTCGGCCGCCTGGCCGCTGACCCCGCCCCAGGGCTGGTGCAGCATAACCTTGGCGTGCGGCAGGGCGTGGCGTTTGCCTTTAGTGCCGGCTGCGAGAATAATTGCTGCTCCGGATTGGGCCCTGCCTATACAGTAGGTCGCGATCGGAGAGCTGACAAAGCACATGGTGTCGTAAATAGCCATCGTGTCGTCGACGCTGCCCCCGGGGGAGTTGATGTACAAGCTGATCTCGCTGCTGCGCTTGAGGTTGTCGAGGTACAGCATTTTCATGATGACGTCGGCAGCCCTTTGATACGATATTTCCCCTATCAGAAATACGATGCGGTTTTCCAGCAGCATATCGTCGAGACTCATCTGCCGATAGCGCTGGTATTGGCCGTGCTGACTGTACACATCTCTGTTCATGGGCTCCGTTTCGCAGCGAGTTGCGAAATGGGGACCCCTTGAAATTTCCCGCGGCCGATGTTCGATAGACATTCATTAATCCCTTAATAGAATCTGTAGCTCGTATTCCGTGCTCAATCGGATGCCAATACCTGCCTGTTCGTTCTCAATCCATTAGAAATACTGCGTCTTTTCACACTGTCTTACTCCCCATGACGGGATATTCCAACCGTTTCTCAGGTGTCGTCTTGGGTCTTGGGGCTATTGTTCCTCAGCCTCGCCAGATTTCTTGGTTGTCTTCTTAGCAGTCTTCTTCGGCGATTTCTCGGCTTTCTTCTTACTCTTTTTTTCCTTCTTCGCCTTCTTCTCGGCTACCTCGGCCGTCTCGAGCAATTTTGCGATGCACTTGTTCTGACGCACTTCCAGACTGAACTGAGCCAGCGAGCCGTCGCGCGCCATTTGCTCCCTCATCTTTTCGGGCCGTTGTTGTCTCTGCATGGCCAGTTGGGCGATATGCCCGTTGATTTCCTCTTCGCTGACGCTGATATCGAGCTTCTCGGCGACTTTGTCCATTATGAAGAACGTCTTCAACTGTTGTTTGGCCTGTTCTTCGCTGCCGGCCTGAAGCTGCTCCATCTGCTCTTCGACCTGCTCGCGGGACAATCCTCGCATGATAAGGTTGCTGTACTGTCGTTGGAGCACCATGGTCGCCTGCTGGCCCACCACATCCAGGGGCAGCTCGAAGTCCGTGTTATCCAGCAGATGCTTGTAAATCTGCTCGGTCATCTCCGTTCGCCCCTGTTCTTCCAGCCGGCCCTGCAGCGTGTCGTGGATTCTCTCCCGCAGCTCATCGGCGTCCTCGACGCCTATCTGCCTGAGGAGATTATCGTCCAGTTCGGCGGGCTTGAGCCACTTGACGTCTTTGATGTCGATCTTGACGTCTACTTTTTTGCCGCGATACTCTTGACGGAAGAACGTCTTCGGCACGTCGAGACTCGTCTCTTTCGTATCGCCCGCCTTGGCGCCGATCAGCAATTCGTCGAGCTTCTCGACGGGGATCGCCCCGACGAAGCCATTGGCCCTTACGTATATCACGGTGTTGTCGAGTTTCTCTTCCTCGTCAACTCCCTCTACCTTGAGGATCACATCGGCGACTATCTGGTCCTCGGACTCGACCGCATCGGCTTCGGTGCGAGGCGTCCATACGCCGGAGAGTCTTTGCATATGCTTGACCTCTCTGTCGACCTGCTCGTCGCTGACCTCGAGTTTTGTTTTGGTCACCGCAATGCCTGCGAGCGGCGGCAGATCGAATTCGGGGCGCACTTCAACCTCGAAATCGAACTTCAGCGGCCCTTCGGACGGCAGCTCTATGTTCTCGAAATCGACGTCGGGCTCGCCCAAAGTCTGCAGATCGTTGTCCTTGACGGCCGAATCACTCGCATCGGCGAGCAGTTTCAGTCTGACCTGCTCGGACACATCTTTGCCGAACCTCTTCTCCAGGAGCCGGCGCGGCGCTCGACCTTTTCTAAAGCCCGGGACCTCCGCTTCTCTGTGCAGCTTGTCGAATTGTCCGTCAGTGGCCTTCTTGATAGCCTCTTCGGGGATTTCTATCAGAACCTTTTTCTTGCAGGGCCCGGCGTCTTCAATCATCACAATATTCTGGGGCCCCTTGGACTCTTCTTCGTCCTTCGGCGACTCGGGTTTCTCTTCTGCCACAACTTCGGATAGTTGTTCTTCGGCAACCTCGGACTGTGCCTCTTCGTTGATTGCTTCTGGTTGCTGCTCGTCAGCCATTTCGGTACTCCCAGGCGATTATGCCAAACATAAATATTGAACTTCTGCAAAACAGAGCAGGTAGGGGGCTTGCCCCGCCTTCCCGTTCTGCAGCTAACAATAAACAAAAAAGGCATCAGGGAAACAATCTCGATTCTCCAAACACAGGTTACTGCATTTGGGCTCCTGCATCCCTTAGCCCGGCCTTCACGATTTACGATCCTGCACCCGCCGGTCCCCACATGACGGATGCCGAACCTAAACGTATCGGAGACCAACGCCAAACTACACCGAGCCGGTAACTCGCCGATACTATTGGCAGCACATAAGCCATAAGAGCTCACTTATGCCTCAAATCCTTATGCCGTTGCGTCCATGCCTAAAAGCGGGCGATGAGATTTGAACTCACGACATTCACGTTGGCAACGTGACGCTCTACCACTGAGCTACGCCCGCAGGTACAACGCGCTAAGTATAAAAGCTGAAATTCTTCTTTGCAACGGCTTTTTTGTGAAAATCTGCTATTTATTCACTGAAACCTCCACCTAAACTGGAAGCAAAATCAGCTTTATGCCCACCAATAGCAGAAAGACCGCTACGACCTTTCGAAAATACTGTTGGGGAATTTTGTTGACGACAGACTTGGCAATTTTCGCTCCCAAAAATGATGCCGGGATAAATACTATCAATCCCCACGGGGGCAACTGCTCAAATCGCGCACCCTCTCGAAAATAGGTTGTCAGCCGTGTTGTATCGATTATCAGGGCGATTGCTCCGGCTGTCACGATATAGACCTCTTTAGGCAGGTCGAACGCCATGAGAAAGAGTCCGCGGACAGCTCCCCCTATGCCGAACAGACCCGCCAGGAAGCCGGAAAGGGCTCCCCCGCAAACGCCGGCAGACAAGCTCGGTTTGATCTTGAAAGAGCTTTTGAAGAATAGGCATTTCCACGTTCTATCCTTCCCACTCTTGCAGAAACATGCTTCAGATATCTGAACGTGTACCTGCCCATGTGCGGGAGCTTCGCCGTCAGAGGTATGTGATCGCTTGAAGTTGCCTGTTTGCTATATTGTTCCCCACCTGTGGAACTCGTGAAACAGAATATACCCCATGGCGGCGAGGATCACGCTGAGAGTTGCCAGGGCCGCGCCTTTGATGGTGCCGCCCTTGAGTTCGATTTCCTTCGAGCCGGCGCGCCTACAGGCGATATATACAGCTATCGCGACGATACCTCCGGTGATATATGCAAAGCCCTGCATGCCGTACCAGGCCTGTGAGGGGATGCCCTTTTCGTTGACCCATTTCCATTCATGCAGGGTTGGGTAGTACCGCGGCACCTTGATACCGAAGAATATTGCGCAGCAATAGAAGATCGAAACGGCCGCGGAGAAGGCACAGCCGGCCAAGTATGTAATATCCGATTTTTTCATTAGAACGACCCCTTCAGAAGCGACAGATAGCAGCCCACTATGATCTTGTACCAGACTATGATGTTCAGGAGCACACAGACCGGTACGTAGAACCAGAGCTTGTCTTTTTCGACATCCGGCTCAAAGCTCTTTCGCAGGTAGTAATAGACGAAGAACAGGGCCAGCCCCAGTGAGCCCCAGTGCTCCTTGACCTCGAACAGGCCCGTAGCCCAGGACAGATCGACGTCAAAGTACACCGCGCGGAAATAAACTCGAAACGCCGGGTAGATCAGGCATCCGAAAAGGTACACGATCACGTATGACCACAGCCCAACGCGGGCGAAGTACAACTCCCGCTTCTTGCGCCCGAACTTGCCTTGCAGGTACTTGAACACGATAAGCAGGTTGTGTATCATGGCCCCGGCCAGAACGCCCGCTGCGATCAGATGAGTCAGCAGCAGCACTATATAGAAGCGCTCGAGAAATATTCCCGGCGCTGCCGCTTCCCCGCCGGAGGCTCCCAATAGCAGCACCTCACAGAACCGCTCAAAAAATGCCATAGAATTTCTCCTAAATCCGACCCCAAATACTTGACCTTACCCAACACAGGCTGATTCGCACTGTGTTGGAATTTCGAATGTACGGGATTGATGTAGCCCGGTCAAGTTTTCGCCCGTGAGATTACAAGAAGTGAGATCACCATTCCGGTGCTGATCCTAACCGCCCGAGATGCCGTCAGCGATGTCATTCGAGGGCTTGAGGCAGGCAGCGACGATTACATGGTCAAGCCATTTGACATGAGGGAGTTGATCGCTCGCCGCAGAGCACTGGTGCGCCGTTCGTACAACCGGTCTGTTCCCGTCATACAAATCGCCGATATGAGCATAGATACCTCCAGCCATCAGGTAACGGTCTGCGGCAAGTCCGTGCGATTGTCCGCCATGGAATACCGTCTGTTGGAATACCTGGCAATGCGGGCCGGTGAGGTGGTCTCCAAAACCGATATCATGGAGCACATGTACAACTTCTGTTCGGAAAACTTCTCGAACGTGGTGGAGGTATATATCTGCTCGTTGCGAAGGAAACTCGGCTCGGTGTCAAAATCCAAGCTGATTCATACTTTCCGAAGCCAGGGTTATTTGCTCGGAGAAGCGCCTGCATGACACCCCTATCCCTAAGATGGCGTGCATCCCTGTTGGTCTCCGTAGTGCTGGTGGCGGCAATCACCACTATCTCCACCGTGGCATACATTGAGTTTGAAGAATCTCATTTTCACGAAATCGACCTGACGCTGGTGGCGGTGGCCGACGACATCCTGGCAAGTCTGAATGACCGTGAGAGTGAAGAGAAATTGACTGAGGACGTTCGCACGGCCGTGGCGACCTTTGGCCAGGATGATTCCACTTTTTATCGGATCTGGATAGACGATTCTTCCACGGATATTCTTGTGAGCGACCTGCCGGACGGCGAGCACAGGCGCTGGCTGCGCGAGCTTTCAGACCGGGCCTGCCCCCTGCCGGGGCAGTCTCTCTCAATGAACATCGGCCGTCGCGGGAATGAACACAGGGCTATCTGGCTGCGCCGGGAGGTCGAGGACGGAATCGTGAATGTCGTGTTGGCGAGTTCCAGCCGGTCTATCTGGCGCGAGTTGCGCGAGTTCCAGATATTGCTGCCTATATTGGGAGTAAGCCTTGTCATGACCTCGGCAGTGGCGGTTGTGCTGAGCATTCGATGGGGCCTGCGGCCGATAGGCGTGACCGCGGAGCGATTGCACCTGATAACACACCCGAACGTCGGAAATGCCCTCTTTGACGGGCTGAAGGTGCCGGGAGAATTGCGTCCGTTCGCCGCAGCGCTGACGGAAATGCTCAGTCGCCTTGACAAAGTCTTGCAGCAGCAAAAACAGTTTACCTCCGATGCCGACTCCGGCACACGTGTCTGCATCAGGTTGCCCCTCGCCTAGCGCGTGGAACCAGCGCTCGCGCCACAATAACAAGATTTTCCCGAGTCTTCAGCTTATTTTAAGGTTGGGGCGATCGGTGTTATAAATTCAAAACAAATAATGCAGCATAAGCGGTCGTACTTGCTCGACAGCTTTCTCCCACGAAGTGTTTAGAGTTAACCCCGTCCTTAACCATCTGATAAATTGAAGGCTTCTCTGTGTCGCTCTGG
>JADHXR010000226.1 GCA_016782865.1 Phycisphaerae bacterium
ATGGCTAAACTTCCGCGGCTTCAGCGTGACAATCCCGCACAAGCGAAGCGCCCTCGATTACGTCCGGGCGAAGGGCGGATACGTCGAGCCTTTAGCGGAAAAGATCGGTGCGGCCAATACCGTGATCGCCGATCAAGACGGCAAGCTGGCCGCCTACAACACCGACTACGCCGGCGCTTTGGATGCGATCACCGGCGGGATGGGAATCACCCGAGCCGACTTCAAGAGCATGCCGGTCGCCGTCGTCGGCGCAGGCGGTGTCGCGAGGGCAATTGTCGCCGGCCTCAGTGACGCTGGCGCAGAGGTCAAGATCTACAACCGCACGCTCGAAAAGGCCGAAAGGCTCGCCGGCGAGTTCAATTGCAAGTTCGCACCGCTGAACGAGTTGCGAAGCCTCGACGCCAAACTGGTGATAAACTGCACAAGCGTCGGTATGCACCCAAGAGTCGATGCAACACCCGTACCGGAGGAATCCCTCAAACGAGACATGGCCGTTTTCGATACCGTCTACAACCCCGCCCAGACTCTGTTGCTGAAGCAAGCCAAGAACAAAAAAGCCAAAACAATCGACGGCATCTCAATGTTCGTAAACCAGGCCATGGCCCAATTCAAGCTCTTCACCAACACCGACGGCAACGCGGCACTCATGCGAAACGTCGTCTGCGATTCATTGTTGGACAAATAGTATGGATACTCCCGGCGAAATGCTGAAACAATATGCCAATGAAATTCGAAGCCACCGGAAATGGTTGCAGTCTTTTGATGAGGGATATGTAACGAAGTGGGAGAAGCTGCTGAAAGCTGATCCGGAGGCGGCCATTTGTGAGGCTGCAACACGCGAGTTGCTAGAACGCCATGACGTCACGGTTAGACCAAACGAAGATTTGTCGGTCGGTGGGCCCGATTACCTGTGCACACGCGGCCGTAAGCATTTCTATCTTGAAGTAACATGCATAAGCAAAGACGCTGCAACGAGAGTTACAAAACTGCCGGATAAGTGCCCAAGTGGTCCTGAGAGCTATACTTATATGACGAATAAGATATTGCGGAAATTGAGCAATAAGGCAAGCCAGTGCGCAGGTATGGACGGGCCAACCTTGGTGGCTTTATGTACACTGCATTCACAAGCTGGAGACCTTTGCTTTGACGATTTAGCTGCAGAGGAGTTACTGATTGGAATAACGTACATAACGCATGATTTAGACAATGAGACCCACGAGCCGGTTGGGAATACGTACGATATTACACGATTAGAAGGTTCAGCATTTATTCGACCTGTGAAGGCTTCGCCGAATTGGATTGAACATGTGAGAAACCCGGTTTCCGCGATATTGCTTTGTGGGTTTGGTTCATTTCCGCCGAGTGTAATGGCGTGCCTTCATCCAAGTCCCAATTACCCGTTTGATCAGACTTTGCTACCTCAAATCAAGTTTTGCAGGCTGGTTGAAGGTTACCTGACCGGCCCTCCTGAAGTAGAATGGATTTAGAGAACGTGAAGGTCCAATTGGAGTATTCACTGGTTGCGCTATTCGATTTGGTTGTTGCTTTGCGATTGACGGAGTTGGTATATTGAAGGCGCTAGGAGGGGTGGATTTCTGCTTTCGCAGGAATGACATTAATGAGGAATTCGAACATGGGTATTCGGGTCACGATACCTAATGAGAAGATTGCAGGATTCTGTCGAAGAGGTCATATTCGCAGTCTCGCGCTCTTTGGGTCTGTGCTGCGTGACGACTTTCGGCCGGACAGCGATGTCGACATATTGATCGAATTTGAGCCGGGACGGGAACCGGGCTAACGGTTTTCTCACAAGAGGCAAGAAATTACTCAAACCGTTGGCTGAGGCAGCGTTCCTCGGAAAAGACATACTTGGCAGGCTTGACAACGCCCCAGATGGATGCCCGTGTCATTGGAGTAAGAGGTTAGGGATGGCTTATGCAAAACAATTTTGAACTGATGAATGATATACTAAGAGTTACCGTCAGGGCTATGGCAGAACACCTAAGAACAGGCCTGCAGAAAGACACTCTCGGTGCATTTCCAAACGAAAAGAAGATCAATCCTGTCTATCCCACATTTGAAATATTTTCGTATCTCCTTTTTCAACTGGATTATTTTGTAGCAGCAGACCAAGAAGAGAAACTCAGAAGGCCACTTTTTGATTTTATTGCCGATGATATGTTTGAAGCACTAGTTAATTTTGTTGTTGATGACATGCTTGAAACAGTATGTATGGACAAGAGAACTTTTGATAGCACTCTTGATAAAAGGATGGAAGAATATGGAGGCATACTGGTCGATTGGAATCGTGGAGAAATAACATATGAGTTGAGGAATAAGAAATTATTGCAGGGCTTTTTGGATAACTTGACGTATGCGATCTCTAAACAGGATTCCTTTTCTTGGGAAGGAAAGATTAAACCATTGCCCTGGACAGACGCCAATGAGGTTCTGATAATGCACATTATTTTTAAGGAAATGCTTTTGCCAATAGAAATTAGATTTCGAAGAATACTTCGAAGCATCTTCACAGCAAACCCAGATTTTACCCAGTTGAGCACAGACAAGCTGGAAGAGATCCTACTCCAGATGGAACAGGACATTTCCTCATAAAGGACTATCCAGCAGGGCAGGGCTGTACCCTTTGGGCATTGGCGCTTGTGGGTCTGATTATTGCTCTGTGATTGATGATGTTGGTATACTATACGTGTGGGAGGGGTGGATTCCTGCTTTCGCAGGAATGACAATCTGAGCCTGTGTTGGCGGCTGTAGACAGTGACGGATTTCAAAATGGTTGCGATTAGTGAGATAGAAGAGTATGGCCGGCGTATCGGGCGCGAGTTTGAGGCTGAACTGGTCATATTGTTCGGCTCTTATGCACAAGGGACTGTCACAGACGATTCGGATGTGGACCTGCTGGTAGTCGCTGACACCGATCTTCCTCCTCGCGAGCGTTACAGTGCTGTTCGACGTTTGGTAGCGGACGTTCCCACTTCGTTCGATATTATCGTTAAGACGCCGCAGGAGTATGCTCGCTGGCGGTCGGTGGTCAACCACATCGTTTATTTCGCGGACAAATACGGGAGGGTCCTCTATGAACGATGACACAGTTAGAGGCAAAGTAAAGCAGTATCTCGGCTTGCTGCCGTCTTTGGGCATTCATGCCAGCAGCGCAGTTTTGTTTGGCTCTTTTGCATTGGGTCACGCCGACGGATATAGTGATATCGATTTGATCGTGATCGCGCCGGAATTTGACGGCGCCCGAGAAATCTCGTTGGTCAAAGCCCTCTGGCCGGCAACTGTCCGCCGACAACCGTATCGAGCCTATTCTGTGCGGTGAGCGGGAGTGGGAGACCGACGGGAGCCGTCCTATTCTCGAAATCGTCCGGCGTGAAGGAATCGTCATTACCGCCTGACAATTCCAGGTGGCTCATTCTCATTGAGGCCTGGCGCTGCGCGACGCCCAGTTGGTGTGAAAAAGCATTTGCAATTGTCTTGTGCCGTGCTAATATGAGGTGACGAGTGTGTGATTTCGGCGGATCGTGACCACCATTTATTCGAAAGGAACCTATTATGATCAAGTCTCGCAGTTATCCAGCCGTCTGTGCGGTGCTATTGTTCTCAATCGGTTTTGCCTCGTTGGATACTGCCGTTGCGGTAGGTTCACCGGCGGAAAGCCTGATGAAGGTTTTGCCCGATGACGTATTGGGCTTTGTCGCTACCAGCGGCGGCGACAGCCTGAAGGCTGATTTCGAGAGGTCGATTCTGGGCCGGATTTGGCGCGATCCGGGGGTGAAGACTTTCCGCGATTCGATAGAGAAGGAGCTTCTGCCGAAGTTGGAGCGGGAAATGGGCGAATCTGATGCAGCTGGAACGATCAATACCGTGGAGAGCATGGCCAGGCTTGTCCTGAGCAGGCCGATCATTCTGGGTGCCGCAAAGAAACAGGCGGATGAGGGGCCGCCTGTCTATGGCTTTGTAATACTGGACGCCGGGCCGCGCAAGGCCGAGATCGCCTCAGCCCTGAGCAAACTGGAATCGCTGGACAGTGAGGGCGATATCATCGAGGTCGAGATCGGCTCGGCGAAAATGCATGCCCCGAAGGATGTGGACGATCCGCCCGTATACTGGGGGTGGGTCGGAAACCACTTCGTAATCGGCCTAAATGACGGTCAGGGATTGGCCATTAAGAATCTGTCGGCGCCTCGTCCGACCGTGCCCGGATATCTCAAGAATGTCCAGGGCAACGGCGATGCTCTGGCTGCGTATTATGATGTTCAGGGGATAGTCGGCATTGTCAAGACTGTGCTATCTGCCGAGGCGACGCCGAAAGAGCTGAATCTTGTCCTGGCGGCACTGAGGGAACTCGGCCTGGACAACATCAAGGGCATGGGGGCGAGGGTCGGATTCGCCGGGCCCGATCTGGTGAGCAACTCCCTGCTCGAGATGCCCTCGCCGCGCACCGGTCTGTTTGCGAATCTCAAGACCATGGACATGTCGATGTTCGACATGGTCGACGCCGGGGCGATGAACGCTGCGGCGCTGAATTGCGACCTTGGCGGAATGTATGATATGGTGCTCGGTACGATAAAGACCGTGGCGGGCGAGGATTTCGCCGAGGTCGAGCAGGCGATCGCGGCGGTCGAGTCGGAGTTGAAGTTCAAGATTCGCCAGGGCCTGCTGCAGAGCCTCAGCGGTGAAATGGTCTTCTACGCGCTTCCCAGCGGTATTTCGACTCAGTCGCCGATGGGAGGGTTCGTCTTCATCGCCGGCCTGAAGGACGCCAGGCTGTGGGAAGATACGATGACCACGATAGGGGAATTTGCAGCCGCAAAAAGCGGCGGGATGGTGCAGGTCAGCTCGCAGGAGCAGGGCGGCAGGACGGTTCACACCTGGGCCGTGATGCCGCTTGCGATGGCGCAGATAATGCCGACCTGGACGGTCGTCGCAGATAAAGTCGTAATAGGTTCCAGTCCCGTACTCTGCACACGGGCGGTCGAGCAGGCCAGCTCCGGCACCGAATCGATCCGCGGCACAGAAGGTTTCAAACGGGCGACCGCCGAACTTCCGGCAAACCTGATATCGCTGCGATACAGCGATTCGAGGCTCCAGTTCACGCAGTTGATGACGGTGTTGCAGCAGTTCTGGCCGATGGCGACGATGATGGCCACCAAGGCAGAGTTGAAGCTGCCGATGATTTTGCCGAATCTGTCGCATATCGCCCAGGACATTGACCCGGCGATTCAGTATTCCTGGTTCGATGATCGTGGACTGCGCTCTCGTTACCGCGGCCCCGGACTCGAGCCGGGCATCGGAGCAGTAGCCGGAGGCGCGATGGGAGCCGGGATATTAATGCCGGCCCTGGCCCGGGCGCGGCAGCAGGCCAAACACGTAGTGTCAATGTCTCATATGAAGCAGATAGCATTGGCGCTGATCATGTATGCTGATGATCATGATGGCACATTGCCTGAAAGTTTCAAACAGGCGCAAAAGTACTATGGCGATTCCAAAATTCTCGACTCACCTCTGAAACCGGGCGATTTTGATGGTCCCAGCTACATATACGTCAAAGGCCATTCTCTCGGCGTCGAATCGGCCGCCAAGCAAATCGTTGTCTATGAGAATCCTGAGTACCTTCGAGACAAGATCACAGTGCTGTTCCTGGATGGGCATGTCGAGAGGATGACGCGAGACAGATTTGTCAGTGCGATCGAGGCAACCTACAAACAGCTCGGCAGAGAAACGCCCGAAATCAAATTCAACCGTTAGACCGGAGCAGAATTGGCGAGAGGTCTGACGATGGATGAGCCGGCGCTGCCGGCGCACGCTCGTCGGGGAGGCTGGCAGATGTGTGCGCCCAGATGCGGTGCGGGTGATGCAGGCCGGTTTCTTCCTGCTTTTGATTGTTTTTGCTGCGAATAGCCGATATAATCATCGCCGCTTATGTAATACGTGCCGTATTGACGACTCTGTTTACAGGTGCTGGGACTGTTTCGCGATGGTTCCGATGACCGCTGAGTGGATCACCAAATTTGTGGGGATATATGGTAATGGCTAAGGGTACGAGAAAGAGTAAAGCTGAGAAGGTGGTGTTGGCATATAGCGGCGGGTTGGATACGAGCGTGATTTTGCCGTGGCTGAAAGAGACTTACGGCTACGACGTTATCGCGTTTGCCGCTGAGTTGGGTCAGGGCGATGAGCTGGCGGGCATCAAGCGCAAGGCGCTGGCCAGCGGGGCGGTCAAGTGCGTGGTCAAGGACCTGCGCAGGGAATTTGTCGAAGAGTACCTCTGGCCGATGCTTAAGGCCGGTGCGGTTTATGAGAATAAGTATTTATTGGGCACTAGCGTCGCCAGGCCTTTGATCGCCAAGCATCAGGTCGAAGTCGCTCACGCCGAGGGCGCCACGGCGGTCGGCCACGGCGCCACGGGCAAAGGAAACGATCAGGTGCGGTTCGAAGTGACCTACATGGCGCTGGACCCGAGTTTGAAGATCGTGGCTCCGTGGAAAGACCCGAAATTTGAGCTCACCTCGCGCGAGGCGGCGGTCGATTACGCCAGGAAGCACAAAGTCCCGATCGAGCAGACGAAGAAGAAAATCTACTCGCGCGACCGCAATCTCTGGCACATCAGCCATGAAGGCGCGGACCTGGAAGACCCGGCCAATGAGCCGAAGGACGAGCTGTTTGTCATTTCCAGACCGGTCTCGAAGGCGCCGGCAAAGCCGGATTACATAACGATAGGCTTTCTGGATGGAGTCCCGGTTAAGCTCAACGGCAAGCTGACAAGCGGCGTGAAGTTGATCGAGGCGTTGAACGAACTCGGCGGCAGGCACGCCGTCGGCCAGGCGGATCTGGTCGAGAACCGGCTGGTCGGCATGAAATCGCGGGGTGTGTACGAGACGCCCGGCGGGACGATCCTCGTTGCCGCTCACACGGCCCTGGAGAGCCTGACGTTGGATAGAGAGACGATGCATTACAAGCAGCAGGTCTCGCTGAAATACGCCGAGCTGGTTTACTACGGTCTCTGGTTCTGCCAGTTGCGCGAGGCGATCGATGCCTTTGTCGACGTTACCCAGCGCAACGTTACCGGCGAAGTCAGGATGAAGCTGTACAAGGGCCGCTGCACGCCGGCGGGGATCAAGAGCCGCAACAGTCTGTACCGGCCGGATCTGGCAAGTTTCAAGATGGGCGCCGAATACGACTCGACCGATGCGACCGGCTTCATACGCCTGTTCGGCCTGCCTGCGAGAGTCGCCGCGGTGGTAAACAACAAGAAGAATCACCAGAGTACGTGGACATGAGCACAAGAGCATAGGGGCATAAGACTTGTGCACTTGTGGCTTATGCCTTACGCATTTTTCTGCAAGGAGGCGTTGTGGTAGTACCGGATTGGATTTGGTTTGTCACTGTCTTTGTGTATGGCTGCTGTATAGGCAGCTTTCTGAACGTCGTCGTCTATCGCATGCCGCGCGACAAATCGCTGATGTGGCCGCCCTCTGCTTGCCCGGCTTGCGGCAGGCACATTCATTTCTATGACAACGTGCCGCTGATTTCGTGGCTGGTTCTGGGCCGAAAGTGCCGGTTCTGCAAGGCGCCGGTTTCGCCTCGCTACTTTGTCATCGAGCTGCTGACCGCTGTGATTTTCCTCGGTGTGTTCATCTTGTATTTCTCGGTCGATTTGCGAGAAGGCATGCCGGTATTCCTGCGGGGCGGCTGGCTCATTTACCTTCTCCACATCATCCTGTTGTCGGCCTTCATAGCAGCCTCGGCGATCGACCTGGAGCTTTGGATCATTCCGCTGGGAATCTGCTGGTTAGTCACGGCCGCCGCGTTCATTGCCTCGTCGCTCGGCGCCTGTGTGATTGACGCCGGCGAGATTGCCAAATACTCGCTCTTGCCCGTCGCCTCGGCCGCTACAGGTTCGCTGGCGGCCGGAGCAACCATAGGATTAGCCATTTCAGGTGTCTTGCTGATGACCGGCTTGCTCAAGCGAAGCTACGAATCACAAGACTCAAATCAGGACGGCGGCGCACGGCAAGACGACCCGGCCAAAAATGATTCGTCCGCTGAGTCGGATGAAATGCCCGAGGATGATTTCAACCATCGACTGGAGGCCCTCAGGGAGATTGTTTTTCTGCTGCCTGTAATTGTCTGCTCAGTAGCGGCTTACGTGATTGTCGGCAGAGTTGTTTCCGCCGAGACTCTGAATGATTTTTCCACGCAACATCCTGCAATTGCAGGACTTCTGGGCAGTGTTTGGGGTTACTTCGTGGGCTGTGCGGTGGTCTGGGGTATCCGCATTTTCGGCACGTTGGCCTTTGGAAAAGAGGCGATGGGGCTCGGCGACGTGCATCTTATGGGCGCCGCCGGGGCGGTGGTTGGCCCGATCATGGTGGTGGTTGCGTTCTTTATCGCGCCGTTCTTCGGCCTCGCATGGGCCGGTTCCCAGATGTTTTTTAAAAAAGTTCGCCAAATTCCCTATGGTCCCTTCTTGTCTTTGGGCGTTCTTATTGTTATGATGTTCCACGATTGGATTTGGAACAGAATAGGGT
>JADHXR010000093.1 GCA_016782865.1 Phycisphaerae bacterium
TTGGGGCCGTGTTTTCCAACTGTCAGATGAGATAAACGAAACGACGTTAAGCCTGCTAAGAAATCGCTCAAAAGGCCCTTGTTTTATCTATTTTAACGTCACTCACTTAAAATCTAACCGTTGTTCAACACGATACCTTCCATAGGTGATTCCTCGCCCTCTTCGCTGCGCCGCCTGCCATAGCTGGACCTCGAGAGCCAGCCTGCGCTGGGGCCCACGGCGGCAAACTTGTCAGGGTACGTGACGCCGAGATGCCAGGCCCCGTGTCCGCCCATCGAATGGCCCGTGACGTAGATGCGCGAAGGGTCGTGCCTGAGAGATTTCTTGACAATATCGAGCACCTCCATAGCGTCCATCCGGCCGAAATCCTCCCAGTCGTAACCGTAGGGCCGACGGTTCGTCGGAGCGACAATATGAAACCAATCCTTGGAAGAATACGAACCGCTCTGCCTGTGGGCCTTGACCGCCGCGCCGTGGCACGAAAGCACTATGGCGGGCCGCGGTTCGTCGGGCGACGAAGGCGTTGCAGGTCTCAGGCTGAAGTATTGAACGCTGCCGTCTATCTCGCTAATAAACGTTACATTCCTCGGCCGATCAGGCCCGATGACCTTCAGTTCGAGCCCGACGCTGTGAGACAATTCACCCTTGCGCTCGTGCAGTTCGAGCGTTGCCGCGATGGTGGCATCGCCGTCCGGGGCGGTGCCTCTGATGCGAAATCTCACCTTTCGGATGCTCAGCGGGCCGATAGGCGGCACGGGTGTCTCGACGTTTGTCAGGCCGGGTGCTTTGAGCTCCAATGCAAATCCCTTCGTCTGCTTGGACGTCGCGTTAATCACAACGATGGCGCCCCATGTGTTGACCGCCCGGCCGGCGAGAAGATCGGGAACGGTCAAATCGCCCTCGTGAAGAAAGACCGGCGCCGGTGGATCGTAGAGCCGGACCTTGAACGAACCTCGTCCACCCCTCAGAAGCAGGTGGTTTGTCCCTTTGTTCAGGAGCACCGGAACGTGGAAATAATTGCGACTGTACACGTTTGCCGCCCGAGGTTCTCCGTTGATATACATCTCGCCGTGGCTCGCAGAATCCAAAACGACCGCGTGCTTGCTGTCTGACACCAACGGGGCGTACAGCTACAATCCGCGCTGCTCGATGCCGCCGCTCTCGTTGAACTCAACGCGCTTCCATCGCCATTGATTGTCGTCTCCGGCGGCCTGATCTTCCTCGGGGCGAAACTGCGAAAGTGTCCCATCCACGAGCTTCGAATGCACGGGATCGTCGGACTGAGAATAAGAGGACCTGCGACCAGAGCGTTCGGCTGACTGGCCGCCTCTTGTCAGCAACATTCCAAACTCAAGCGCGATCGCAGTGCTCTTGGTGTCGGTGGCCTTTGTCGGCTCTCCGGCTTGACGCGCAATAGCCGCCGAACCGGTGATCGGCGAGAGAATCACGAAACAGAACAGGGTTGCCAAGTGTTTGTACATGTTGCTTTCTCCTTTTGTAGCAGGCTGGTCAAAATGATTCGCGCAAATACATAGACCCGTGCTAAGCGAGGTAAATACTGTCGCCGGGTTTGATCTGGGGCACGTCACCGAGCTTTTCCTTGAGGTCCTCTTTCTCCAGTGCGAAGCTCGGAGCGATTTCGAGCAGGCAATCGGAGCCATCCGGCTTTCTGGGGACGGCTGCACCCGCCCATTCGAGCCAGTCGGCGGCACGGGCGACCATCATCTGCCTTGTAGTCTCAACGCTGTCGACGCCCGTTGCATTCTTGGTCGGCGCAAATTCCTCGTTCCGCAGCGTCTGGAGGATCATCGAGTTCGAGGCCAGCGGTAGGGCGTCGAAGACGAAACTCTCGAGTTTTATGCGGTCGGATTCGACGGTATTTCCCTGCTCGTCTACGTGCGGGATCTTCTTGACGGCTTTGTGCAGCGGCAAGGCAAAACCCTTGGAATTCAGCTTCTCAACGAACGAGCGGCTAATAATGTGAATGGCGATGCTGCCGAGCTGGAAAGCCAGCGAACCGTCAGATCGGCGTTTCTCGGCTAACTCATCGGGCAGATCGCTGTATTCGATGACGGTTACCTTTCCATCAACCAGGCAGAAGTTGCCGACCTTTTCCTGGGGGCCGGTTTTCACAACGGCCTTCGAAGACATCTCGGCATTGTCCAGGACGTGCAGGCCGACAAAAAGAGGATCGAAAATGTTTATTAAAGCGTTGTCGACCTGAAAATAGCTCAGGTACTCGACGCCACGCTTTTTCATATCCTCGAGGGCGCCGCTCTGATGGAGGGCCTTGAGGCTTCCGCCGTGGCCGTCGGGCGAGCGGGCGATATTGGCCTTGTCGGCGAGCAGGATCCTGCCGTCCGGGCCAAAATTGGGCAAAGTACCCTGCTGAAAGACGAAGACACTCTTCTCGTCCAGCCCGTAGTAGCCGTTCGATCGCAAGATTTCCACAGTCTCGCCATGATTTAGACGACTGGTCATGATATACCAGGGGCAGACGGTCTGGTACTTCTGTGAGACCGCTGCAATAGAATCGGCAAAAATCTGAAAAAACGTCCGATTTTTGACCGGACTGATGGGAAAATTTCCTTTTGGCCCGTCGAATCCGAGCCTGGTTCCCTGGCCCCCGGCGACGACGAAAGCGCCGACTTTACCGGCCGATATCAACTCCTTGCCCAATTCCACGGCTTTGGCGTACTTGCTCTGCTGCTCGGCGCCGATCGGATGAGGCCTGTAGGACTCGGCGGCGGTAAAATCGTGGCTTATTTCCACAGGAGCGGCTTTCTTGACGTAATTAGCCACCCATTGGTCTATTTTCGGCAGGTCCAGGCTTCGAATCTGCGAGAGCAAACACTGCTTTTGGCCCGCATCCAATTGACCCCAGAATGCCAGAAGATGGCCCTGGCCGTGCTTTTGCAGCAGTTCTTCCGTGTTTTCAAGAGTTATCCGAGCATTCATATCTTTGATTCAAAGCCGTAAATCAGAATTTTAGGCCAATCGCTTTAAATTTTCAAGTAAATTGGAAAATCTGACGAAATTCAGTTGACAGTTGTCCTATGGTATGCTACGATTCACAATGTACGTGCAGGTAGGTTTTAATAAGGCTTTTATCATAATCTAAATTGCCATCATAATTTTGGTTCCAATTTCATATCAAGAACCCACCTGCCGGAAAAGGGCTTTGTGTAACGGTTTGGTTGTTTGCTTGTGAGTTTGCAGCAGTTGAGAGGTGTGTAGGAGAGGTGTGTAGAGATAACTGAATTGTACGGACTTTATCGGCGAAACCGGTTTTGAAAATTTAGACCGACTGTTCTTGAGCGAAATTATTCACTTGTTGAGGAGATTCGCAACGCAAGAATATAGTGTTTGGTGCTGCATGTGTGTGCAGCGGTAGGCATTATCCATGTTAAACTGTAAACCGAAGCGTACTTTTAGGAACGGTCGGGCGTGCGAATCCCAAAAAGAAAAAAGGAGAAAAAGATGAAGAAGAAAGGTTTTACATTAGTTGAGCTGTTGGTCGTGATCGCGATCATTGCGCTGCTGATGGGTATCCTCATGCCGGCATTGGCCAGGGTACGACAGATCGCCTTCAGGATGGTCTGCGGTACGAACCTGTCCGGTATCGGCAAGGCAATGCTCATCTACAGCAACGATTACGATGATGAGCTGCCGCGTGCCGGTGGCAGAAACAGTCTGTGGGGTGGTATGATACCCCAGTGGATGGCAACAAACAGGTTCGCAGCCTATGGCGTAGCGGCCAACGGGGATGGCGGCACAGGAACCATCTCGTCCTGCTTCTACCTGCTGGTCAAGTATGCCGAGGTTACGCCCAAGTCGTTTATCTGCAAGGGCGATTCCGGGACCACCGAGTTCAAGCCCGCCGACGATGGTGCAGGTGCCCTGGATCTAATCGATCTGTGGGACTTCGGCCTAACTCCGAGGGAGCGTGTCAGCTATTCCTATCACATGCCGTTCGGTCTGTACGCTCTGACCACGTCAGGTGAGCCGGGTATGGCGGTGGCGGCAGACAGGAACCCGTTCATGGCGTCTCCCATGGCTGAGGCCAAGGCTATAAGCCTCTTTGTGGTCGATAGCGGCAGAGAAGGCATCAAGGGCGGCAATGCCAATCAGCACCAGGAAGACGGACAGAACGTACTGTTCCTCGACAGCCACGTTAGTTTCATGAAGGAGCCGTACTGCGGCATCAACGACGACAACATCTACACCTTCTGGGATGGCGGCGACATCCGACGTGGCTCCGTACCTTTCGTGGGAGCCGAGCCCCAGAACAGGACGGATAATTTGCTGGTACACGATGGCGAGGGCGGTGGCGGCGGCGCCGCACCTCCTCCCAAGGGAAGGGCCTGCTTTGTTGCTGAGACCCCCGCATTGGTGGACGGCAAGCTCGTCGAGATCCAGAAGGTCACTGCAAGTGCGACGACATTGGAAGAGCACGAAGGCACGTTCATTTGTCGTGACATCGTCCTGACGACCGGCAACACCGTCAGCGTCGTGGATGCACACTGCTTCATGACCGATGCCGGACAGTGGGTTGCTGCACAGAACCTCACGACCAGCCTCAGGTTGAAAACGCTCACCGGCAATGTCGGTATCAAGAGCATTACGACCAGAAGCTATACCGGCAAGGTCTACAACCTGAAGATTCAGGGTTCTGACCAGTACATGGTAGGCAACGATTCGGTAATCGTACGCGATTTCTAATACGGTGCTTCGACGCGTGTTCGATCTGCTTTACAGAACCGCGCAGCGGCCCGTGGCTTGGTTGTGTGCTGATTATCTTTGCTTCGGTTGTTTTACAAAGCGGCCTTATGCCTAAACGCATAGGGCCGCTTTCTTATTAGCCTATCTCCGGCAGCACCCAATTCTTGCAAAATCGGCCTGTCGTCGCTATCATTGGGCCGATGGCAGCGAAATCGCATAAGGACAAGGATAAGCGGGGCTCGGTTGCAGCCAACAAGAAGGCCTACAGAAACTTCGAGCTTGTCGAGAGGTTTGAGGCCGGTCTTGCGCTGTTGGGCACCGAAGTCAAATCGCTGCGCGTCGGCGGCGGCGATTTGAACGGCTCATACGCGCGAATCGAAGGCGAGCAATGCTGGCTCGTCGGCGCCGGTATCGCCCCGTATGAACAGGCGGGCGACCGCCAGCATGAGCCGACCAGGAAGAAGAAGCTGCTGCTCCACAAGTCCGAGATTCGCAGGATAAGGATTAAGCTCGAACAGCGGGGCTTCACGCTCGTTCCTCTGCGGATATACTTTAACGATCGCGGCCTGGCAAAAGCGGAATTGGCGCTGGCCAGGGGCAAGAGGCAGTACGACAAGAGGCAGTCAATCGCCGCCCGCGACCAGAAACGTGATGTTGACAGAAGCATGAAGAAATATCGAAGATAAAGAACAGGGATATTACGAGGACCAATGATCATGGCTGAAGAAGAGAAGAAGATCATAGTCGATGAGGACTGGAAGCAGGAAGCGCAGCGGGAGAAGGAAGTGCTTGCCGCCAAAGAGAAGGTTGAGCACCAAGACGAGCAGCAGGACGAGCACAAAGAGCGAGGGCCCTTGCCGGAAGGCAATTTCGCTGCGTTGATAAGTATGCTCGCCACGCAGGCGTTGTTCACATTGGGTCTGTTGCAGGTGAAGGGACAGCAAGAGAGAAAACCCGATCTGGAGCTGGCGAAATACAACATCGACATGCTGGAAATCCTCGAAGAGAAGACCAAAGGCAATCTGACCGAAGAAGAACAGACGGTGCTCTCGACCACTCTCAGCGAGCTTCGGATGGGCTATGTCAGGGTTGCGGGGTAGATTGAATTGGCGAACATCCTGGACAAAATAGTGGCCGACAAAACAGTTGAAGTGCGCTGCCGGCAATCGCAGACGAGTCTCGATCAACTCAAAGAGCAAGTTGCTGATTTGCCCAAGTGCCGCAATTTCTACAAGGCTGTCACTGCGCCCAACCGCCGGTGCATCAACGTCATTGCCGAGGTCAAGAAGGCCTCACCTTCGGCCGGGCTTATCCGCGAGGACTTCGACCCTGTGGCGATCGCGCGGGCTTATGAGAAATGCGGCGCCAACGCGATCAGCGTTCTCACCGACGAAAAATACTTCCAGGGCCGGCTTGAGTACATAGATCAGGTACATCGGGCGGTGAATCTGCCTGTTATGCGCAAGGATTTCATCATCGACATCTGGCAGGTCTACGAGTCTCGCGCCGCCGGTGCCGATGCGATATTGCTGATTGCAGAGGCGTTGAAACCGGGCGAGCTGATGGACCTGATGATCGCCGCAGCGGAGCTGACGTTGACCGTGCTGCTGGAAGTTCACCAGGCCGATACGCTGCTGGCCGTCCGCAGCCTGATCGGCTTTCCCAAGAAAGGCTACAGCATTCTGGGGATCAACAATCGCGACCTGACGACGATGCAGGTCGATTTGAACACAACCGGCCGGCTGGCGGGACTTCTCGATGAAAACACCGAGCTGGTCGCCGAGAGCGGAATAAGAACGCGGGCCGACGTCGAGAAGCTCAAGTCTGTTGGCGTAAAGGCCGTCCTGATCGGCCAGACGCTATGCGAGCACCCCGATATCGAAGAGAAATTCACCGAGTTGTTCGGCGATTAGTGTATAATCTACCGAGCAGAGGTATACAGCTACGATAAGAATGATCCTGATAGAATAGGAACCTCTAATCAGAACCACAATCGTGAGAGAACGATTGCGGCAATACTGCGGGAGCAGAAGTACCTTGTGCGATTTGGAAACGAAATTTCAAGAGTGGCAAGAATGGCTTGTAGGGAACGACCTAAATTCAATAAAGAATCAGATCCATGATATGATATGGGACTCCGCAGTTTTTCAATCCATAAATGAGTGTCGCAGGCATGCTCCTACGAACGAGAGGGGGGAGATCGAATCAAACGGTGTGGTTCACAGGTTCATAGACAGATGTTTCTTCGAAACTCAAGCAATTGCTATCAGACGCTTTCTGGATAGGAGCCGCGACGTAATTTCCCTTTACAGATTAATTGATGATATTGAAAGACACTCTCACTTGCTAACAAGAGGAAACATCCTTGCTGTGCTTGGTTATCCCTATGAGTATGAATACGAGAAAAAGAGAATTTATGGCGAGGCTATTAGGAATGGCCCTGGCCCATACATAATGGGACAAGACTACCGTAAGTGTGAGTTGTCAGAGGCTACACACCAGTTTATCGATTCCCTGGCAGGAGTGGAATTTTCAAAGAGAAAATCCGGCGACATCGTAAGGCCAGAGATTTTCAAATGGTTGAAGAAACAGCTAAGCCGTTGCGAGGGAATAGGTGAGTTTGTCAATAAATTCCTTGCCCACCCAGCGACACCCAAAAGCAGGGATTATCGTAACCCACCGGAGTTGGATGTCACGCTTGGACAGATATTGGAAGCTCACGGCATCATATGCCAAATCGCCATATTTATCAGTGTAAAGATGGGAATCTCGAGCGAAGGTCGCAGCATTGGCGATGTTTTGGCAGTTCCTCAATTCGACCAGTTCATTCACTTTGACAAGGCCTGGGCATCCGAAAAGACGGTCGAGAAGCTGCACAGATTCTGGAGTGGTTACGATATGCAAACAAGGAGTTGGCACAATTGGGTCTGGGAGGATGACTTCGACAGATTCTTACATGAAAACCTTTAGTATACAGCCATCCCCAGCCCCGATAGATCGGGGATTGAGGCTGCCACTCAACTCGTATACTCATCCGCCTTGTTCTTGCACTTAGGCTTTTCGCATGCCTGCCCCCGCTGCAAGGCGTCCCACGGAAAATGCGGTCGACGGGACGGAACACGCATGACGAGATACGAACCGCAAGCAACGCGTCACGGTGTCTTCTGCGATTTCTGTATTTTGGCCCACGTATCACGCAATGTCACCGTTCGATTGAAGACGAGCTTTTCCGGCGAACTGTGGGGATCGACGCAGAAATAGCCTAATCTTTCGAACTGGTATCGAGTGCCCGGTTCAGCACCGGCCAAAGAAGGCTCCACCCGGCACGAACTGAGAACCTCCAGTGAGTTCGGGTTCACGTTGGATCTGAAATCCTCGCCCTCAGGCGCGTCGTCGGGGTTTTCCTTCGTGAACAGATGGTCGTACAGCCTGACTTCGGCCTCCAGCGATCTGCTGGCGGAAACCCAGTGGAGTGTAGACTTGACCTTGCGCCCGTCCGGAGCGTCGCCGCCTCGCGTGGCGGGATCGTACGTGCAGCGCAGCTCGACGACCTGGGCGTTTTCATCTTTAATCACGTCCGTGCAGGTAACGAAGTACGCGTATCGCAGCCGGACCTCCCTCCCCGGGGCCAGGCGGAAGAACTTCTTCGGCGGCTCCTCCATGAAATCTTCGGTCTCGATGTAGAACTCGCGCGAGAACGGAACCTTCCGCGTGCCGGCGCCCGGGTCCTCGGGATTGTTGATGGCGTCGAGTTCTTCGACCTGATCTTGCGGGTAGTTCTCGATGACCACCTTGAGCGGCCGCAGCACCGCCATCACTCGCGGGGAGGTCTTGTTCAAGTCCTCTCGCAGGCAGTGATCCAACAGTGCGATATCAACGGTGCTGTTGAACTTGTTGACACCGATGCGCCTGCAGAATTCTCGGATAGATTCGGGTGAGTCCCCGCGCCTGCGCAGTCCGCAGATAGTCGGCATCCGCGGATCATCCCAGCCGGTGACGAGCCCTTCCTGGACCAGTTGCAGGAGCTTTCGCTTGCTCATCACGGTGTAGGTCAGGTTGAGCCGGGCGAACTCGATCTGTTGCGGATGATAAGCGTGCAGCTCGTCGAGGAACCAATCATAGAGGGGCCTGTGGTTCTCGAACTCGAGTGTGCAGATCGAATGCGTGATCTTCTCGATGGAATCTTCGAGCCCGTGGGCCCAGTCGTACATCGGATAGACGCACCACTTATCGCCCGTGCGGTGATGCGCAGCGTGCAGGATGCGATACATCACCGGGTCGCGCATGTTAAGGTTGGGATGGGACATGTCGATCTTCGCTCGCAGCGTGCGCGAGCCGTCGGCGAATTCTCCGGCCTTCATTCGCTCGAACAAATCCAGGCTCTCCTCGACCGGGCGGTCGCGGTAGGGGCTGTCCGTACCCGGCGTAGTCAGCGTCCCGCGGTACTGCCTCGTCTGCTCGGCTGTGAGATCGCACGCATACGCCTTGCCCGTCTTTATAAGCTGCACCGCGCAATCGTACATCTGCTCGAAATAATCCGAAGCATAATACAAATGCTCGCCCCAGTCCCAGCCCAGCCAGCGAACATCCTGCTCGATCGCGCGGACGTACTCGTCTTCTTCCTTGGTCGGATTGGTATCGTCGAATCGCAGGTGACAGACGCCGCCCTCATTCTCGGCCGCGATCCCGAAATTCAGGCATATACTCTTGGCGTGCCCGATATGCAGATACCCGTTAGGCTCCGGCGGAAACCGAGTCACAACCCGCCCGTCCCATTTGTTCGTTTTCAGGTCCTCGGCAACAATCTGCCGAACGAAATCCAGCCGTTCCTTCGATTCGTCTTTGGATTCAATCATTCAATATCCTTGCAATGCTTCCTGAAGTTCCTTAATGCCTTTACTGCCAAAGCCGGAGGTTATTGGTACTACAGTGTAATGCTTTGTACCGCCAATCCAGTAGCGGTTTGGTTCTTTCTTAATTCTATCCGAATCAGGATCTACTATGATTAGTTTCTTCTTAACTTCCAGTTCCTTATTAAGGAAGCTCGTGAGAAGCAGCCATACGAAGTTATCTTCACGCCTTAGCCCACTGCCACCGATCACCAAATTCTTTACTGCAAAGGTTTAGCTTTGGTTTCGGATTTGCGTTGACTATTGAGTGGAACAAGTCTTTATTGAGTGGTGCATCTGGGAACACAGCCTTGGTAAAACCGGCGCCGATAAGGAATAAGTTGTTAATTGGCGATTTAGCGTTATTCAATCTTGATTCTGCTTTGAATATAGTAATAATGTGGCCATCATGCTTATGCGCATTATATATAGCATTGGTGCGGGCCGTCAAGCTGGCTTGTGTTCGTAGCGGCGAAATCAAGGAACTGCTTCGCAGGGGTGTTCTTTGGACGGACCCCTCGGCGCAGTCTACCCTGAGCGAAGCCGAATGGGCTCGGGATGACGGTGGATTATCTCGGGCAAACCACCCGATGTCATTTCGAGCGGAGCGCAGCGGAGTCGAGAAATCTATTGATTTTCCGATCCGACTTCCACCCGCACTTCACTTACACTAAGATAGTATTGTGAAAACACTTTACGTCTACATTATGGCGAGCAACTCCAGGACGCTCTACGTTGGTGTTACCAGCAACACAAAGAAAAGAGTTTACGAGCATAAAGAGCATCTAACCCCGGGTTTTACGGATAAATACAATGTTGACAGGTTGCTCTATTTCGAGGCGATTGGAGATCCTGCTTCAGCGATCAATCGAGAAAAACAAAGCAAGAAGTGGAGACGTGAAAAGAAGGTGGAACTCATCGATTCGCTAAATCCTGAATGGAATGATCTGAGTCAGGATTGGTATGACTGAAACCTCATCTTATAAGGAACCGCTTTGCGGGTCTGTTTGAATAGACCCCTCGGCGCAGTCCACCCTGAGCGAAGCCGAATGGGCTCGGGGTGACATTTAGTATTGCCCGGCCTTGTCGCCTGACACGAACCATCTTTTCTGTGAATACTTGAAGCTCACCCCATATCGAGTGCCGAGCATCAAGAATCGAGTATCGGGAACACCTCATTCTACATCTTTTCTTGGTCCGAAGCAAACTAATGACGTAAGGATTAGAACAACGCCGCAGAGAAACAGCGCTATTTTCCGCCGGGGCTCGCTGCACCGGCTTAGCCACCGTGGAAGCGCCGACTCCGATTGCCCGGAGGCAGGCAGGCTAGATTCGTCGGCCAGGGCCCCCTCAATGGCCTCCAACAGCTTGGCCGTTGCTCTCGGGTAAACCGTGTTCGGCTCATGATGTTCCGGCCCGAGTGTGACCCCGGCAAGGTGCTTGACGGAGTTGGGATCGTTGGGATCGACTTGCAGCCTCTTGATCACCACGCCGTAGTCGGCATCCAGGGATTTGAGCCGGTCCAGGGATTCCTCAGCCGCTCTGAGCAGCTCGGCATTGCGATAGTGCTGAACCAGATCGTCGCAGAGTACCGAAACGCTCAGCGATCCCGCACCGATACTGAAGAACAGAACAAACAAGATGGCCCGGATAACGTTTCGTCCTTGCATGGCCCAAAGTAGAGATAAGTCAATTCTCAATTGCCGAAATTCGAGTTATGATTGTAAGTCCAAGATCGGCAATCGCAACTCGAAATCCTAAATTTCTTCAGATGGACCTCCGCAGATGCCGTGAGTGCCCGATTGTACAGGCCTCGGCGAGATCATCTCTGTGAAGAAGCCCGTTTTCTTGTCGCATTTTCGCCTCGTACCTGCTACGATCCTGACGTCGACAACGGATACGGTTGCCACAGACGTCATCCAATATCCCTCTGCTTATCAATATGTGGTTATGATATTATCCATGTTGACAAAGAATATCCAGCGATTTATTAAGACAAGTCATATGTCCAGGAATGAGGTTATCCATTGGCATCCGTGCTACAAGACCATTGCAATTGCGTGAAACTCCCTCTATAATCTGGATAGTCACCGAATGAGGTTAAATCAATAAGTCCGAAGGAGGCTGAAAAGCTGCAACGCAACTCAAGGAGAACGCCCATGCCGGCACCTAAAAAGAAGATAGATGACGCGGATCTCAGCATGAAGAATACCAAACAGGAACTGCTTGATGCCTATCACGAGACGCTAAAACAGTTGCATGAAGAAGAGAAGGCCCAGCTAAAGCCCGAACAAAAGCTCAAAGAAAGGAAAGATGAGGGTATTCTAAAAGCAGTCGCCGGTATTTCTGCAGACGGCGTGATCCAGGAGACCAACAAGCTCAAACAGGAAATTGGGGGGATGTTGAACAGACTGACCGACAGGCTGGCAGCAGAGGTCAACAAATTTGATCAGGTTCAACTGGCCATCGAGATAAAAGAGCGAGAACTCAAGGAAATCTATGAAATTGAAAAAACCGCCGCCACGCTGGCTGCCTTGATCGAATCCCAGCGTCAAGAAAAACTCAGGTTCGAAGAGGAGATGGCCCACAAGCAGGCAAGTCTGACCCAGGAAATAGAGGCTACAAAACTGCAGTGGCAGAAAGAAAAAACGGACCGTCAAGCTGAGATTAAAGAACAGCAAGAACAAGAGGCTAAGGATCGCAAACGCCAGAAAGAGGAATACCAATACGCATTTGAGCGGGAACAGCAGTTGGCCCGGGACAAATTCGAAGATGAAAAAGCCAAGCTGCAGATGGAAGACCAAGCGCTGGAAATCCAGATGAAGGCCCTGAAAGAACAAACTGAAAAGGAACTCAGTGAGCGGGAGAAGCAGATCAACAGCAGAGAACGGGAGTTCGAGTCTCTCCAGGCTCAGGTCGCTGAGCTTCCCCAGAAACTGGAAGCAGCCGTGGCTAAGGCGGTTGAGGAAAGTAACGAGCGTATTGAATTAGAGACCAAGTACCAGAAAGACCTTATGCAAAAGGAATTCGAAGGCCAGCGCAATGTACTGACAGCCAGAATACAGTCTCTGGAAAAGACGGTAAAAGAACAAAATGAACAGATTGCCAAGCTTTCCACCCAACAAGATGCTGCCTACCAGAAGATTCAGGATGTTGCTGTCAAGGCCATTGAAGGCGCTTCAAAGGCCAGCTCATTCAGTGACCTAAAACATGTCTTGTCCGAGCAGGTCAAGAAGAAACAGACCAACGATCACTAACCAGAACGACGGTGGACATCCATAGCTGATCAGATATTTAGCTCAGAGGGAATGCCGTCGAGGTCAACGATTCGTCGATTGGGTTTGCTGGGCCAGGCGGGCGGTTTCATCTGGCTTTGCCACTCTTTGGGGGCCTTTTCCAGCCTGCGGACAACCGCCGACTCCCGCTCGGCGAAATTCTTCGTTTCGCCTATGTCGCTATCGAGGTTGAACAGGAACATGTGATCCCCAGCGATGATCATTTTCCAGTTGCCCAGACGCGCGGCTTTGTTCGATCCGTTGCTCCAAACGAGTGCGTCATGGGGTGAATTCGTATCGTCAGCCTTCAAGTAGGTGGAAGGCATCTGCCAGCGTGACAGCGGCGGGATCCAATCCACGGCTCATTCGATGAGTTATCGCTGCGCCCGACCTGTTGAACTCGAATCCAAATCGCTGCTGGTATCGTCCAGACATCAGCCCGGCGCGCGAAGGACTGCACGAAGCGGCCGTTACGTAGGCGTCAGTGAATCGCACGCCGTCGGCGGCCAGCGCATCGATGTGGGGCGTGGGAATGGTTTTTGCCCTCAGTTATGCAATAGAGATGTGTGAGCGATCGCAGAATTATGGCGTCACCGGCGATCGCCGCCGATGCGATGAAGCTGGCCTCAAGTCTGTTCTCGGCGAGCAATTGAAAATCTCGTGCCGCAGCTACGACCGACACGATTCCTTTCTTGCCGCAGAAGCATATCTTGCCGTCAGCATACAAAGGGGACGCCTATTTGCCGTCTTCGGCGCCGTATTGCTCCAAAACGGTGATCTCGCCGGTGTTTTCGTCGACCTCCACCCGCGACTTGGAACCCCCGCCTACATACCAGGTCTGGCCTTCTTCGGTGACATACATATTGTAGCCGTCGCCAATGGGTATTGCCTGGGGGGCTCCAGACTTGTCGGCGCGTTCGACGGCGGTAATCTCGCCGGTGGTTCCATCGATCTCCACTCGCATCTTGGTGATCTTGCCGTCGGGCCCTTTACCGACATACCAAGTCTCTCCCTTTCCGGTGATGTAGAGATTCTCGTTGTCGCCCCAGGATATCTTTTCGAGGCCACCTTTTGAGCCTCTGGCCTTGGCGTGGTCGCCCTTGGACGGTTTGGCCTCGGAGTAATCTTCGGAGGGCACTTGCTCATCCGGCTCCGGCACTCCGGCGTACCGTGGCTCTGGTTCGGGATCGACCGTGTCTGATTTGGCCGAGAGAGGGTCCGGTTCGGTCTCGGCGATTACAGGGCTTTCGACGGTCTTAGCCCGGTTGGCGCCGAAGCGGACCTGGCGGATGCCAAGAGACACCAAGGTGACTAAGGTCAGAATGAACGCCCCGATTATCAGTTGTTTCGTTATCGGCTTCATCTTTTGCTCCTTCTGGCATTTCCTATCCGACATTATACATCTTTGCACGGCTAAGCCGCCAGCTTTCTTTTGCATGTGCCGGGCTGAGATTGGCTTGCGATGGGTCATCTCTCTCTTCCCGAAGCTTCACGCAGAGCTAGAGGGATTCGCAGCCTTCCGTGAGACGAACGATCTTGTCCTCATTGTAAGCCCATAGAATACCATTATTCATTACTTCACACTGCCCAGATACGTGGGATACCGGTAAGATACGTCACTCAGGGTCGATATCTGTCTCGTTGTCCGTGCGACGACATCGTACTGCATGATTTTGCCGTCTTCTGCATAGATCAGGTATTTATTGTCAGGCGAAAAGCTGACGTACCAACTAAATTTCGATACATCCTTCGGAACGAATGCGAATTCATTCGTGATGGCCGGAACGGATGCATCGAAGTCGGCATAGACGATCTCAGCCGGCCTGTAATGGTCGGCATCTTTCGGCTCCGACTTCATGTAGGCAATCATGGTCTCGTCATTGGAAATAGTCACCTTGTGCAAGTAGTGGTATGTGTCCGGGTAGCTGATCTTTTCATAAGACGGTTTGCCGCCCGGGTACGGTGTCATCAGAAAGTAGGCGTTCCCCTTTTTTACGAACACGCGCCCATCCCTCAGGCTGCTGTTGCTCCACTCCCAATTGGTCGCCGAGATCTGCTGCTCGTCTCCGGGCCGGGCGTCTGAAGCGGTCCAGTATACATAAGTCCCAAATGAACCTTCTGAAGAGTGAATCATACGCGACCATATGATCCGGTTGGAACCGTCGCGCGCCCAATACGGTTCGGTGTTCATAAAGTCATGGTCCGTCAACTCCCGAAGATCACTGCCGTCGGCATTCATCACACAAATTGCGGTGTTCCACAGAAAGAAATCGCCGCCTTCGCCATATGCTCTGAAGAAAGCGATTTTGGTGCCGTCCGGGCTGATTACCGGCTTGTAGTCGTTGTACTGTGAGTCGGTCAGGTAGGTTATTTCCGACGTCTCCCCATCGCTCGTAGTCCTTGCGATATGCAGGCTGCCGCCGGACTGCATAGCAGAAGACACCCATGTTACCATTTTGCCGGCATGTGACTCCACAGGTGATTCACCCTGAACAGCTCGACTGCAATTTGCAATCACTGCTGTTAGTAACAGGCTCAAGAGATACGAATATCTGTAGTTCATCATTATGGAACCCCTTAGTTCTCGTTCCGGTCAGCTCCTCCGGAAACATCATAGACACCCAGTTTGTCACCATACCTCAGGTACAACCGCCCGCCAAACACAACGGGATGCGCCCAGGTCGGTCGCGTTCCAGGCTTTTCGATCCTCAGTCTTCCGGTGACCTCAAACCTCGTATCCGTCGGTTTCACCAGGGCCACATTGCCATTATCTGAGAAAAGATAGAACATCCCGTCAGCATAGGTAAGACATCCGTTTTTGTACTTGTAGGAGGATCTAACCGGAGAATCCTGGAAGATCGTCGCACCCGACTTGAAATCTATGCACATCCACGGCTTGGACCGGTTCTGGCTCGGCGCGTATCCGTACAGTCTGCCGTCAAGCAGAACGATGCCACCCTGCTTGTTATCGAGCGTCCCGTTATGCCAATGTTCTTCCTACTGAGCATTCGCCACCTGATACCCGCAGTTGCAGCGAAGTCGTTCCCTTTCCGACACAACCGGAGATATTCAGAAAGCCATCGTGAAAGAGTGGCGTTGTGATATTCTGGTCGGTGTAGACCTTGTGTGGATGCCGCCACAGGAGTTTGCCGTCTGAGGCGCGAACGGCGACGATCGATTCCGACATCGGCGTTACGATCTGTTTGAGCCCCTGGTATTCGATCAGGATCGCAGAGGCATATCCCGGTTTGTCGCTGGCGCCGGTGCATTGCCAGACAACCTCACCCGTCTCCTTCTCGAGCGCTACCATACTGACGTTCTTGCCGCCCGGTGTGCAGATCACCTTATCGCCAATAACGAGCGGTGATTCCGCCAGTCCCCATATAATATTGCGACCGCCGAAATTCTCTAAAATGTTAACGGTCCATACCACATCACCGCCATCTGCCTTGAGGCATATAAGATTCCCGATTCCGCTCAGGTGATAGAGCAGACCGTCGGCGATTGTCGGTGTTGAGCGGGTTCCGGGATAGCTTCCTTTCCACGCCTTGCCGTTTGTTCGCGTCCAGACCTCCTTTCCATTCATGTCGAGTGCGGTGATCACACAGTCATCGTCGATAGTTCCGGCTGTGTAGATCCTTTTGCCGACGATAGCAACTGTGGAGTACCCCTCGCCAATCCCGGACGCTTCCCAGAGTCGTGAAGGCCCACCTTCGGGCCACGTTTTCAACAACCCCTTATCGGTTGATTTATTGTCGCGATTGGGCCCGTGAAACTGAGGCCAGTCGCCGGCGGGACGACCGCCCGGCCGTTGGCGTTGCCGCAACGCCTGCAACTCTTCCTTGGTCACCATATCGTCGCCGTCCGCATCGGCCGGAAGAACGAACTGCTGAGCGAACTCGGGCACCTCATCTTTCTGGAGCTTTCCGTCCTTGTTGCGGTCGAAACGTTCGAAGATTTCGTCGACGCCAGGTGGTCCGGCCCCAGCGCCGGGTCGTCCAGACGGAGGTCGCCGCACATCGCCGTCTTGCAGTCGTTGGCTCATCGTTTTGGGATCGGCCAGCCGCCTCTGATGCAATTCGCCCAACTCATCGCTCTCGATGAAACCGTTCTTGTTCTTGTCCATCCGCTCAAAGCCAGAATCAGAACCTCTGAACTCGGACTTGCTGATGCGACCATCTCCGTCTTTATCACTTCGCATGATGAAGACCTGGGCAAAGCGGCTACCGTCACCACGACCGTCGGGTCGCACTTTTGCAGCGTTGGCTGCGATTGCAGTTGGATCGGGTTTCTTGCAATTGGCGTGCCGGGTTTTATACGCCGTTTCGAACTCCTCCCACGTGAGCGTGCCGTTGCCATCCTTATCGATCCGGCCCACGGCTTCACCGGCTTTCGCCTCGTCATCCATGCCGGGGCTGCGTCTGAACTCGGTGACTGTCACAAGCTTATCCTCGTTAACGTCGAGCCGATTGAAAACGAATTCAGCGGTGAGTCCCATTGCACAGGCAGGACAGTTCTCAGGAGCCGGTTGGACTTCCCCCTCGCCCGCCCGCCGTGCCGCGATGCGTTCTTCGGCCGACTTTCGTCCGGCCCGTGCCCACTGCCCCCAAACTCGTAAGTACTCGCCAATGGGAATCCCGCCGTCGGCGTTGGCATCCAACGCGGCAAAGACCTGCTCGGCCAACTCGCGGTCGCAAAGCAGTTTCGCCGCATGTTTGACGAACTCAGCTCGCTCAACCAGGCCGTCTTTATCGTCGTCCATCCCCTAAACAATCGCTTTTGCTTCATCGGTAATGATCCGGTTCAAGACATATTCGGCTTTGGTGACGACTCCGTCAGCGTTACCATCGGCGGCTCGAAAGATGCCCGCCCGTGCCTGGGACGTCATGTAACCTCCGTTGTCGACATATTCCGTCCTCGTGTGCTTGCCGTCTCGGTTTGTGTCCATCCGGTCAAAATGGCTTGAGTAGCCGTCGAGTTCCTTGGCCTCAGATCCTCGCTCAAGCTTCGCCCCGAGGCGCTGGAGAACATTGGCGACAGGGACATGCCCGACCTTCGAGGAGGCGCTGCGCGCCGGTGAGGGTGGCTGGGCATAAGCTGCTTGGGCTGAAATGGCCACCACGCACGACAACCAAAACCAGGGCTTGCCAAAGATTTGCATTTCTTACTCCTCTTGCGTCAGCTCTAATGATTGGACATTCAATTTCAACATGCGACAGGAATGAGTATAGCGCAAGAAACATAAGGATTCAATGACCCTTCAACCAGATTCGAAATCTGGTTTCGATTTTCGTCTTAGGATACACAGCCCAAGACACACACCCGCAGCCAACGCGCTGGTTGGCCATCGTCATGCGCTGCCGGTGGCCCTCGAGCTTTTCGCCGGCTTCCTTTTCAGTCATCTCGCCTGCCTTCACAGCGTCTTTCTAATGTGCCAGGTTGAGATTGGCTTGCCCTAATTCACTTTTTTCTTCCTGAAGCTTCACGAAGAGCCTTGAGGAATCCCGGGTTGGCTTGCAGTCCCAGACTCTCCTGTTTGTGGATATTCTCCCATACCTTGTCATATTCCTTTCGGATGAAATGGATAACTGCACGCTCGCCGTAGGCAACAGCAAGGGCCGGGTCCAGTTCGATGGCTTCAGTTAAGTCTGAAAGTGCCTTGTCATGTTCGCCTTTGCCAAGGTACGCGCGCCCTCGATAGAAGTGGGCCATGGCAAATCTTGGTCTCATCTTAATCGCCTTGGTCAAGTCTGAGATGGCAGCATCATTTTCGCCTTTTTCAAGACGGGCGATCCCTTGATTGTAGTAAGCCCCGGCGTTTTTGGAGTCTTTGCAGCCGTGCACACTCAAACCAATTATTGTTCCAACCAAAGCAACTATTGCTATTGGTTGTTTAGTCTTCATGCTATCTCCTCAAGAAAGAAGGCCACCATTGATTGCACCTGTCACCACGCTGGCTGGCAACTAATCGTGTACAAGTCTATGCTTTAATCGCCATACTTATCCTTTGCATCTTTCTCTTTCACTTTCTGGCCCAATCTCTCTCGGATCGCCTTGTACTTCGCGTCGGCTTCCTCGCGGGTCATGTCACCGCTCTTGACAGCGCCCTCGATTCGCCTCTTGATGCCTTCCCAATCCGGAGGCTCTCTGTCGTCATGCTTGCCATCAGGCTTACTCTGATCGCCAATCATCTTGCGCATCTCGATCAGGCGGCGTTCGACATCCTCTGGTTTTGCCTTGCCTTCGTCGATCATCTTCCGCATCTTTGCCTCGGCACGCTTGTACTCCTCGACGGTAATGCGCCTCTTGCCTCGTTCGCCCTGCTCAGCTATTATCTTGCGCAGCCCATTGAGGCGAGCCTTTGCGTCCTCTTCGGATATCTTGTCTTCGGCGACCAACTTCTTGAGATCCGCCTCGGCGCGTGCGTAGTCCTCACGGCTGATGCGTTTCTCACCTCGCTCGGCCTGCTCAATCATCTCCATACGCCGCCTGAAACCTGCGAGCTTTTCTCTGGCCTCTTCACGGGTCATCTTGCCTGCTTCGACCGCCGCTTTGATACGCCGCTCAAAGCCTTCATATTCTCTTTGTTTGTCGCCACCACGCTGACGTCTTCCGGCGGCCATTCTATCCCCGATTCTTTTCACAGCAGCCTCATACCTCCTGGCTGCGTCTTCCTTGCTGATCCTGCCGGCCTCTACAGCAGAGCCAAGTTCCTCCTTTACCTTCATCAGATAAACCTTCGCTGGGTCCGAGTCCTGGTTTTTCTCGGCGCCCGCTTTCTTGATCGCCGACATCTTGGCGGTGGCTTGCTCCTGGGTCAGTTCGCCGGCCTTGACCATGGCCTTAAGCTTCTTTGAGGCACTCTCAAGGTCGGTATCGCTCTTGCTCTTGGCGGGCTGCTTCCTGGCACCGCCTGCCTTTCGGAGGGCATCCATCATGACGCCGGCCTGGGCCAGCGAGAGTTCCCCATTGCCGACGGCTTCGCCGAGCCGCCGCTCAACGGCTTCGTAGTCCTGGGCCAATGCAATGCCAACCGGAAGCACGACCATTGCGCACAGCAGGACACATATCTGGAGCCAACGTGTGTTCGATCTTTTCGAGTTTTCTGATACGATCATTTTGAATCTCCTTTCGAGAAATCCGCCGCTGTTGACTTCACTCGCCATCGCCGGTGGACGGAGGGCCGGACGGGCAAGGAACTCCACTGCCGATAGCAGAGAGTTCGCATAGGTTTTAGGTTTGGGATTAAGGCAGGATATCACCAGTTCGTCACAACAGATTTCCTCCATGGCGCGTAAGTTACGCTGTGCCCACCACACCACAGGATTCCACCAGAAGCAGACACAGGCCAGCCACTCAAGCCATCGGACCAGGTAATCTCGTCGCCGCACATGCGCCAGTTCGTGTGCCAGAATCCATTGCGACTGCTGAGCATCCATCTGATCGAGCAACGTCGCTGGAATGACAACCCGCACTTTTCCACCACTCCACCATACCATCGGCGAAATACGAGCCGACGTCGTGCAAATCGTCGGGATTGTGTTCAGTCCCAATCGGCGAGCAATCTTCGCCGCGGCATTCTGCAATTCCTGCGGTGCAACGTCAGATCTCTTCGCCAACAGGCGGCTAAAGCGACAGACCCTGACCATCGACCAGGCAAAGACAACCACGCTTCCCATCAACCAGACTGGCGGCAGCCAGACTCTTGCGCGATTCCACGCACCAGATAGCTGCACATCAACATCGAACTCACGGCTATTGGTAAGTTGCGGCCCCGGTGTTGAATGGTCGTTGATCGCAACAGTCGTTTCAGGCTGTTGTGGAATTGTGATAATGGGAATCTTCACGATTGGCGGCGTAACTAGCTTGATGAAGACAAACAGCCAAAGCATGTGGGCAAGTTGAGGACGCCTGGCCTTTGCGCCAACGACCATGGCCACAATTGCCAGGGCAAGCGATAAGCACGCATTACTCAGCCCCATTTGAAAAAGGAAGTCAGTCATGCTTGTTCTCCCTCATCGACCAGCCCGTCAAGGATGGCCCGAATCCGGTCGATCTCGTCGCGGGAGATCTTCTTCTTCTCGACGAGATGCGTGATCAATGGCGCGAACGAGCCGGCCGTTAGCTTGTCCGCGAGCGATTCCAATTGCTGCCCTGCGTAAGTCTGGCGAGAGATCGCGGCCGAGAACAAATGGACGAACAGACTGCGGTCGCGCTCGACGTATCCCTTATCTTCCAGACGTTGTAGCAGTCTCTGTACAGTTCCGTGCTGTGTTTTGCTCGTGTCAGGATAGAGTTGCTCGCGGATTTGGCGAGCAGTCAGGCGATCGTTCTGCCAGAGCAGATCCATGACCGCCAATTCCGCGTTTGCCAATTGTGGTTGTTTCACTTGGGTCATCCTCAATTATAGAGTCAACCGACGATGATTTGTCGTAATCCTACGACACTCTGTCGCAGTTGTCAATACCCAGAGACGGAGACCGCGGTGGGTTTATTGCACAAAAAATGCGGAATCTTCATTTGTGAGGCTTCAGGACTGATTCAATCCACGCTCATTGAGCCCCCCCCTCTCTACAGGGCAATTTAACCCATTGACCAGACACGCTTTAGCGTGTGCAGCAAGCAGAACATGCCATTCGAACCCGGCGAGAGTGTAAAGCCGTGTCGTCTTCCGCAGTTCTTCCCTGTCGGCGCGACAGGTTAGCCCTCCGTTCGTGGCATGGCCCTGGGTGAAGCCATCACCCCTACACCATGTGACCCTTCATCCTCGCAGGCTTCCAGTCCACACGCAAATTGTCGAGTTTTTCACCTAATACTTCAATCGCCTGTTCTCGTATCTCACCCAGGCCCATCTCGAATCCCATGGTGAGTTGCTTCACCTTCTTCGTATCGTGGCTCATGATCCTCGCCGCGGTTGCATCGGCGGCCATGATGTCAGTACTGGCGATGACCGCCCTTGAACCAAGGCGTTCTTTCATGTTCATGGTCCTGCCGCCGTTGCCTCTCGAAGGTCCGTCACCTTCCATGCAAATAGAGAAGTCAATAATGGAGAGATCGACCCTTTTGCCCTTTACAATATCCAGATATACCTGCGCAATTGCCTTAGGGCTGCTGTGATCGAAGGTGCCGCGATTCCACCACGTATTGGCGATCAGTTGCGCATACCGGGACATCGGCGTAACACCCACGAAATTCTTCGCCGCCAGTGTAAGCTGCGCCCAGGAGTGCGTTTTCGCAACGGGAATAGAAATCACCTTGTCCGCATTGGCAACCAGGCTCGAAATGGCAATCTTGTTCAGTGGAGTCTTCGAAGGGACCTCGACCCAGGCCGGAGAGTCGGTTTCCAAGCATGCCAAAGTGGCTTTTCCATCATACTTGGAACTGAGTCGTTTCGCTGCCTCCACCAGATTGGTATTGCCGTCCAGAGTGACTGCATATTGCCAATCGCATTTTGGCAGGTGAGAGCCTTCACCAACGATGACTTCTGCGGCGCCGGCTTTGAGACACTCTTCCATGACCGCGATGATGATCTCAGATTTCGTGCACTCACCGGCGCCAAAGCACTTGTTGTCTTTCGCCCAGGGGATGGTAACGAAATTCGGCTTGATGAAAACAGTGTCGCCTTTATTAACGACCGTGTGGATTCCCCCCAAGGCGTCTATCGCATCCCGGGTCATCGCATCTAAATTGTCGCCGCGCATGGCAGCGACCTGCGCGTTGATCTGCGGCCGGGGCGCCTGAGCAGATCCTCTACAAGTTGCCAAGGGCCATGGTGATCCCATGGCCGCTACAGCGCCAACACCGGCTTTTAGAAAGTCACGTCGTCTTGTCTTCTCCATAGTTCTTCCTTCCTTATACTTCTTCAGGTACTTGTCGAACCAGGCAACCTCTCAAAAGACTTTTCTCCGTTCGCTCCAGTCCATTTGAAAAAAAGCAGCTATATGTACGGTCATCGCACGTATTCGGTTGGCAAAACTCTCCGGACTAAGGCGTCCAAGTGTCTTTATCAAACCGCCACGGACTTTCATGGCGTGAACAGCGTAATAAAGATATCCCTTCTTGTCTTCATCATATATGTAAAATGAGATCTGTTGATATTCCCCTTTGTCATTTACGCGAATTCTAAACATTGACAGTGGTTTGATATTTGTCTGTTTTGTGACAAAGTGATCGTTTTTGTGAAAGATTTCACTACTGAATACGATCTTGCCAAACCGATTGTCTCTGAGGTAGACATAATCTTTGTGATAGTCTTTTATTTGTGTATGGACGTTGTCTTTTTCCTTTTGTTTGAAATCGGCGGAATCGACACGATAACTCTCCAGCACCAGCTTTTGCACCTTTTGGTCAGTTCGAGAATAATACAGGGTTCCTGCTACGGTTGAATATTTTTGCAGATGATTATAAAAAGCTAGTTTTGGTTTTGTTTTCAAGTCATACGGGAAAAATGCTTTTTCAATAGTGACCATTTCATAGCCTTCAAGCTCTTTGGCTATATATTCTGTCACCGGCAGCTTTCTGACCGTATTTGAGCCATCCGTGTTTTTTATCTTGTTGCCAAAACGGGAAAAAGTATAAATATCGCCTTGCACAACTTTATCTACCTCATCCGGGGAAAAAAACACATCGACAGACAACGAATCAGAGCAGAGCGCTGAAACGTTCAACAACAAGACAAGTGCTGCTTCTATCATAATCGACCTCTCTGACAGAGACGATACCGAACTCGATCGGGCAGAGCCTGGTCTTGCCGGAGATTAAGGGCCAGCCCATTGACTTATAATTTAATGGTTTCAGAGCAGGTTTGCCACTGCTATATTACTCATATGGCAAGACCTGTACGCATAAAAAGAACTCGAGGGAATTCGAACTAAGACATGAGGGTGCTTATAGTAATTGCCCGACATTATGAAGGGAGTCATAGTCCTGTGCTTGGAAGAGTAAGTTATGCAAGTCTCTGGATGCTTGTTTTTCTTTTGATTATCTCCCCTGCGCCGGCAGTAGCACATAACGGCATTCTATCCGTCTGAAGTCCGGGATGACCATCGGATGGGACATCGCTATCTGTGATAAGGATGGCGACGGGTCATTCTCGTGGGTGTCCTGGGGCAGGGGAGCGGATAAGCGTGGTTCGCAAGAGAAATGCGGGGATGTTGTATTAATGGGGAAGGGGCTATCCACTGGATGGCTAAAGGGCCAGGTAACCTGGCAGAATACCTTGCCGCAAGTAGCGGATGAGAATGTGTCGATCCGATCCCTGAAGTCCGAGGATTTGTGGGTCCGGATCAGAACGAACCGGGAAGGAATATATCGCATTGAGTTGCCGGAGGGTCGCTACCAGGTAGAAGCCGGGCGGGATCGCAGAAAGTCGGCAAACAAAGCAGTAGAGATCAGAGGCTCAGAACAGGTGCGAGCAGACTTGGACATATTGGGCGCAATAGGCCTGATAGTCAGTGCAGGCCCGGGCAAGTCAGTAAAGGCAGTAGGTCGTCGGGAGGGAAACGGAATCTATCTGATAACTCCCTACGGTTTGACGAATGTTGCAGTAAAGGCCATTGTGCAATCCCATGATGGCCATTTGTGGCTGGCTACTAATCGGGGCCTGGCACGCTACGACGGAGAGGTGTTCACTTTCTTCACGACCAGGGATGGACTAATAGAAGGCTCAATACGCGCTCTGGCGGTGGATCGCCTCGGCCGACTGTGGATTGGTACAGAAGGAGGCATATGTGTTTACAATGGTGAAACGTTCACTCATTTTACAGTCGAAGATGGATTAACAGATGATACGGTCCACGCGCTTCTGGAGGACAGTGCCGGCCAAATATGGATCGGCACCTCACGAGGCGCCACTGTCTACGATGGCAAGGATTTCACTCATCTGACCACTGCAGATGGGCTGAGATTTAACAACATCTGGAGACTGCTGGAGGATAGGACCGGCCATATATGGATAGGTACACGGGGAGGCGGTGTCAGTCGATACGACGGAAAGAGCTTTCAGTCTCTGACGCACGAGGATGGTTTGCCCGGTGATTATGTACGCGCGTTACTTGAGGATGAGCACGGAAATATCTGGATAGGTACACATACCGGCATCACGCGCTATCGGCCGGGCCATACGCCTCCACAGGTCTCGCTCGCCGATGTCGTGACGGATCGCCGCCACGGACCGATTCACGGGATTCGGCTGCCCAGCACAGAGTCTCTACTTGCCTTTGAGTATCGAAGCCTCAGCTTCAAGACGCGTATGGGCGGGATGGTTTATCGCTATCGTCTCAAAGGCTACGACAAGCAGTGGCAGACAACCCATAGCCAACGTGTGGAATACCATGATCTGCCGCGCGGCAACTATACATTTGAGCTGCAGGCAGTAGACAGAGACCTGTCCTACTCAGAGGTTCCTGTTCAGGTGGCAGTTGCGGTGCATCTGCCGAACCGGCTGATAATGTTCTGGTCATCAGTGATTGCGGCAGTTACACTGTGTGTCGGGCATTTCGTACTGATCCGCCGGCAGGCTGCGAAGCTTCGAGCGGCACGCGATGAGTTAGAGCTTCGCGTAGAGCAGCGCACATCTGAGCTTTCCAGGTCGAATGTGATGCTAACAGAGGAAATGGCCGAGCGTGAGAGGGTAGAAGTCGCACTGGCCGAATCAGAGCAGAGATTCAGGAAATTCTTCGAGAATGTACCCGAATACTGCTATATGGTCTCCCCCCAAAGAACCATTTTAGAGGCCAATAGTGCTGCGCTCAGCACCTTAGGCTATGACAGGGAAGACCTGGTCGGAAAACCACTAAAAACCATCTATGCGTCTGAGTGTCACCAGAGAATGGATCAGTTGCTTGCGATCTGGGACAAGACAGGCGAGGTGCGGGATGAAGAGATGGTCATCATCACCAGAGGCGGTGATCGACGAACTGTACTGCTCCACGCCTCTCGCGTGTTGGATGGGAATGGAAAAACCTTGTATAGTGTTTCAGTACAGAGAGATATCACAGAGCAAAGGCGATTGGAGGAGCAGGAGCGAAAGCACCAGAGACAGCTTACTCATGTTTCCCGATTGACGATTGCAGGGGAGTTGGCATCCGGTATCGCCCATGAGCTAAACCAGCCCTTGGGCGCAATTGTCACTTTTTCTGACGGGTGTAAGCGATTGATCGATTCGCGGCAAGCAGGTTCACCTGACGTTCGTGACGCTTTGGCCCAGATTTCCGCTCAGGCTCAGCGAGGCGGTGACATAATCCGACGGATGCGGCATTTTGTCAGCAAGCGAGAACTTGAGTTTTCGGCGACCGATCTCAACAGCATTGTTCGCGAGGCGTTTCGGCTGGTGCAGATAAGCGAGGCAGACTGTGGGATCGAACTGTCTCTGGACCTTGCCGAAGGACCATTGACGGTCCTTGCTGATGGAATTCAAATTCAACAGGTCATCATCAACCTGGTGCAAAACGGTCTTGATTCGATGCGTGAAACAGTAAGCCCCGAATGTTGCTTAATAGTGAAGACCGCCAGGTTAGGTCAAAACAAGGTTCAGGTAGCTGTGGTTGACAGGGGCGTGGGATTGCTTGATGATAACGCTGAAAAAACATTCGAACCGTTTTTTACCACCAAGGCCGAAGGTCTCGGAATCGGGCTTTCGATCAGCCGGTCGATTGTCGAGGCACACCAAGGCCGCATCTGGGGGATCAATAACCCGGATCGAGGCATGACTTTCGGGTTTGAATTGCCTTCTGAATGAATTGGACGAACTGGAGCGACTTGAAAAGAAAATGCAAACTGAGCCCACTGTATTTATCGTTGACGATGACCAGGCAATGCGGGACGGAGTGAGCTTGTTGGTCAAATCCGTTGGTTTGCAGGCCAAGAGCTTTCCCAATGCACAGAATTTTCTTGATAACTACCGTGCTTCTGAGCCGGGATGCGTCGTGTTGGATGTCAGAATGCCAGGCATGAGCGGGATCGAACTGCACGAAGAATTAATCAGGCGTCAAGTCGCCTTACCAGTCATATTCTTGACCGGACATGGGGATGTGGCGATGGGAGTCCGTGCCATGAAAACAGGCGCAGTTGACTTCATTGAAAAACCGCCATGCGACTAGGTCCTGCTGGATGCAATACAAAAGGCTATCACAGAAGACACGGAAAGACGACTGCATCTGAGAAGACGAGAGATAATCAGTGGCCGAGTGTCCAGCCTGACGGGGAGAGAACGTCAAGTCATGGAATACCTAAATGTCCAATGCGCTTTGTCTATGGCCCTAAAGTGCGGTTGTGCGGCTGTCAGCTTCGAAAGTATGTGGCAGTCGAGCTTGATAGATAGCGCACATTTCAAAAAAACTCCTAATGACATATTGCCTGAATAATCAGCCCGGACACGTCATCGCCGACTGTGCACATGTCCCCCACGTTATGCACACTATATGCGGCATGCACACCCTTTTATGCTTCAACTGATCGAATGGTTGACAATCTCTTCCAGTCTCAACGAAAGGCCAGTAAGGCATCGCCTGTACGAAGGTAAAGGCTGTTTTGATCCATGGCCGCCGTGGCAGTGATGGACACATCGAGATCGGCTTGATGCGCTACCGTGAACTTTTCGCCGCACTTCACAACCGTGATCACTCCATTGTTGGAAAAGAGGTACAAGTGGTCGCTGGCAATCACGGGCGACGCGCTGTATTGGCCTGAGGCCCCCAGGCGCTGCCGATAGATCACTTCGCCGGTATCGGTGCGTACGCAGCTTAGGATTCCACCCGACCGGACCAGATAGAGTCGGCCCGAATGAAAAACGGGGGACGGAATCTCCGGTATGCCATTGCGGAGATTCCAGCGAACATGAGATTCGGTGATGTCACCCAGCCCGCCTGAGCGAATCGCAGCCAGGTTGGGCTGACCGTGACCGACTCTCATATCGGCCGCAAACTCTTGCTTGGTCCAGAATCCGTCCTTATTTCGGTCGCGCCAATTGAAAATATCGTTCTGGCGTTTCCTTCGTTTCTCCGGATCGGCGGGCAGTGGGGATCCGAATCCCGGATGCCCGGGAGGAAGCTCGGGGCGGAAAGGCGAGGTGAAGTCTTTCGTGATTTCATCACGCCCGATTCGGCCATCGCCGTTGCGATCGAAAGCAAGCATGGCGGTCCAGAAAGGTTCCGGGTCCAATTCAACGTCACCGCGACCGCCCTGCATCGACACAGAAACGTAGAGCTGTCCGTTGCCCGCGACCGGCACGGCGATGGGTTCGCGTGAAAAACCACTTACGTGCCATCTTTCTGCGCCGGTAGCCGGCTCGTAGCCATATACCCGCCCGTTGCCTAACACCACCAGCTCAGTTCCGCTCTCATGTTTCCAGATCATCGGACTGGACCAGGCGCCTCGATTGTAGGGCCGAGGTGTTTCCCAAACCAGTTCTCCCGTGGCGCAATCCAGGGCCATGACCTTGGACCGACTCAAACGGCTGCCCGACAGGTTTGCATCATCGTCCAAGACCAGGATGAGCCGTTGCCCATGCAAGATCGGTGACGTCGCCACCCCGTACATACTCTTGGGAGTGGGAATCGGTTTCTTCCATTGTTCAAGGCCTAGGTGGTCGTAGCACAGCAATCCGTACGACCCGAAATAGACGTAGAGGTTTTTTTCATCCACGCAGGGCGTGGACGCCGCGACACTGTTTGCGCGGTGAACACGTTCCAACGGCACCTCCGGAGCCAGCCGTTTCCATAGGATCTTACCCGAGTTCGCGTCGAGGGCCAAGGTCGTCAATCGGTCTCCCTCGAGGCCGGTCAGAAAGACGCGGTCTCTCCAAAGTACCGGCGACGATTTACCCGGAGGCAGGGGTGTTTTCCATGCTGCTTGATCTGCGACGATCTTTAGCGGCGGTTTGAATCCGGCTGCGGTGCCAGCGCCATTCGGTCCACGGAACTGGTTCCAGTGCACGGATTCGGTTTGCGCAGAGACCGAACACGTCCCCAACAACAGGAGGACGCCAGCAGTCAATTGAAATAACTTCATAGACTCCTCACAGTATCCATTTTCAGTTTACTCATTGCCACTGCGGTGCGTCAGCCATGACGCTTGAGTTGATATTGAACAACTTTTTCTTGAGTCTGGCAAGAGCATTGGGGAACTCGGCCGATACGTCCACCTTCTGCTCCGGGTCTCTGACCAGGTCAAACAACTGATAACGCGTGTACGTGCCTGCCCTGATCGCAGGGATCCACGATTCCTGAAACATGTTCAGCCGGACATATTGGCCTCGAAGTCTCTCCGCTTCTTTGTCTTTGAATCCCTCAAACATTTGTACCTGCAAAGTGCTCCCGCGAAGCTCTTCTTCGAGCGTGCCATTCTTACGCAGCGTTCCTACGATTTGCTGGCGCGAGGCAGTCTCCTATTCCGGTTTATCTTATTATATGGGTGCGTCACCCTTGGTCCATTTGGCAAAAGTAATACAACATCCGATCGGACAGCCATTCCTCTTGCCCGTTCTGCCACTCGGCTCTGGCTTAAGCCCTGGAGTATATACATTCTTGCTGTAACAGTCATCAATAGATAGTGCGTATTTTAGGGGTAAAATAGGACAGGCGTAATAGTCCTTTTTGCTGAATCGTCTGCAATTGGACAAAGCATACTATTGACAGAGGCCTATTGCCTGCTGTATGTTTTTGGAGTTAGACGCTGCAAATAAAAGAAAGAAAAATAGTTGCCGGAGGTTCCCTCATGTTGAAAAAAAGGTCTTTTACATTGTTCACATTCTGCCTGGCCCTCGTGTTCGTCTTGCCCCCGGCACCGCTGATCGGCGCGTCCAACCAGATTCAGAAAGGAGAGATGGCCGGATACCTGCTCGTTCCTCACGATAAGGTTCCGGAGACGTATAACGCCGGGTTCTCCATGTATGTGGCAGCCTGGCCCTTGTTGCAGGAGTATCCGGGGAATCGGTTTCAAACAGGTCTGTTCGGCACTTGGATGCACGCTCAGTATGACGGTCCCAAGCCTGAGGAAAGAATATACTCCGATATCGAGGGCGGCCTGGGCTGGTGGCGTGACACGCGCTTCGCCACGGAAACACCGAAGTTCATTATGGGCGGGGTAGCCCTGAATTTCGTTGCGTGGGCCAACGGACCCGGGGCCGGCAAGGGCAGGGACTGGGACCAGCCCAGAGGCAAGTACGGCGTGGCCCAACTGAGCCCCTGGGTTCTGTGGCCCCCGGACGGCCTGAATCTCAAGCAGGGGACCTGCGGTGAACTGTTCGCCTATGGGTATCTGCCGCTGCCGCTCACCGAGGCCAAATCCACCACTGCCGGCAAAAACGTTCCCACCGGCAATCACTGTTGGACCCTGTTTCTGAACGCACAAAACTTCAAGGGCCCGGTGGCCTTCTTTACACCCTATTTCTTTTCCTGCGTGACTGTGGACGATCCTAACCTGGCCGGCATGTTTCTGGATAGCCGTCCCTCCAATCCCAACAGGGCCTTGCAGATGGAAACCCAGTATGTCCCCAGCGTCCAGGCCACTGACGAGAAGGGCCAGATCTACGCCCGAATAGCCCCAACCTCGTTCCCCCGAGGTCCGCAGGGCGACTCAGCGGTCGTGCACCGCGTCACCGCCTACAACAAGCAGGCGCTCTGGGATGCGGTCCAGGCCTGGTTTGAGGGTGGGCCGGCGGCCAGCGGTGTTATCAATTCCCAGGAATCGGTTGTACACACCTTTCCCGGACGAGGCGGGGCCACCTGGCGAATCTATAAGCCCCCGGTCCCCAGGGAAGAAAAGGTGCCTATTGCCTGGGATTCTTTTGCGAGTCCCGCGGCGATTGATTCAAGTACCTTTGGATACCGGTGGAACGACCAACTGGTGACGAGAAAAGACACCAAGGATGGTCCACTGGTGACGCTCCCCGAATACTATCACCTGGTGAAAGATGACAAAAAGGCCCGGTGGGTAGTAGTACAGCCCAAAGATGTTCCGCTTGAAACAGGACTGGCCAAGGTTAGCTTTAGTCGGCCCGCCGAGGATCCCTCCAAACCCTATGTCACTCCCGACGATGCGGAGAGTTGCTGGAAGAAGCCCGGCCCCGTGGCAGGACCTTTCCAGGCGCATCCGGGGGACGGCAGTGTAGTGACATACTACTGGTATCGATTCGCCGACCAGCCTGCATTGCTCAACGCCGATTTAACGGACCAAGAGCGGGAGAGCCTGCAGAGGCGCGTGGAAAAACTCCACCGGCACTGGAAGAAAGACCGCGACTACCTGGCACCACCGGCGATCGGAAAACTGGCGCATATTGATCCGGCCTTGATTGTAAGTCCGCCGCCGGGCTTGGAGGCAGGGTATGTACCCATCGCCACACGACAAGGACCAGAAGAATAACACAGTATGCGAGTAAACCGCCCAAAAAGCGGGCTGGAATTCCATGCTGTCGTCGTGGCTGGTTGCAACCTGAAGGACGTATTTAGCCCCCTTCGATGAGTCGAGTTTCGCTCAAATAATGGTATTTTCTTTTGCCGCTGATGGACACGAATGGCTTACGCCGGGTTGCGACCTCGTTCTCGCGCTCAGTGAGGTCTAACCGTCCTGAAAAACCCCCCAAAATCCTGCTTGACAGCATTAGTGTTGAACAACGGTTAGATTTTGTAAGTGCTTGTCCTGCCACAAATTAAGAAACCCATATAGAGCTATACTATCACATTTTTAGCCTTTTTCATCCCTGAGAGTGCCTTTTTTAGCTTGTCTTAAGGGTCCTG
>JADHXR010000094.1 GCA_016782865.1 Phycisphaerae bacterium
GCTGGCTTGATGATCTTGCTTAGGAATACTCATGAGGTCCTCCATGACCAATTTCTTATCACTATCGGGCCAGTCTATCATATGATGTCACGATGTCAAGTCAAAAATCAAGCCGGAGGGGTTTTTCAGCAGAATCAAGAAGTAAGTTTGTGGGGGGATAAGAGCCTGATGGGCGATTTTCAAGACGAGGGTATCCGGTACATTTTCTTGGTTCTATTGCGGACGTCTGCTCATTTCTGCTTCGGATATTACCGTTGGGCGAGGTGCGGGAATATCAGATCCTTCGACTCCGCTCAGGACAGGTATCGAACAAGGAATGCCGAAGCATAAGAAACCGTGTTCATCAGCATTCATCCGTGTCAAATGGATTCCTGCTTTCACAGCAAAGAGTGGGGGCATGCCGTCATTCTTCGCATGTCCCCTGTTTCCTGTATTGTATCAATGTAACCATGACCCGGCCTGGAAGCCTTTACACAACCATCCCCGTTTCCAGAAGCTGTTAGGGTCAGACAAATAGGCCATCCCAGAAGCAAAAGTAGGCGAAAGCGGCCAATAAACACAAGGGCACCTCTAATAATTCATTTTGACTGCAAACGGCTGCAATCGATTCTGGCGGCGTTGAAAGATCAAAATGCGTCCTCGATGGTGAATAGCACCACCTCCGGGCATTTTGATCTTCCGCCTTGCCAAAATCGATTTCGCTCGTTTTCGTCTGAAAAGCAATTATTAGAGGCACCCACAAGTAGAAGAACTAAATAAGTAAACATACATCTGGCCAACTTTGCCATTTCGCCTGGCGTCACGTCTGCTATAATTGCCTAACATCCATCCGGTTAAAATGAAAGGCAGAACAATGATGCGTAGACGAGATTTTTTAAGAGCCGCCGGCATTACAGCCGCCTTTGCAAATGTATCGGGCGCAAACGGATTGCCTTCAGCGGTTGCCGCAACGAGCCTGGCTGCGTCAGATAACAAACAGGCCTCAATGCGTGTGGAAGATCATAAAATTTTTATTCACACACACACCCAATCGGCCGTGATTGAAAAGGGATTCCTGACCTCGCTCATAAGCGAAAAGACTGGCGAAGAATTCATCAAAGACGTAGCCGTTGAAAAGGGAGCCGCACTGCAGCTACTCTATCGAGGGGACGAAACCATTTCCATTGATGAAAGCAAGTTCGGCAATATCATCACCCGTCAAATCTCGCCATTGAAAGCGGAGATCGTCTTTCACAGTTGGGATGGCGATGGAGTAATCCTGGTCTGTGTGGAATCCGATAGCGGCGATATCCTCATCGAACCGGCGGCTTACTCTTCGCGCCCCGGCGTGCTGGCCTGTCGATGGAACATGGCCGGCATTCGTCCCGATCTTCAGCTCGTTGCCCCTTTCTTTCAGGGAATCAAACTCAAACTGGATGATTCTTTGATCTCAGATACCCACTGGCCATGGCCGCTCTATTGGGAGGCGGGATTGGCGATTCTGCAATCGAAGAAAGGGGGCTTCTGGATTCATACCCGGGACAACCGTTATCGGTATAAAGCGCTTAAGGTGGGTTTGCGAGCACAGAAGAATCATTTGGGATTCGACACTCAGGCGTACGGCCCGATAGATGATAATTTGAGTGCCGGCGGACTCGTCTGGCGTATCAATGTGTTCGAAGGTGATTGGAAGGTTCCGGCCGAACAATACCGCGGCTGGTTGTGGGATGCCTATAATCTCCAGGCCGAAGAACAAAAGCGTCGGGCCTGGATAAGGGACGTTAAATTCGCTGTGAGCTGGTGCCCGGGCCAAGGAAGTATCCTGGATGCGATTTCGAAAAAGGTCGATCCCAAACATTGCCTGATTCACTACCCGGACTGGCGCACATATCCCTATGATGAGAATTACCCCACCTATATACCGAGCGAACAGGCCAAGGCTTTTATCAAGAAAGGCCTGTCCATGGGCTTTCGAATGATGCCGCACTTTAACGCCGTCGATATGGATCCTTCGCACCCCGCGTATGCTTATCTGAGAGATTTTCAATACCGTGGAATCGACCGTAAGGATTTACGCGGGTGGAGCTGGTATCGAGGGCGCGGCCTCGGCGTGCCGGAATCCAATGCGAGCAGACGAAACAATAGGGATAAAAAGGTCATGGTTAAGGTGCATCCCGGCCTGAGTATGTGGCGCTCCATCCTGGGGCAGAACATCCTGGATGCGGCTCGTGAATTAAACCTCGATACGGTCTTTATTGATGTGACACTTGTCTCCCACAATCTACACAACTGTTTCGTTGAAGCGACGACGCCTACCGAAGGCATGAAAAAAATCATCAGTCACGTGGCCTCTCTGGGAGAGGGATTGGTCGTCGGCGGTGAGGGGCTCAATGAGATAACCATGCAGGGCTTGTCCTTTGCCCAAGCGCATCTGTTCAAGAGCTGGCATAGCTCGATAGAGGGACTGGAACGGACCGGTGGATGTAAACTCAATGATTTCCTTTTCGCAAGACTATGCCGGACATTTGGATATGCCAACCTGGGAGGTCGCGATGAAGATCAGGCGCTGCGTATGAAGATGCATTTGGAGCACGGAGCTATTCCTACCGTAACGATCCGTTCACCGAAGGAAATTGAATCGCCGAATCCGTCTGTGAAACAGATGTTGGACATAGCACGAAGTTAGATTGCTTCGTCGCTGCGCTCCTCGCAATGACAGAAAACGCCTTCTCGTGTCATTGCGAGCGATTCGAAAAAGCGCGCGGCAATCTCAATCGTCACTCTGGGACTTTTTCAACAGTCCCTCCGGTACATTTTCTTGGTTCTGTTGCGGACGTCTGCTTAGGACCCTGCACGAAATAGATTGGCGAATTTGAGGTCCAAGTGTGCCGTAAATTTGGCCGCGATCGATTGAGCGGAACCGCCAGGCGTAGCTACTCTACGGTGAGGATTCCGCGATTGAGGAGCGGCCAAAGATACGGTGCAATTGGGCCTCCAAAACGGTAAGTTACTTTGTGCATGGTCCTTATTCTTGCTTCGGATATTGCCGTTGGGCGAGGTGAGGGAATATCAGATCCTTCGACTCCGCTCAGGACAGGTATCGAACAAGGAATGTCGAAGTATAAGAAACCGAGGTCATGCCCGCATGATCGGGGCTTCTATTTCCTCGTGAACTCGATGCACGAGACCGACCTGTGCGGCAACGTTATTTTCAGTGTCTTGCCGTCGAAATATGCCGGTCTTTCACTTGTCCGCCCGATCTGTCTGGGCTCGTTCGGCCCGGGTTCGTTGTTGAGGCGCCCTTCAAAAACGTGGTGCACGGCTCGGCCCTCGACGCTGCCGAATGCGGAGATATCAATCGTGATATCTCTCGACTCTTCGAAGCTGCGATTGATGGCGTGGAAGTAGATGTGTTTTTCGTCCGCCGTCGCAAGTGCGTCGATGTATGCGATCTTTCGCTTGGGCGAGATTCCGCCCATCTGATAGGGTTGCTCGTATGTCGGGACATTCTTGCTCTCGAGGGCAAGCAAATCTTCGCCGTGGTGATTCGAGTAGAACATGGTCATCTGGCCGGTCGGCATGTAGTGAGGGGCAATCTCGCCTTTAGCATCGGCCCAGATGGCGTGAATGCCCCAGGAATTGCCGACGAGCATGGACTGACAGCCTATTTCGATTACATCCGCCGCCCGCATGAAGGCGTGAAGATAGCCGGCCGCTCCGATGCCCTTGGCGTAGCTCGAATTCAACGCCGGCTGGGGGCCGGGAAGCCTCCACAAGCCGTTCCAGTTCCATTCGGTAACGCTTACCTTGTAGCCGTTTCTTCGTGCGGCCTGTATGCCGGGGTGATCGAGAATAGAGAGGCCCTGAGCATCGAACCGCGTTACGGCCATCCATGCGCGCCAGATATCTTCGGCGGGAATCTTGTCTCCCGGGACTTCCCTGCCGTTCTTCAGCACTTTCGTGATGGACCAGGGCGAATAGAAGTGCGTGGCAAAATGAGATATCTCCTCGCCCAGTTGCTCGCGAACATGGCCGACAATGCCGGACATGTTCCCGTCCTGGCCGTCGACGATAATTTCGATAGAAGGATCCACCGACCGCATCGCGTCGATATATGCCGCCACGCACCTGGTGTAAAACTGAGGCGCCGCAGCGCCTTGCATTTCCTTCAACTTCCTTACAAAGGCCCAGGTTTCATTGCCGATCTGAAAGTATTTAACCTTGTAAGGTTTGGCTCGACCATTCCTTGCCCGCAGGCTGGGCCAGTCATGCATCCCTTGGGTCAGCTTCGCTCCAACGGGCGCATTGCAGTAGGCAACCAGCGCCGCTGCATGAGCGGCCGCTTCTTCGAGAGGCTTCACCTTTAGCAGGGCATCCCGGAAATTCACTACGACTATTGCCTCTGCACCAAGATGTTCGCAAAGCCCAAGGAACTCGTCATAGCCGAAGTTGTTTGTCACTTTGTGCCCTTTGTGGCCCGTGCTGACTGGGCGCTGAGCCGCTCGGTGCGGCACGTTATCCACCATGTCGCGCCAATCCATGAAATCCACGTCGGTCCCGCCGGGGAATCGGATGATCGGTATTTCCATTTCCTCCAGCATCTTCAACACGCCCGGCTGAAGTTTCCGCGTGCCGGGAATCAGTCCTCCCTCGACTCCGATCTCGCCCCAGCTCGGTCTTTCCATGAACTGCCCGAATACGCGCGGATCTATTCTGTGAATAACGTCCTTCTTGATGGTGAAGGAAATTTCGGCCGCAATGGTCGCATGGGCTGCACAGAAAACAAAACATGCGGCGGTCGACAGCATGGGCAACAAGCCCGCCCTGAGCAAGCCGAACGGGTTGCCCATCCTACAGTTGCGCTTCAGCGACATGACATTAGCTCCAGTTTCACAATTGTCGTCTTCTCAATTCTAAATTCTAATTCCTCGCAAGCTGTTTACTCTCAGCCCTTCGGTATCCAGTTACGATGATCGTGCCGTCTGGATGGACTTCGGCAATCGCGTAAGAATTGTTCTCTGGTCCCGTCCCTTCAACGAGGGCCTTTAACGTATAATAGTGAATGCCCGCAATGTTGCTGTAGCTTCCCGGGTGATGGTGACCCTGAAAGACGGCGAGCACTCTGCCGGAGGCTTGGAGAATCTGCCGGACCTGGTCGGCGTTCTTCACGTAGACCGAACCGATACCATCGAGCAGTTGATGAGTGAAAACAATAACGGGACCGCTGGCCGCCGCGAGGTCTTGTACGAGCCAGGCCAGCTCGGCCGTCGGAACGTTGGCGTCAGTCCAGTCGAAATTGCCGTGATCACAGTCGGCGCCGTCGCCTCTGTAATTGGCGTCGAGCACAATGCAGTGCAGGCGGTTTACATCGAATGAGTAATAGCTTCTGTCGGAATCTATGTTCGTGTTTTCGGCGCGAGTGAGAAACTGCTCTTTCGAGATGCTGTCAAGATCGTGATTGCCCAGGACGTGATAGGCCGGGCCGTGGAATTTCTGGAATACTTCTTCGATCGCCTCGAGATACGATAGTGTCTTCTGTTCGACCGGCGGTGTGTTCTGGTCCTTGAAGTCACCGAGTTCGATGAGAAAGTCCACCTTCTCGGCGTTCATCAGCTCCACACACTCGGCCAATTTGTCCGGAGACTGCCGATAGAATCGCGTGCCTGCAGCCTCGGCGTCGGCGTAATGGCAATCCGTGACAATGCCGAAACGCCTCGTGCGCGACCCGGCATTCGAGCTGCTCCGCAGAGCGCAGGAAAGGGACGAAACGGCCAGCGAAGCTGCGGACGATTTCAAAAATGCCCTGCGAGTGATCACCCAGTTCTGGCGGCCCGATGCGGCCCTATAATTGTTGGCTTTCGAAGCATTCTTGTTCATTGCCGCGTCTCCGTGAAAAAAAATCCAAACCGACTGCTTCCATTCTAACGAGTTGACTCGCCAAGGAAAGCAAATTGCTGCGTTCGCTGTGCCAGGCTCTTTCTGAAAACTCCGTCGTCGGCCCGAGAGCGAGCGGTTTTTCGCCTGGCAAAGACGGCGAAGCAGGCGATATTGGTTTTATCGTCGATGCAGCCGGATGCAGTCAGGCGGACAACAGCGGCTGCCTTTATCCGACAGTAGCTGCGTTAGCAGCATGAAACAGCTAAAGAAAATAAGCCGCTCGAAGCCAGATCGAGTTTTCAGACAGAGCCTGATCTGGTATATTACTTGGGATCGAGGCTCAGCGATGTTGCCGGGCGAAGTTCATGCAGAGATAGTACCTGTAAGGAGTGGACACCATGTTGGTTCGACACTTAGTCTCTTTCCTTGTATTCTGTCTTGTACTTTCGATATCTCTCGGGGCCGCTGCCGCCGGAGAGGTGGAAATGCGCAAGGTCCCGGTCGCCAAGGGCCTGGCCTCACATCCGGTCAATGGCGGTCGTTGCCTGATCTCGGACGGCGAATACCAGTACATCGCCTTCTATGACGGCGACCACCAGATGACCTTAGGCAAGCGAAAGCTAAGTGAGACAAAATGGGACTTCGCCAAACTGCCTGAACGGGTCGGGTGGGACACGCACAACAAGATTGTGCTGTTCCAGGACCGAGAGGGACATCTCCACGTCACTGGCAATATGCACTGCGCGCCGCTGCGCTACTACAGAACCCAAAAGGCCGGTGACATACACACTTTCGAGCCGATTCACACCTGGGCGGGCGACTACGAGAACAGAGTCACTTACCCCACCGTGTTCAAACTTCGCGACGGCTCGATCTACATGATGTACCGGCACGGGGGCAGTGGAAACGGGATGAGAATCCTGCTCGGCTATGACGAGCAGACGCGGAAGTGGACAAAGACGGTGCCTGTTCTGACCAACGGCATGGACCGCAAACCGACCTGCAACGCCTATCCGATCGGTCTGCTGGAAGACAAAAACGGCACGTGGCACATTGCGTGGTGCTGGCGCGAGACTCCGGATGTCATCACAAATTTCGACATTTGCTATGCGAAAAGCCTGGATCGTGGCGCCACGTGGAAGGGCTGGGACGGGCAAGATCTGGAGCTGCCCATAACGCCGGAAAATGCGCACTTGGCCGAGTCCAACAAGCAGGACAGCGGACTGATGAACGGAGGAAGCTTTGCCGTTGATAATCAGGGGCTACCCTATGTCGGCTACACTCGCTTCGACGAGGACGGCTATAATCAACTCTATGTCGCCACGCCGGCGGGTGGCGAATGGAAAGTGATCCAGTTGACCGATTGGAAACACCGTTTCTACTTCCACGGCCGGGGCACGATTCCCGAACGTCCTCCCACACCCAGGATTTCAATCACGGCGGATCAGAAGATTCTTGTTTCCTACAGCAATCGCTACGCGGGTATCCCCGAGGGACAGTTGGTCCTGACGAGAGAACAGTTGTTGACAGGCAAACCGGACCAATTCACACCTGAGCAAGCTGTCGACAGCGCGCCTCGCATTGCGAACATCCGCGCCGTCAACCGCGGGTCCTTGCCGGCGGGTTTCACGCACTACATGCAGCAGCAAACAGATTCACCCAACCGGGACCGCAAGCCAGAGGATGCAAGGCAGCCTACGATGATTTATGTGGTTGAAGTGAAGACGTTGCGTTAATCGAGAGTCAATCGCGGTATCTCAATGGAGTCGCTCTGCCGCCATACCTCATACCGTTCGCGCATTCGCTGCGTCACACCCTCGCGCTCCTGGTCGCTCATGTTCTGCCATCGCTCGCCTATCTCCGCCATCTGCGCAAACTCCGCCATACGATCCTCGTTACTCATGTTCTCGAACCGCCGGCGCATCAGTTCGAAACCCTCGCGCAGCCTGGCCTGTTCTTCCTCGTTCAGATTCAGATCGTCAAAGAACTGCTGGACTGCCCCGGAATTCTGGCCCATCCGCCAGGGTTGGCGCTGCGGCTCTGCGGCAACTTCCGGCTGCGGCTCATCTTCTGGCTCTTCCCAAACAGGCTCTTCGACAAAGGTCGTATCGATCTCCACTACCTCGACTTCCGGTTCCGGCACAATCTCGATTTCAGGCTCACTCTCGACAACCTGCACCTCAGGCTTCGATTCAGACAGGTTCTTCCTGATCGCGAGCGTCCACCGTATCTGCTTGATTCCGTAGCCCAGGCCCGCGGCACTTGCCAGCACCAAGGCTATCCAGATAACCGTTGTTGTCGTGTTCTTGTTCTTCGTTTTCATTTTATTACCTTCTCAGAGCGATATCCAAAAACTTGACTTCCTCCATCAATCTTCGGCGATGATTTCAATTCCGTTGAGCAGCGGCCCGGCCTTGGCCGTCCCGGCGGGCGTGAGAGTGACTCTCAGATCATCCTTTACTCCGATTCCCTTGAACTCTTTGACCACGGAGCGATTTGTGCCGCCGGCCTCTTTGGCAATGTCGAAGTCCTCCAGAACCCGCCTGCCCTGCAGTGAGACGTCGAAGATACGCCGGCCAGCTTCGCATCCTGCGATCTCCGCGAAGTACAAGCGTACAGTAAAGGATCGGGGCTTCTCGAAAGCCCCCTTGATCTGATCTTCCGACCACGTTGGGATCTTCTCGATGTTTTTGTCGAAGGATTCGATCTTGGATGGGTCCTTGCCCGGTTGAATGAACATGCGGACGGCCACCTCCCGGATCCCGGTGACACCCGAGGCGGTTATCCAGTTGTGCTCACCCTCGATGCGTGAGCTGTGATGGCGAAGCCACTGGGGGTCTTCATATGTGGCTCGAACGGGAATGTCGGGCGACGGCCCCCCGACGCTTGGGAATTCGAGCCATAATGTGCCGTTTCCGCTGTAGCGGTTGCCGGGAGCGCCGAAGTTGATCCCGACCTGCTTGACAGCTTTGACCTCACTAGCAGCGCGGTAGTAGTCAAATGTCCAGTACGCCACCTCCGGCATGTGGACCAGGGCAAGCGACGACTGGTTCTGATAGCTGCACGTGCAGGTCCGCGTGTAGTCCGGGGCGTTGAGCACGCCGTTCGCGGCGATCAGGTTCGATGTGCAGCCGGATTTGAAGCCGCCGAGGCTGGCCGTGCCCTGGGCGCCGGTCAAGTCAACGAATGCCCCCGACGCCGAGCGGAAGGTCAGCAGGTTCTCGCTGGCGACCGCCGTGTTGCAGCCCTTGAAGCGGACCCAGGTCCAGGGAACCGTCTCGCCGGTCATTGGATGCTGCCGCATGACGTATTCGCCTGTGAGCAGGTTGAATACCTTGGCCTCGGCGGCTGCCGAACCGCTGCCGCCGCCGGTTTGTGTCACCGCCCAGTCGTGGTAGAGTATCGGCGGGCCTTTATAACTGTCGTCGGTCTTCCAGAGCACCTTGCCGTCCGATCCCCTGTATGCCACCATCCCTCTGCTCACTTCGTCGCTTGCGCGGTCCCCGGACGCACTGCCTGCCTGGAGCAGGATACCGTGCTCGGTTGAATAGCCGAGCCAGGTGCCAGGAACATCCTCATCGGATTTCCAGAGTAGGTCACCCGTCCGCACGTCCAATGCATATACCGTGCGTTCTTTCGACAAGTCGAGCCCACGGCGCTTGAGGTAAGCGAGCTTTAGCTCGGTCATCCCGTCGATGCAAAAGACCTTGTTGTCTGCCACTACGATGGCGTTGTGGCGGAATGAGTATTTCGCCTGGCGTTTCCAGAGAACTTCGCCGGTGAGGCGGTTCATGGCAACCAGCATCTTGCTGCCGGAAGAATAGTCTGCATTGACCGTCACGCCGGGAACATCGTCCAGGTCGGCCAGCGTCAGCTTCTTTTCGGTTTCGCTGTCACCGTTCCACACAACAACCAGATAGGGATCAAGCGTCATGTCGCTGCTGTCGATCTTGTCATTGTGTCCTTCGATAGCCAGTACATTGACACCTTCGCGCAACAAGTCGGAGTGCTCGAAAATGCGGAAATATCCATAGCCTGCGGCGTTGTGGCTTTCGATACGGGAGGCTCTGGCTCCGCTGCCTCGGCCGACGCCCACACGCAAAACCTCCTTGCCGTTGAGGTAGGCAATGAACGCATCGTCGTAGTTGATCATCAGGCCCAACTCGCGAATATCTTCGATGTTCGACACCTCAAACGACTTGCGTATGTACACTACTGAATAGCGACCTCTCATGTCTTTGAGGATCGTGTTATCGTCGTCATCGGAATATCCAAACCCTGCCGCTGAAACATCCCACTGCCCGGCATCGAAATCCGGTTGCATCCAGCCAGAGCCGGGACGGCCACCAGCGACGTATTGCCAGTCCGCACCCTTGTCAATGATTGGTTCCAGACCTTCCGGCGGATCAGTGGGGCCTTGATGCTCTTTCAATGGAACGCCGAGCGGCGAAGCCGGCGCCAACAGCAGGTCCTCCCAGACGACAAGCGTACCCCATCGAGGTCGATCGCGGTCCGGCATGGCGAACTCCTTTTTGGTGGCACCAGTAGCCGGGTCGAGTACATGAATCTTGTCCCCATACGCAACATACACGGCGTCCGAAACAGAAACATAATTGCTGCCTATCTCGTTTGCGCCCGGCTGATGACCGGTGTTGTCGTAGAATTTGCCCAGGTCCTGGAATTCTGTTTCCCAGAGCAGCCGGCCTGTGTAGACATCGACGGCGCGCAGCATGTTGCGCCCTTCGATGAACAGCCTGCCGCCAACGACGTGGGGGGATGGGCCATGCCCGTGACGCGGCAGTATCTTGTCGTTGGCCGGACCGCCGAACCAGAGCAGACCCAGTGGAGCTTTGACACTTTTGTCGCGGCTCATCACGGCGTTTGTTGAGTCCCCGTACTGATGGGTCCAGTCAGCGGCGCCCGGCAGCGGGCCTTCTCGCGTCAGCATAATAAGCCTGTCCGCTGTCGCGACCTTGCGGCCGGCAAGCCTCGATTCATTCGCCTGAGCCAGAACAGCAGCCTGTGTCTTCTGCCGAGTGAAAAGGGAGGCCGTCCCGCCGTAGGGACGCAGCGAGTGGAAGACGCGCTCGACGAAGTCGTTGTTCTTCCGGAAACCGGCCGCCTTAAGATCTTCGGCCACGATCAGGTTGGCCATGTAGGGCGGAAGCTTCATCTCCATTATGTCGCCGACGTGAACGGCCGCGCGCGTACCGTAAAGTCCCGCCGCGTCAAGTTTGCGGCGCATTGCCTCAACCTTCTCAGCGTCCGAGTCGAGCGCAACAATGTGAAGGTCTGTTTGATCCAGCAGCCGTAAGAGAAGCTCATCCGATCCGAGGCCGAGCAAGATACAGTACCCGTCTTCTTGGCCTGTCGTCTCCAACATTTTTCTGACTTTGCCTCTGCGTGAACCGGCCGGCAGCGGCTTGACTTCCAATGCGTAGCGTTTTGGCTCGGTCTTCTCACCTGCAAAACAGTAGAGCCTGCCCTCGATAGTAGTCACAAAAAGCTTGCCGTCGGCTGCGAGCATGCCCGACACCTCGCCGTCCACTTTTGCCTTCCACGAGACCCTGGGTTCTGCCGTATCGTCCGCAACGTCGATACCTATAACAGCGCCTTGCCCGCCGCTGCAATACAGACGCGAGCCGGCTTTTAGGTGTATCTTGGCAAGCTCCGAAGGGGCCTTCGTCTGCCATAGCTCCTCAGCTTTCTTCGCCTGTGGGCCGAGCTTATACGCGACAATTGCATCACCGGACTTCTTGCCGATGATAACTTCGCCATCTATCACCGATGCGGGCGCTCCGGAGATTGCCAGGCCGTCCGAGAGCTTGTGAATGGCCCCGAGGTTGAAGAAATGATCGCCCGAGGCGATTGTTTCGGACGTGCCGGCCTTGCCGTATTTGTTCAGGTGGTAGTACAGGAACTCTCCCGTCCTGCGGTCGTAAGCCGCCGGCACGGAGCGGCCGCCGGATACGAGCAGCTTGTCTCTGGCCGCGACCAGATAACCCTGAGGCGCCACGCCGGCAAAGGCCGGGCTGCTGTGAGGCTGCATGGTGAACGTCGAACCGCTGCCGCTGTTGTCCCATACAATCTGGCCGCTCTCGGCATCCATTGCGTAGATGAAGGTTCCCATGAAGGGCCAAATCCCTGCGGCGAAATAGACCGTGCCCTCGTACAGAACCGGGCCGCCTCGCACGGGCCACATGCCGATCAGGCGATCGTTGCCGAGCACCTTGTTCGCACCGGGGCCTGCGAGGAACCTCTGGATCAGAGAGCCGGTCTCGGCGTTCAGGCAATAGAGGTATCCATCGTCCGAGGCAACATAGAGCTTGTTCTTGTATACGACCGGCGCAAAACGTACGGGACCATCGGTGTAGAAACACCACTTTTCTGTGCCCGTTTCCGTGTCATAAGCGGTCACAGAGTCTGAGACCATCGAACCGACAAAAACGGTCTTTCCGGCGACCACGGGCTCGTAAGAGGCGTCAAATTGCAGTTTATACTGGCTCGGCGGCCAGGCGGACTTCGGAGGGGCAAGCTCGCGCACCCACTGCAGATGCATTTCGCCGGGCAACTGCTCGGGCGATGCCGCCCGGCGTCCGGCATCATATCGCCACATGGGCCAATCGTGCCCCTCTGCAATAGCGGGCAAGAGCCAGCCGCCAACGATAATCAGCAGGCAAAGGACCCGGTTGCCGTGACTGCCGGTACTTACAGCGAGTGTGAATCTGTGAGCGTAGTTCAGCATAAATCTGTACTCCAGTGGATCATATACACGATGTGAAGACCCTACCAAAACCTCTAACCTCACATAGGTTACCAGATCAATCTGCAATTTTCAAGCGATTTCTGTCCGGAACTGACGGGTGAAATGCTGGTAAAATCGTCCGCAACTGTTAAGATGACCGCATGAGACAGCTAAAGAAAATAAGCCGCTCGAAGCCAGATCGAGTTTACCGACAGAGCCTGGGTAAGGACCATGCACGAAATAGCTTCCCGTTTTGGAGGCCCAATTTCACCATATCTTTGGCCGCTCCTCAATCGCGGAATCCTCACCGTAGAATAGCTACGCCTCCGGCTCCGCTCAATCGATCGCGACCAAATCTACGGCAAACTTGGACCTCAAATTCGCCAATCTATTTCGTGCACGGTCCTAAGGAGGCCCTTCTATGCCGGATGGGATAACATTCGAAGAAGTCCTCGATAGCCGGGACAACGGCATCTACGATGTCGCCACGAACGGGCCGGGCCCGCAGGGCGTGCTGCCCTTGACCGACGACGCCATTGTCAACAACCCCAGCGGTGATATCTTCGGGATGAGTCATGGCGCGGGCATGGGATGGGATCCGGCCAAATCAACGCAAGAGCAGTTCCTGCTGATCAGCACCCAGGGGGGGATTCGCGCCGCCGACGGCAAACCCATCGCTCTTGGCTTCCACACCGGGCACTATGAGCTTGGTCTTCTGGCCGGGGCCGCCGCACAGCAATTGCAGCATCTTGGCTATATGCCGTTTGCGGCGTTTTGCACCGATCCGTGCGATGGACGGACCCAGGGCACGCCCGGCATGATGGACAGCCTTGCCTACCGCAATGATGCCGCGACGATCTTTCGCCGGCAGATCCGGAGTTTGCCAAATGCCAAAGGCGTACTCGGCGTAGCGACCTGCGACAAGGGACTGCCCGCAATGGTGATGGCATTAGCCGCAATGCACGATTTGCCATGCGTGCTGGCGCCGGGCGGAGTTACGCTTCCGCCGGCCGAAGGTGAGGACCTGGCCAAGGTCCAGTCGATCGGGGCGCGTCTTGCCCACGGCCAGGTTACGGCCGAATATGCCAGACAGATGGCCTGCCGTACGTGCGCCAGCGCCGGCGGCGGGTGTCATTTTCTCGGAACGGCGGCGACTTCTCAGGTTGTCGCCGAGGCTCTCGGGCTTAGCCTTGCCCATTCGGCGCTTGCGCCCTCGGGACAGGCGATCTGGCTCGATATGGCGCAGCGCTCGGCCAAGGCACTGGTCCGGATGTACAAACGCGGCTTGACTATCAAGGATATCATCACCGACTCGGCCATTCGCAACGCGATGGCGGTCTACGCGGCCTTCGGCGGTTCGACGAATCTGTTATTGCACATCCCGGCAATTGCCCATGCGGCGGGGCTCAAACGCCCGACTATCGAGGACTGGAAGAAGGTCAACAAAGAGGTGCCCCGCCTTGTCAGTGTTTTGCCCAATGGACCCGTGATGCACCCTACCGTTCGCGCATTCCTCGCAGGTGGCGTGCCGGAGGTTATGCTGCAACTAAGGCGGCTCGGCCTCTTGGAGTTGCACTCGCTTACAGTCTCCGGCGAGACCCTTGGCAATGTGCTCGACTGGTGGCAGGCTTCGCAGCGCCGCAGACGAGTTCGCGAGCTGCTCGCCGAGCAGGATGGCATCGATCCGGACGACGTGATTATGAGTCCCGCCCGGGCCCACGAATGCGGCCTGACCAGCACGATAACCCTGCCCCAGGGCAATCTCGCCCCGGAAGGCTCGGTTATCAAGAGCACGGCTATCGACCCAACATTGCTGGACGACGACGGCGTCTATCGCAAGATCGGCCCTGCCCACGTGTTCATCGGTGAGACAAGCGCGATCAAGGCGATAAAGGCCGGCGATGTGAAGCCCGGCGAGATTATGGTGCTGATCTGCGCGGGGCCGATGGGAAGCGGGATGGAAGAGATACTGCAGGTCACCGGCGCCTTGAAGTATATTTCATGGGGCAAGGAGGTTGCAGTCATCACCGACGGCAGGTTCAGCGGCGTCAGCACCGGCGCCTGTATCGGCCACATCGCGCCGGAAGCCCTGGCGGCCGGTCCTATCGGAAAGGTTGTAGACGGGGACATCATTCAAATCATCATCGACTGCAACAACCTGGAAGGAAGCGTTGATTTGATGGGGCAGGCCCAGACCCCGGACGACCAGCGCAGCGCCGAACTCGGCGCAAACCTGTTGGCCGAGCGCCCGCTGCGGCCTGACCTGGCGCCCCACCCGGAGCTGCCGGACGATACACGCTTGTGGGCCGCCCTGCAGGAGGCCTGCGGGGGCACCTCGGCCGGATGTGTGTATGACGTCGATACAATTGTTGAGATTCTCGAAGCCGGCAAAAAAGCCTTGCGGAAGGATTAGTTCGTTTCGGTGGGGCGAGCCCCACCTCCCTGATTAGGACAAAACTATGGGAAAGAATAAGAAGAAACTCTCGGGCGTCTTTGCCCCGGTGGCGACGCCCTTTCGCTCTGATGAATTAGCGCTCGACGCTTTGAGATTCAACCTCAAGAAACTCAACGAGACCGAACTTGCCGGCTATCTTGCACTCGGCTCGAACGCAGAATTCAGGTCTCTTACCGACGCCGAGCAGATTCAGGTTCTCGAGGTCTTTGCCGAAGAAAAAGGTGACAAAGTTGTCATGGTCGGGACCGGCTGCGAATCGACAGCTCAGACGATCGAGAAATCGAAGCTCGCATGCGAGATGGGCTTCGATTACGCCAGCGTTCTCACCCCGTGCTACTTTCCCAAACAGATCGACGGCGCTGCTCTCAAGAGGCATTACGAACGGATAGCCGATTCGATTGAGATCCCCGTTTTGCTTTACAACGCGCCCGGCTTCACCGGCATGAGCATCCCGCCGCAAACGGTCCTGGAACTGGCGAAGCATCCCAACATTGTCGGCATGAAGGATTCATCTCCGGAGGGGCCCGCCGGACTCCTGGCCCGCCTCGACCCGGCTGAGGATTTCCACGTCCTGGCCGGCTCCGCTAACTTCATGTACCCCTGCCTGCATCTGGGCGCCGCAGGCGGCGTGGTGTCGGTTGCCAACTTCGTACCCTGTCCCTGCAGCTATCTGTACCAGTTGTTCACGGAGGGCAGATACGACGAGGCGAAGGAACTCCATTGCAGAATCTCCCGGCTCAACCAGGCCGTTTCCGGTCTCTGGGGCGTTGCAGGCGTCAAGGCGGCAATGGACATCACCGGATTCAGGGCAGGCCTTCCTCGCCCGCCCCTCACCGCCGTGACCGCCGACGATGCCAGGCGAATCAAACAGCAGATTGTAAATGAGGGTTTCATGTCTGGGTAGGGGCAGGCCAGTCCTCGATGCTCATCGCTCAATGCTCGCGGCAAGCGAGAACCTATAAACGAGAATCGAGGATCGAGAATCGAGGATCGAAATGATATTAGCCGTCGACATCGGGACAACCGGCATGAAGATGGGCGTCTTTCGAATCGCCGGTGATACGCTTGAGTTGGTTAGACAATTCTCACAAGAATACGATGTAAACATTTACAATGACGGACTGTTCGGCGACATTGAGCAGGACAAATGGAAGAGAGCATTCGTCGCCGGGTGCAATGCGATGGAGGACGCGGTTTGCGACGTCGATGTGATTTCCCTCTCAGGGACCACGCCGGGACTGACGGCTATGGATGCCGATGGCGAGGCGCTCTATCCGGCGATATTGATGCTAGACCAGCGCTCCCGCGAGCAGGCCCGATTCATAATCGACACCGTCGGGATAAAATCTCTGCTGGAAACCACGGCTAACATGCCGGTCGCGGGAGGATGCTCGCTGGCCAGCATTCTCTGGATCAAAGACAATTGCCCCGAGATTTTCAACAAGACCTATAAGTTTGGCCACTCCAACACATACGTCGCTAATTGGCTGACCGGCACTTTCGCCATCGATCCGTCGTCTGCGTCGCTGACGGCGCTGTACAATACCGTGGCCAACGATTTCACCTGGAATGAAGATATCGCCTCGACCTTTGGTGTTTCGCTTGAAAGGCTTCCACAAATTGTCCCGGCGTACGAAGCGGTCGGTCGCGTAAGAGAGTCACTCTCACGGGAGCTTGGCTTTGGAAAGGCCCCTGCCGTATTGATCGGCGGCAACGACGCGGTTCTGGCCGCCTATTCGGTGGGCATCGAGGAGCCGGGTGACATCATCAATGTGAACGGCACCTGCGAAATCACGCTGATATGTCTCGACAAATGTCTCGTATCGGCCAACTACAACATCAGGGCCCACGTGCTCGGCGATCGCTGGTTGACCTTGCACGTCATGAATGCAGGGGGAAAGGCCCTCGAGTGGTTCAGAGAATTGTTCTGCAGCGAATTGGGCGCCGAACAGTTTTACGATCAGTTTCTTCCACAGGCTATTGAGACCTGGCTTGATCATGAAAGCGGCGTCACTTACGTCCCCTACCTCATGGGGTCACGCTACAGCCTCGAACCGCTCAAAGCTCAGTTGTCGGGATTGACCCAGCAAACCACACGCGAGGAAGTATTGGCCGCTATCGTCAGAGGGCTGTGCGAATATCAGAAGGCGCACCTGGACGAAGTTGGAAAGGACGTTCCTCTTCAAGACGTTATCCACGTGACCGGTGGAGCGATAAACCCCGCTTTGATTCGCGCAAAATCGAAGTGGATGCGTGACTGCAAATACATCCACAACGAGCAATCATCCATGAAGGGAGCCGCCATGCTCGGCCGGAAATTCATGGCCGATCAAGGAAATCTCTGAAGTTGCACGGCCTTCTCATTTCTGAGAAATGGAGGCGATGTACCTCTTGGAGCGAAGATTTTCCTTGACGGCAATACGGCAGTTTTGGTATACATGAAGTGTGTAGAGTATGGTGAAGGTTCTGCTCTCATCGGCAGATTTCCCGAGGAGTTGTGACTTTCCAATTTAGTGTTATTCGCAGAGTTCTTATGCAGGCTATCCGAAAAGGCTCTGAATAACACAGTGCAACCACGACCGCCGGATTCGTACGATTCGGAGTTGTGATCTTTACCGTTCAGTTAACCGGTTGGCTAGGTGTTGACTTTGGCAGAAAGGAGGTTGATCATTTCGCAAGAAGTTTCCGGGGCCGAGAGAGGTATTTACTGAATGGTAGGGATTGTTGATAGGCATGTATGATTGCTGAGATTTTCCTTGACCGAAAGGGGAACATTCTGGTATATATGAGACTGGCTGTTGACAGTTTGCTATTGAAGAAAGGAGGTGGCGTCAGATCATCAAGACTTGTCCCGCGCAGATGGGACACAAGAACACCTCGTCAGAGGTAAACACCGTCACCGGTGGTTTTATTCTAACCCTTTCTAATCCAATTAAAGGAGGACGATCATGTTCAAGAAATTGATTTATTCAGTCTTTATTCTTCTGGTATTGAGCCTCGTCGGCACAAATCCGGCCTTTGGCGTCGTTATATGGGAGGGCAACATCAGTAGCGGTAATGATTCGGTTGAGGATCAGCTTAGCAGGGGTATGTACATGGGCAGCAGCGACCTGGAGTTTCCCGATGACGGGGGGTTGCAGGTGATAGGTCTGCGCTTTTTGAACGTCGGCGTTCCAGCGGGCGTCACCGTCACCAACGCGTATATTGAGTTCACAACCGATCCTGATACTTCAGGTACTGAAGCCACGAACCTTATTATCGATGGTGAGCTAAGCCCCGATGCTCCGCCGTTTACCAGCGTCGATTTTAATGTCAGCAGCAGATCGGGAACATCGGCTAAGGCTGCGTGGAGTCCGGAACCCTGGCCTACAGCTGGCGAAAAACACCAGACCGTGGACATCTCCCCTGTCATCAACGAGATAATCAGCCAGGCGGGCTGGAAGCTTGGCAATGCGATGGCATTGATGATTAGAGATGATCCGGACAATCCGTCCAAAACTAATAGAACCGCCGCCTCCAATACGACGACATTGCTGCACGTAGAGTTCTCGAGCAAGTTTGCCTATGGCCCGACGCCGGCCGATGGTGCTTACCATTCGGATACATGGGCGAGCATTGCCTGGACGCCGGGAGAGACTGCCGTCTCGAACGACATTTACTTCAGTGACAGTTTGACGGACGTGATGGACGGCACTCCCGGCACGCCGGGATTCCGCGGCAACCAGGCCACGGCCGACTATGTCATCGGCTTCCCCGGATTTCCTTATCCGGACGGACTTGTTCCGGGCACGACTTATTACTGGAGGATCGATGGGATTGAGGCCGACGGCACTACGATATACAGAGGCTTTATCTGGAGCTTCATGATTCCGCCCAAGACGGCCTATGACCCGGATCCGGCTGATGGCGCTGAATTCGTGGACCCGGATGCGGAGTTTAGCTGGACGCCAGGTTTCGGCGCCAAGCTGCACAACGTTTATATGGGCACCAGTTTCGACGACGTAAACAACGCCGCAGGTGCCATGCCTTTGGCGAGCGCCAGCTACAGTCCCGGTACGCTGGAATCAGAGAAGGTTTATTACTGGCGGGTCGATGAGTTCGATCCCCCCTTCACACATAAAGGCGATATCTGGAGCTTTACAACTCCAGGCGCCGTGGGCAATCCGCAGCCGGCCAACGGCGCGGTGGATGTGCAGATGACGGCGACTCTCAACTGGACAGCGGCCGACAATGCCGCTTCGCACGAGCTATACTTCGGTGCCGATGGCGAAGCCGTCAAGAACGCCACGACAGCCTCACCCGAGTACATAGGTCCCAAGGCGCTTGGCGCCGAGAGCTATGATCCCGGAGGGCTTGCCTGGCACAGCAGCTATGCCTGGCGCGTGGATGAGGTCTATCCGACTGAAACGATCAAGGGTCTCGTCTGGAGCTTCACGACAGCCGATTTCTTTCTCGTGGATGATTTCGAGTCCTACAATGATATTGATCCGCCTGACGCCGCGAGCAAAAGGATATTCGACATTTGGATAGACGGCTTTGGAACCACAACGAACGGAGCCTTGGTTGGTAATGACCTTCCGCCTTACGCTGAGCAAACCATTGTTCATGGCGGCGCCCAGTCGATGCCTTACTTCTACGATAATGCCGGCAAGACCTCCGAGGCAACATTGACGCTGGTATATCCGCGTGACTGGACCGCCGAAGGCGTTACAAAGCTCAGCCTGTGGTTCAGAGGCAGTTCGGCCAATGCCGCCGATCGTCTGTTCGTCGCTGCAGGCGGCACAGCCGTGGTCTATCACGATGACGCGAGCGCAACCCAGCTAACCGGATGGAACGAGTGGGCCATCGACCTGTCGGCGTTCGGTGTTGACCTGACCAATGTCACTTCGATTACGATTGGCGTCGGCACCAAGAACGCCCCGGCTCCCGCCGGCGGCGCAGGAACGATGTACATCGACGACATTCGGCTGGTTCGGTAGGTTCTTTGGAAGCTAATTGAAGCAGCAAGTAACTGCGCTGCTGATACGGCATGCGTATGAACTCGGGGCCTATACTGATTCACTCGGTATAGGCCCCGTTCGTTTCGCTCTAAGGGCTGCTCTCAGCCATCCAGTAATTATTCTTGACGGGGAGGCGGCGGATCTGGTATAAATATAGAGTAATGTGAAGTCTGTGGATTTGAGGTCATCCGGGGAGGATTCTGCTTGTCTTTCGGGCTCTCAAAGGAATGGAGGCAGTCAAAACCGTGTAGACCTATCCTCATCAGATACGGACAGAACGCAACCAAGAGCGAATACCATCGTGGATCGCTTCATGTTAACCTTGTTTTTGAAGGAGGACTATTATGTCTAAGAAATTGATCTTTTTAACTTCTTTTGTTTTGACAATGGCTTTGGCGACTGTTGCCAGCGCCGATTGGGTAGCGTATAACGACCTATCCGACGGCAACGGCGGCACCGCCGCGCTGGGTATGAATGTTACCACCCATACCTATTTGGATGCCAATAAGGCACTGATGGATTTCGACACCGGGGCCATATTGCCCGTCACCATTACCATGGAAGTAGTTGGTGATGGCGATGCTAACGGAGATGTGTACCCGAACAACGGGGGTAATTGTGATGCGGGCACCGACGCGGATGATATCTTTGGTGGCATCCTCGATTTAACCGGGGGGAACGAACTTGACATTACAGCCGAGCATAAGGCTATAATTTTCAACGGTTTGAATCCGGATATGAGCTACACTATCACTTTAACGTCAAACCGTGCCAACTCCGGTTATACCGACAGATGGGCCAGGGTGACCATTGAGGGCGCCGACGCATATACGTATGCCGCGAGTGCCGGTGTAGAGAAACTCTCGGAGGCCTCGGGGGAATTCTGTGTCGGCTATAACACTGTAAATGGTTATGTCATGAAGTGGACAAATATTTCATGCGGTGCGGACGGCAGCTTTTCTATCAAATCCGAAAACGCCGATCGTGGTGGTAAAGGCTATGCCATGATGGATTTCAAGCTGGAGGAATTCGCCCTGGGAAATGGCCTGGGAAACGCTTATAACCCCAGCCCCGCTTACGGTGTGCTGCATGAGGACACATGGGTAACGCTCGGCTGGTCGCCAGGGCGAAATGCGGTCTCGCACGACGTGTACATAGGTGAGAACTTTGACGACGCGAACAACGGCACCGCCGACGCGTTCCGAGGCAACCAGGCTGACACAACTCTTATTGTCGGCCTTCCCGGATTTGCCTATCCGGACGGCCTCGTCCCGGGTACGACTTACTACTGGCGAATCGACGAAGTCAATGACGCCGATCCGAACAGCCCATTGAAAGGGAAGATTTGGAGTTTCTCGATTCCACCCAAGACAGCCTATTTCCCCGATCCGGTTGACGGCGCCGAATTCGTAGACCTGGATGCTGCGCTTAGCTGGACACCGGGCTTCGCCGCCAAGTTGCATACCGTGTACATCGGCGACAATTTTGAAGATGTCGACAACGCCAGTGGTGGAGCAGCCCAGGGGACTGCGACCTATAAGCCCGCCAGCCCGCTGGAATCAGAGAAGGTCTATTACTGGCGGGTTGATGAGTTCGATCCCCCCTTCACACATAAAGGTGACGTCTGGAGCTTCACGACTCCGGGTGCCGTGGGCAATCCACAGCCGGCCAACGGCGCGGCGGATGTGCAGATGATCGCGACGCTAAGCTGGACTGCGGCGGATAACGCTGCTTCGCATGAGCTTTACTTCGGCACCGATGTGGACGCGGTCAAAAACGCCACTACTGCCTCACCCGAGTACATAGGCCCCAGGGCGCTCGGCGCCGAGAGCTATGATCCCGGAGGACTTGCCGGGAACAGCAGTTATGCCTGGCGCGTGGATGAGGTGTATCCGACTGGTACTGTCGAAGGTCTGGTCTGGAGCTTCACGACTGCCGATTTTCTCCTTGTGGACGACTTCGAGGCTTACAATGACATTGACCCGCCCGACGCCGCGAGCAAAAGGATATTCGACATTTGGATAGACGGATTTGGGACCACAACGAACGGAGCCTTGGTTGGTAATGACCTTCCGCCTTACGCTGAGCAAACCATTGTTCACGGCGGGGGCCAGTCGATGCCTTACTTCTACGATAATGCCAACAAGACCTCTGAGGCGACGTTGACGCTGGTCTGGCCGCGTGATTGGACCGCCGAAGGCGTTACAAAGCTCAGCCTGTGGTTCAGAGGCAGTTCGGCCAATGCCGCCGATCGTCTGTTCGTCGCTGCAGGCGGCACAGCCGTGGTCTATCACGATGACGCGAGCGCAACCCAGCTAAGGGGATGGAACGAGTGGGTCATCGACCTGGCGGCTTTCGGCGTGGACCTTACCAATGTCAGTTCCATTACCATTGGCGTCGGCACCAAAAACAGCCCGGCTCCCGGCGGCGGCGCAGGGACCTTGTACTTCGACGACATCAGGCTTGTACGGTAGGGAAAAAGTAAATATCAAAAATCAAATATCAAAATGGCGGAATCGCGGCAAGCCGCGATGACCATATAGGTTTGCATTTGGGGTCTGTGCCGATGAGTTTGGCGCAGGCCCCGATTTCTTGAGACCGGCAGAATTGTAGGATGGGCAACCCATTCGGCTTCGCTCAGAGCCTGCCCTGAGCTTGTCGAACGGGGCAGGCTTGTTGCCCATGCGGTCTACAATTTGGGTCGATCAAGAGCCCAGAGCCGCATGGGCAGGATACCTGCCCATCCTACAACTACCTTTTGAGAGTGTTCAGCGTCAGGGTGACAGCCTGTTCAAGCTCCTCCGGGGTGAGCAGTTCGATCTGCCCACCCAGTCTCAATACGCCGGCCCGTCCGTCGTGAACGGCTTTAGGCTCAAACATCACAATGTTTTGGTCCGAAGCATTCCTGTCCTGACCGGAAATGTACTTGTACTGCTCGCCCTCAGGCAACGGGCACTTGAATAGCTTTGTGCTTCCGCTGAATTCCATCAATTCTTCCAGCGACGCCGGGAATGTCCCGTTGCTGATAGCGTACATTTGCAGGTTCTGCCCGATGGCCCGCATGTTCATCTGGCACGCGACGCTCGTGGCGTCATGTTTTGCATGGACCATAGTCTCAGCATATTGCTCCCCGGCCTGACCGTAGCCCTTGATCAGCCACATGATGCCGTAACCGAGAAGCCCGAAGAAAATCAGGGCGGTGATGACATTAACAATCGTGCCGCCATATTCTCTTTTTGAATGTGTCATAATTGCCCCTTCTTCTTACTGATATTCCTTGGCGGTCAAAGGGATGGTAAAGGCAACCCAAGTAAAGCGTAGAGCCTTGCAACTACCGGCAATACAATTCGGTAGAATCCATCGAACCAGAGAAAACCTATGAGGATAAATATTCCGAACTGGGCGAAGTATTTGTACGCGGCGATAGATTCAGGAGACTTCAAGCTGGCGTAAATCATCTTCGAGCCATCCAGCGGCGGTATCGGAATCAGGTTGAATACAGCCAGGATCAGGTTGTATAGCACCGCCAGCGATATTAAGACGGCTAAGAACGGACTCGCTCCCAGACGAAAGACGTGGAAGGATATCGTCAACACGAGGACAAGCAAGAGGTTCGAAGCGGGACCGGCCGCGGCCACCAGGAATATCTGCTTCTTGCTCAGGACGGCAAAATTGACCGGGACCGGTTTCGCCCAGCCGAAGTGCGCTATGAGCGGCATTATGATCGTACCGATCAGGCTTATGTGAGCGATGGGATTCAACGTCAAACGCCCCATTCTCGCTGCTGTGTCGTCGCCGCATCTGTACGCCACCCAGCCGTGGGCATACTCGTGAACGCTCAGAGACAAGAGAAAAATGGAAAGCGTGAATATGTAGGTTTGAGCGTCGCCGCTCAGCATAGTATGCACCGCCACAAAGAATAGACAAATATTTTCACAACACCAAGAAACTCATGAGGTATTCTACAATATTTGCCTATTCTGCGACATCACTAAGTATGATTTCGTTGCATTTTCTAACGGCCGGCCTTTGGCGATACCTTCACCTTTGCCAGATAGATGCTGGTTTTTCCTTCGTGACTCGAGTAGTAGCTCACATAGAGCGTCTTGGCATGCCAGACGAGCCCCGGATAGCTGGTATCACCTCCGCTGGGCAGCTTTGTCAGCTTGGACATTGTGCCGGCATTAACGTCGAGGTAGGCAAGCGACGTATGAGCGCCGCCGTCGAACATCCGCCCGGCTGCGATCCAGTGGCCGCCAGGTATCTCGATGAAATCGGGACCGCCGAATCCGTTGAAATCTCCCCCCAGGTCATGCCATTGCCATTGGGTGTAACCGGGTTTGCTCACACCCAAGACGGCACTCTGGGGCTGGTCCTGCCGCCGGTCTCTGCGGACGAGCGCGTAACAGGTTGCGTCGGCGCCGAAACGCAAGGTAACCTCTGTTGGACGACCCTCGGCAAACAGCCTTGCCACGTGCTCGTGATAATTCACCCCGTCCGAACTTACGCGCAGGTCAACGTAGGGACCATCTTCTGCGCCGCCGTAAGAAACGCCGTACGCCTTTCCCTCATGCCACGTAACGCGCCAGAGCCACCGCCCGGGCTTGACCACGATTTGGGGCATGGTCCATGTTCGGCCGTCTTTGGAGAAACTTACAAACGTACCGGTGGGGGCGCTTTGATTGTCCTTCTTGCGCGGCGCGACGCCGCCGACCAGCATTAGTCTATCGTCGGGTGTTGCCGATACGTGAGCATCGCGCAGGTCGTAGCCGGCCAATGCAATCAGAGCGGTGCTCTCCCAAACGTCGGTATCTTTGGATTCGAGCACTCGGATCTTGCCGTCGGTTGAAGCGTGTCCCCTGCCCTCGCGAAAGACGCAGTAGAAGCGGCCGTCCCAACGGAGAAGATCGGTAAACGCATTATGCGGGGCTTTGTCCCAGATCTTCCTAACCTCGACAAGTTCAGCCGTAATGGGCGCGTCAGCGAAAACGCTTGACACACAACAAGTCAGCAGGAATGCTGTCCATTTTAGCTGTTTCCTGTTCATTTCTACCTCCCTATTTCCACCCACAGGGGTCATTGCAGGACCTTGTTCATGATGTTTCTGAATCTCGTTGTCAGACACTGAGTCGTGCGGCTCAAACGTTCAGGACATCGATAGGTTCGAACTGCCGGCCCAGCACGGGTCGGCTCTTGAAGCCGAGCCACCGGTCCAGCACGGTTGCGTAGATACGGCGAAAGTCCGTGTGGAATTTCAGGGCGCCGTTGTCCAGGTCCGTGAGGCTGGGATGTGAGCCTGTGCGACCACCTTTTAACTTGCCGCCGGCCAGGAAGATAGGGGCAGATACACCGTGCCCTGTGCCGCGACGGCCGTTCTCTTTGACAGTCCTGCCGAATTCCGAGATCGTCATCAGCAGGACCCTGTCTAACAGCTTGTCTTTCTCCAAATCATAGACGAATGCCGCCAGCGACTCGGACAAATGGCCCAATAAGGAGCAGTGGTTGCCTAATTGGTTGGCGTGATTGTCGAAGCCGCCGATTCCGCCGCCGCCGAGTTCGGTGAAGAATATCCTGATGCCGACGTCGGCCCGGATTAGTTGGGCAACGGTTCGCAAAGTCCCGGCGAGTCGGAACGCCGGATATTCGGCCGTGCTGGCACCTGCCTTGGCAATGGCTTTGATTCGCCGGCTGTTGGCACGGGCATTCGCCGTGCAGTCCCGCAGGTGGTTGAGCAGTGGGTTGTCCTTGTCAGCACGGAAACGTTCGCTGGGTTGTGATTCACCCAGCGTTGAGTCGAGGGTCAAGTCGTCCGGCGACTGAATGGAAGGGACAATTACGTGCTCGGCCCTCAGGCCGAAAGGCTGAACGATCGGCCCTACGAACACAGCGGGCGTGTCCTTCCGGTTCGTGTGCCAGACGCTGTCTGCAGCCCTGCCCAGCCAGCCCGTCTGGCAATTGGGGTCCTCCGGCTCAGCGGTGTGCCAGTCGCGCATCGCGCCGTCGTGATCGCGGTCCGAATTCGGGTAACTTACGCCGTGGAGGATGCTCAGGTGTCCCTCCTTGTACAGACGCGAGAACGCCTCCATTCGCGGGTGGAAGCCCAGATATGAATCGATCTTGTGCACGTCTTTGGGCTGCAAGCGCAGCGTGGGACGGTTTCGGGCGTATTCGTCGTCCGCGTACGGGACCACGGTGTTGAGACCGTCGTTGCCCCCGGACAATTGAACGACCACGAGGACTGTGTCGCGGTCATCTCGCCGAGCGGCGCCGGCGCTTGCGGCACGAACCAGAATATTCGGCGCGCCCGATGCGAGCGACAGCATGGTTGACGCCCCCAGAGTGGCCTTCAAAAAATCGCGTCGTGTATAGGACATTGTATTATCTCCCAGATTTAAGCTAAGTGGAATTCAGCAAGTGTGACGATTGCGTGCGCAAGAGAACGTGTTCGTCCCCCCCCGTCATCATCCTGCCGGCCGCGCGTCTTCAGCAGCGCATCGTTTACGTCGGGGCCAAAACTGCCTTGCAGGAAGAGATCGAGCAGGAAACTTTGGGCGGATTCGGGTGTCGCGCACCCGTGCTTCTGGGCGATGCCCCAGGGATTAAGCTTGTCGCCGTATGGGCCCGAGCCTCGCAGCAATGCCGAGGCAAGGTTCTGGCGAGCGAGTATCGCCGTGCTGTTGATCCAGTGCTGTCCGCCGGCCCAGCCTTTTACGGTCGGTGGGTTGTAAAGATTTTGGCCCAGATCAGCCAGGTCGTTCGCGAGCTGCGTGGTGGATACAGTCCCTTCCAGAGCCTTGACTATGCCAAGGGCAAACTCCGCCGGGCTCTTGATTCGCCTGCGATATGCCGCCGGAGAGAAGAACAGATTGGATCGCAGCATCGTTTCGACGAGTTTCAGCACGTCGTAATCGGTCGCGAACGATTCGGCCAGCGGCAAAATCAGAGCCTCGTCGGGCCCGGCGGTCTCGCTGATCAGCCAGCGGTACAACCTTTGGACGAGCCGGCGAGATGTGGCCGGCTGTTCGAGTATGATTCGCGTCACGTCGTCGCGAGCGAAGTTTCCACTGCGGCCGAGGATTTGTTTCTCGCCGTTGTCGTGCTCGCGAGAAATATAGCGCAGCTTGCTCCTGAGCACAAACCAGCCTGTGAAAGCTCTGGCCGCATTCCGGATATCATTTTCTGTGCAGTGGTCGGGGCCCAACGTGAAGGTCTCCATGATCGTCCGGGCAAGATTCTCGTTCGGGCTTGCTTTGCGATTGGCCTCGGCGCCCAGCCAGAGGAGCACGGCGGGGTCTTGCAAGATGCCTTTCAGAAGAATCCGGAATGAGCCCAGGGCCTGACCGCGCAGCAGGCCGACGTGCTGTTGCATCAATCGGGCATTCTTCACCGCCGCGGCGTTGGTGGCGAAATGGCTGTGCCAGAACAGTGTCATCTTCTCCTGCAACGGGTGCGGGGTTTGAATCATCCGCCGCAGCCACCATGCTCGCAACTGATCCACCGAGCCGGTGGCCGCTTCATACTCGTCATAGGTGCGATTGAATTGAGCGGTCTCGGCCTGCGGTCTTAGCAGCTTGTCGATGGTTCGCTGCGGTCCGTCCGAAAGTGCCTGCTGTAACTGCTCCCAATTCGCTCCGAAGGCAGCGCGTCGGTAAAGATGCCCGGCCTGAGCAAGATTCCACGGGCGATCGGCGTCGGGTTCGTATGCAGCCCAGGCCCAGCGGGGGTCCGGCGGCTTCTCAGTTTGCCCAACCATGGGTCGTTCCCTATAAAATCAAGAATCAAATATCAAAAATCAAAATAGCGGAACCGCCGCATTGCGGCGATGACTTCTCCAATTTTGCACTTTGATTTTTGATTTCTTTACATGGCCTCTTCAATCTTACATTTTACACTTTGGTTTTTGATTTGCACCTACAAGTTCAGCTTTATCTCCAGGCCTGCCTCGGTTGTACCCTCGTGCATGCCGATGCTTAGCTTGAGGCTCTCAAGAAGCTTTGCCAGGGTGATCAGCAGGTCGATCCCGGCCTCAGCCTCCTCCTGCGTGCTGCCCTTCTTGACCATGTCCCCGCGGACGAGCGTCTGGCGGTTGGCTTGAAGGATCGAGGCCAACTGGACTCCTTCGAGCTCGAGAAGGCTGTGCGTTTGAGCCAGCGGCTTGACCGTCCGCTCGATCTCTCTGCCCAGGGCGTCGATAATATCCCGCGCCAGAGAGTCGGTCGAGCTGAGGACGAGGTAGTCGCCCGGCATCACCAGCGAGGGACGAATATTGAATCGCTGGGCCAGTTCTGTCTTATCCTCGATCTCGGCAGTTGAAAAGTAGGCAACGGTCAGCTTGGTGTCATTGTGGATGGGGCGGTCGATAATCAATCCCGGCATCGCCTGCTGTCCCCGGGTGAAATTGACCAGGCCAATAGCCTTCTGCCACGCCTCCTCGAACACCTCGTCGAACTGCTCTTCGTCACGCAGGCGCAGGATCATGGCGAAAGCCGGCAGTTTCACAATAGGCGTACCTATCGCAGGGTCGAACTGCTGCTCGGCGACCACAAATCGAATCTCGGGCCTGGTCTGCGCCAGGACCTCATTGGTCAGATCGCGGCCGCTAAAGAATATACCCATCATGTTCTCGAAGAAGATCAATCCCGAGGTGCGTTCAGGGAACAGGTCGTCCTTGGCGGCGTAAAACTGGTGCAGGTCCCGGTACAGAGTAAACGCCGCGATGCGACGCGGCACGATCAGGTTCGGCAGGGCGCCTTCGCCGGGTTCCTTGGGCAGGGCAAAAGAGGCGGGACTTGTCCGAGCCACAGTCTCGCCGTCCACCGATGCCCGGCAGATGAGCGTTTGGTCCTCGATGGCCAGCCCCAACCCCAGCCAGTTCGAATCGCGCATCGCCTCGACGATCCCGGCGAAAGCAAGAGCTGCCAGGGGATTCTCCCCCTGCTGCTTCAGAAGCCCGGCGATATTGGGAGCCTGCATCAGGAGCTTGAGGTCGGCGAACACCGTCGCGACGGCATTGTCGCCGCCCCGGGACAGTTGGCGTTTTGCAGCCCGGTAGTCTTTCTTCGACGCCAGATTGTCGCCCCAGGTCTCGGCGCGAAGTTCCAGCACGGCCTTGAGCCCTTCCGGGCGGCTGGCCATGACGAGCCGTTTGCCGATGATTGCGTGCGCTTCTTTTCCGTCGAATGTCCACGCGGTCACATCCCGGTATTGCGTCGACGCGACGCGGCCCGGCTGTCCCTTCTTCTCGGCTTCTGATCGGGCCATCTCCAGGAGCATCTCGCCGAATCGTTTCAGCAATTGCTCGTCTTCGGCGTCGACGATTAAAATGACCGTCTCTTCCGGGCAGATTGCCAGCGTGATGCCTCCGCCTGTGAGTCTTGCCAGGGCTCTCCGCCAGTCCGTGCCCAATTCACTCTCCATATAGCCGAGAATAGCGAGGAACTGTTGGAACTGAGGCTTCGACGCCTGCTCCTGATACGCCGGTAACGCCTTGACAAAGGCACTCGCTTTTTTGCCGGCAAGCAGATCTAGCAACACTTTCGGCTGCGCCAGCTCCAGCGAGATCACCGCATCACCCGGAATCCACTGGGTGGCGGCCGGCATAGTCTGGCCCGCCGCAACAGACTGCAACACGAAAAAGGCCAACACCAGAGTCAACAAAGATCCAAATTTCAGTGACATGTCATGCCTCCGGAACTTATCGCAAAAATCAAAAGAGAACGGGCAATTTCACTGTAGCGATTATACGATAAAATGTTACCGTAATGTTACGATTCTGTTACTATTTTATAATTTCTCACTGATTCGGGAGTATTTTTTTTTCAAGGGAAACATCGCCTTTTTCAGCAGGTTTGTCCAGCCCGAACCCGCATGCGTTCCTGGACGGGATTTTGCAGATCACCGGAATTGTTCTTGACGCTGAGCCGGACAATGTGGTATAAATGACGGTTGTCGACCTCTCGCTGAAATGGAGACGAAAAGGTAGATATCTGGGGCTTTTGGCCCTTCCGCGAGTCAAGGCAATGTGATTTGCAGACAAACTGACGTGAGTTGAGGAGTGTCAAATCGAAAAGAATTGCTCTGACCGAGCAGGCACAAAGCTAAATATCGTCAGAGCGGCAGTTATTATGAACCATTTTTTGACGGAGGATTCTTATGTGCAAGAATATGTTTCACCTGTTATCTCTCGTACTCGTGCTGGCCATCGGCGGCGTAGCCCACGCCGGTCTGACCGAATGGGAGGCGGCCATAAGCAGCGCCAATCCGCTTCACTGGTACAAGTTCGATGAAACCGGAACCGACTGCATCGATTCCGGAAGCGGGGCCCTGAACGGAGTCTACGACGGCGTCGTCATGGGCCAGGAGGGGCTTCTCGGGCCCGGAACTGCCGTGGGATTTGAAAGGACCGGCGCCAACCGGGCCGATTTTGCGAATGCTTCGGACCTGCCGGGTCCGTGGACGGTGGAATATATTGTCAAAACTACGAAGCCGCCGGCCGCAAATGATTCACAGGCGCTGCACGATGGCGATTCAACTTCCGTTCGTCTTGCAGGTTGGACCGCGCTGGGCGAAGTGGGATTCACCCTGTACGGGGTCGAAGACTATCGCTTCACGCCGATCGCCGGATACACCCTGGATGATCTCATCATAAAGCAAGGTGAATGGGTCCACCTGACGTGGCGCAACGACGGCGCCGGCACCCAGTTCTTTCTCAACGGAAAGCTGGTGGGGACCAGTACGAGCACTATCGATCTTCCGCGGCTGAGAATCGGCGGGCGCGGCGCCGGTCCGGCCGACCACCTCCAAGGTGTTCTGGACGAATCCGTCGTTTTCGACCGTTCTCTGTCAAACGAGGACATAGTTGCGCACAGCCTCGCCGCTTCTCTTCTTGATCCTTCCGTGTTGGGAGCCAGCGCGCCCGACCCGGCAGACGGCGTCATTTACCCGGATACATGGGTGTCACTTGGCTGGTCGGCGGGAGGCACTGCGGTTTCACACGATGTGTATTTCTCCGACAATCTTGACGATGTGACCAACGGCACAGGAGACGCCTTCCGCGGCAACCAGGGCACAACAATATTTATTGCAGGCTTTGTCGGATTTCCATTTCCCGAAGGCCTTGTCCCGGGCACAACTTATTACTGGCGCGTAGACGAAGTCGATCCTGAGAACACGTACACGGGCCCGGTATGGAGTTTCCTGATTCCGCCCAAGACTGCGTACGAACCCAGTCCGGCTGACGGCGGAAGATATGTGAGCCTGGATACAACTCTCGGCTGGACCGGCGGCTTCGGCGCCAAGTTGCACACCGTGTATTTCGGCGAAAGTCTCGACGACGTGGGCAACGCCACCGGCGGTGCGGCCCAAAGCGCCACTACCTATGCTCCCGGCCCTCTGGCCAAAGACACCGTTTACTACTGGCGAGTAGATGAGTTTGAAGCTCCTGTCACACACAAAGGCGATGTCTGGAGTTTCACAACATTGCCGGACATTGCAGTGACCGATCCGAGTCTGCTGGCCTGGTG
>JADHXR010000227.1 GCA_016782865.1 Phycisphaerae bacterium
ATAATAAGTTGCCGAATTATTCGCTCGGATTTAGGTTGGATTTGGTCGTGATCGATTGAGCGAAACCGGAAGCGTAGCGGGTCTACGTTGAGGATTTCGTGATTGAGGAGCGGCCGAAGACGGTCTGAAGATGAGATGGAGAATCGGTAAGTTATTGTTTTGCGCGTCCTAAGCCAATCAGTGTCTTGCCATGTTGCGTGCTGTTGACCGCAACGGTAGTATGTGCTCATAGGGCCTTACGACTATGCCGTCAAAATGCGTGAAAATCCTGTTGACCGGCTTGCCAAGCAGCGGCAAGACGACCGCAATCACGAAGACTGTCGTTTTGGGGTAAGTGACATGGAAACCGTTTGTATTGATGGCAGCATGGGCGAGGGCGGCGGGCAGATACTGCGCACAAGTCTTGCGCTGTCCTGCATAACGGGCAGACATCTGCACATCGATAACATCCGCGCTGCCCGCCGTAAGCCGGGGCTGGCGAGACAGCACTTGAGCTGTGTCCAGGCCGCATGTGAGATCAGCCGGGGCCGATCCGAAGGCGCCGCCCTTGGTTCACAAGTACTGGACTTCAAGCCGCGATGCATCCGCAGCGGCGATTTCTCCTTCCGGATAGGCTCGGCAGGCTCGGCATCACTGGTCATCCAAACGGTCCTGCCCGCCTTGTTCGGCGCCGACAAACCTTCGACAGTCACGGTGACCGGCGGAACGCACAATCCCTGGGCGCCGCCGTTCGACTTTCTGGCCGAGACCTTCCTGCCCGCCATCGCAACCGCCGGATTCGGCGCCAAGAGTAGACTCGTCAAGCACGGCTTCTTCCCCGCAGGCGGGGGGCAGATCACTTTCGCTGTCCAGCCGTGCCGGCAAGACCCGAACCAGACTATAGATCTCTGTGAACCGCCCGAAGTGCCGGAAGTCCAAGTACGTATATACACGGCAAAACTGCCCACTCACATCGCCCATCGCCAGGAAAAACTGCTGTGTCAAAGCGGGCTGAGGATCAGGAACTTCGAGCACATAGACGTGACAGATTCCGACGGCCCCGGAAACTGCATCATGCTCAGGCTGTGCGACAGCCGCAGAACGACGGTCTTCACCGCCTTCGGAGCCAAGGGCAAAAGTTCTGAGAAAGTAGTAGACGAAGTCGCAAGACTGGCCAGTAGTTTCATTTCCAGCGGCGCGGCGGTGGATCGTTTCTTAGCCGACCAGCTCCTGATCTACATGGCAGTTTCAAATTCCCGCCTGGGCGGGGAAAAGCCTGCTCCTGCGAGAGCAGGGGGCACCTACACAACAAACGACCTATCCACCCACCTGACAACAAACATAGAAACAATAAAGAAATTCCTGCCCGTCAATTTTGAAACAGAACATCAAGACAGAATCTACAGGGTTTCCTGCGTGCCTTTATGAAGCAGCAAAAGAGAAGAATCCAACTAAAGACTATTGTTTTAGCGGTAGGATGGGCAACTCGTTTGCCCATGCGGATAATATGGCGTAACCCAAACCGCATGGGTAGGAAACCTGCCCATCCTACGAACTGACATTCACATTGGCATGGTTGGTGATCAGCAGGGCTATCAGATCGCTACTGCCTTTGGGCAATGCCAGGAACAAGGGCGTCCAACCGTCCGGACCATTGGCATTTACGTCGGCGCCGTTGGAGATTAACAGTGCGGCCGCTTGCGTGTGACCCTCGCGGGCCGCCTTGTGCAGAGGCATCCAGCCGCTCGGATCTTTGGCGTTAACATCTGCACCGCCTGCGAGCAGCAGCTTCATCCGCTGGATGTTCCCCGTCTGGGCGGCCCAATGCAGGGGTCTTGTGGTTGCCGTTGGCTTCCCTCTGCACCCGGCGCCTACGAGCGTCAAAACCAGGAACGAGCAGAAGAGTCTATTTGTCTTCAGTTTCGGCTCCATCAAATCGGCACGCTATCTCTGGCCCCCCGCGTGTATAAGGCACGAGCGAGGGCAAAGGTAACATTCTGTAATACAAGCTTTCATCTTATTGTTTCTTGTGCGTGTTTTTCAAAAGCCTGTTTCTAATTCATTGTGAAACAATATCTTATACGGAATACATTATCCGCGAGAATCCGCGGTTTCGATTTGGTGGTTGTTCGTGTTCATTCGTGTTAATTGTTGATTTCAGTTTCTTCGCTGCGGCCAAGGCTGCGCTGTGAACCTCCGCGAAGGCCGGCACTTTGTATCCTCGCACAAAATCCGGCCCGTCGAAGGAAAAGACTTGCCCTATTGTACGGCAAGGACTATAGTCTCGCGAAGGACAATTTCCGCCCCAAGGAGCCGTCCGACAGGGTGGTCCGTAGGTTGCGAACGGCGAATTCTTTGACAGGAGTTGAGAAAAGATGCAAACAGAGCCTAAGTTTCGGACTTTGATCGACCTTTTCAACGAATCTCTTGTCGGCATCGAACGGATGGACAAGGAATGTCTGACAATCGTCAGGTCCGACCGGCAGGAGTCGCTGACCTTCGAGCAGTTGAAAGTCAAGGCGCGGGACTTCGCCGTATGGCTCATCCGGTCTGCGGGCATTCAGATAGGAGACAGAGTCGCGATACTGGGCGAAAATCGCGCCGACTGGGACGTGGCGCTATGGGGAGTCGTGCTTGCCGGCGGTATCCCGGTGCTGATCGATCCGGACAGAACGGTCGAAAGCGTGACTAATCACGTCACTCACACCGAAACTCGCCTGATTGTGATGGCCGACGATTATCAGGATGATGATTCCAGGCGGGAGCTGAAGGAATCTGCCTCGAATCAGGACATTGCTCTGATCGAGATGACCGTGTATGACAAGATCGGTCTCGGCGAACCAGAAACCAAGGAACTGCTGGGCAAGATTCCCGGCGAGATACAACCTGAGAAGGCCGCGGTCATTTTGTGCACCTCCGCTACGACGGGCGACCCGCGGGAAGTTGAGCTTACTCATGCGAACCTCGGCACCAACCTGCAGGGCTCTGTCAAGAAGATCGACATAAGCGCCGCCGACACGCTCGGGCACATACTGCCGCCGCATCATTCTTTTGGCTTCACCGTGGGCAAGCTGCTGCCTTTCTGCGTCGGCGCGGCGAATGTTTACACGAACAAGTTCCGCGAAATAGGCGAGCTGATAAGGGACAAGAAGGTCACAATCTTCGTTGCCGTACCTGCTCTGTTCACGGTTCTGGCCAAGAACGTGGAAGAACGCCTGACCAAACAGAAGCAGGAGAAACCATACCTCAAGCTGCTCGACCGTCACGTGCCGAAGCAGGTGGGAAAAGGAATCATAAAGAAGCTGGGCTGGGACAAGATTCGGTTCTTCCTCTCGGGCTCGGCACCGATGCCGAAGTGGGTGCTGGACGTGTTCTGGCGCCGCGGCCTGCCTTTGTACGAAGGCTATGGCACGACGGAGAACTCGCCCGTATACGGTTTTAACGACAACGTCCAGGGGCTGGGCTCGGTTGGCAAACCGATCGACACGATGTTCGTGAAGATCGTCGACGACAAAGAGCAGACTCTTGGTGCCGGCGAAAAGGGTGAGATCGCACTGGGTGGGCCCTGCATTATGAAGGGCTACTACAAGAACGCAGAAGCCACCGAGGCGGTTATCAGGACGGACGACAAAGGCGTCCGCTGGTTGCTCACGGGCGATCTCGGTCACCTGGACAAGAACGGCAACCTTCACATAACTGGCCGCAAGAAGTACGTGATCGTGCTGCCCGGCGGCAAGAACGTCAATCCCGAACGGGTCGAATCGGCGCTCTTGCAGGCTTCGCTGGTCGCAGAGATATTGGTTGTCCCCGGTTTCTGGAAGGACTCGACCGGCATCGAGCAGGAGACTGTCAGGGCAATTGTCCGGCCGGCCTGGGATATGATTGAGAGTCAGGGGCCGCATTCGCCGGAGGATTTGCGCAACGAGCCCAAACTGCTCAAGAATATTCTTTGGCAGAGCATCAACGAATGCCAGCAGAAAAGCCGGCAGTTGTCCGGTTATGAAAAGATATCATCGCAGCATCTTGAGATACGGATCGAGGAATTTCAGAAGACCTCGACTGGAAAGATCAAACGAGAAGTCTACATGAAGATGTAACAGTTTCATAATAGCCAAAAAGGAGGCCTGTAAAATGTCCGAACGTCAAGAAACTTCAATCGCCGCCAACAAACGCGAGACTATCAGTCGCCGTCGGTTTATCGCCGGGGCCGGTGCGGGTGCTTTATCGTTTACAGTAATCAAGCCTGAGCTTGTCCGTGGGGCCGGCGCCAATTCAAAGGTCGATCTCGGATTGATCGGCTGCGGCGGCAGGGGGACATGGATCGCCGAGCTGTTCAAGCAGCATGGCGGATATAACGTCGTAGCTGTGGCGGACTACTTCCAGGACAGGGCGGACAACGCGGGCGGCAAACTGGGTGTACCCGAGGCGAATCGCTTCACTGGTCTTTATGGTTACAAGAAGCTACTGGAAAAGGTAGATGCTGTGGCGATTGAGAGCCCGCCGTATTTTCATCCCGAGCAAGCCGCACTGGCGGTGGATGCCGGTTGTCATACATACGTAGCCAAGCCCATCGCCGTCGACGTGCCGGGTTGCAAGAGTATCGGCGCCAGCGGCGAGGTGGCTACACGCAAGAAACTGGCCTTCCTGGTGGATTTCCAGACCCGCGCGGATCCGTTTTTCATGGAGGCGATCAAACGTGTCCACGAGGGCGCCCTGGGTGAGTTGACGTTTGGCCAGTCGATCTATCATGCGGACTGCCCGTTCAAGCGTATGTACGATGCATGGAGCAGCGATCCGGAGAATCCCGAGGTTCGGCTGCGATCGTGGGGGCTAGACAAGATCATTTCCGGCGACATTATCACCGAGCAGAACATCCACACGCTGGACGTGATGAGCTGGATCATGGATAGCGAGCCCGTCTCTGCTGTCGGGGTCGGCGGGCGGGCGATTCGCCCGGTCGGAACGTGCAACGACCACTTCGCTCTTCTTTTCGAATATCCCAAAAAGGTGGGCATCACGTTTAGCTCGAAGCAGTTCAACGGTCACGGCACCCAGCCCGACGGAATCAGAAATCGCATGTTTGGCTCCAAGGGTGTCCTCGAAACGGCGTACGGCAACGACGTTACGATGATTCGCGGCGAAGATTTCTATCGCGGCGGCAAAAGCCCCGGCATTTACAAAGACGGCGCGGTGGCCAACATCAATACATTTCATCAAAGCATCGTCGAGGGCAACTTTGAAAACCCGACCGTGGCGCCGAGCGTGCGCAGCAACCTGGTAACAATCCTCGGCCGGACTGCCGCCTATACGGGCCGCAAGGTCAATTGGAAGAGGCTCGTCATGAGTACGGAGAAACTCGACGCCAACCTCAAAGGCCTGAAGTCCTGACCGATCGGCCTGTTCACGGAGGTATAATTAAATGAGACACTCGCATATTACCCGTCGGCAACTGATGGCCGGTACGGCCGCCGCCGCCCTGGCCCTGGTTTCTTCCTGCGATTCTTCTGCAAAGCGCAAGGCAAAGGCTCGGCCTGGGGGATTCAAGATCGGCGTCTGTGACTGGACGATAGGCAAGAGAAGCGATCCTGCCTCACTGGAGGTTGCCAAACGGATAGGATTAGACGGCGTACAGGTGGACATCGGCAGAGGACAGGATGACCTGCCACTATTCGATCCCGGACTCCAGCAGAAATTCATCGAGGCCCGGCAGGCACATCAGGTTGAGATAGCATCACTGGCCCTGGGTGTTCTAAACGACATACCCTATAAGAGCGATCCTCGCGCGGAGCGATGGGTGGATAAGAGCATCGACGTGTGCAAGGCGTTGAGCGTCAATGTGGTGCTGCTGGCCTTCTTTGCCAACGGAGACCTGCGAGACGACAGCAAGGGCACCGACGTAGTCGTTGAGCGGTTCAAGAAGGTTGCTCCCAAAGCCGAGGACGCAGGCGTAGCTCTTGCCATCGAGTCCTGGCTCAGCGCCGAGCAGCACATGGAGATAATCGAGAGAGTTGGCTCGCCCGCCGTCAAAGTTTACTACGACGTGGCCAACTCGAACAAAGCCGGCTACGACATTTACAGCGAGATACGCCAACTCGGCAAGCTCATTTGCGAGTTCCACGCCAAGGACTACGACGATTTGTACGGCAAAGGCTCGATCGACTTCCCACGAGTCCGCCAGGCGATGGACGACATCCGCTATCGAGGGTGGTTCGTTATGGAAGGCACGAAGATGCCGTTAGGTGTAGAGGAAAGTTGCCGGTATGATGCCGAGTATCTGCGGGGCATCTTCCCGGCAAAGGTATAACATAAAGCGAAGAAAGGACATGACATGAAATCGCGTTACTATCTGACCATATTAGCCGCGTTGGTTTTCGCCGCGCCCGCGCTCGCTGTCGGCACGCCGCTGGACGATTACGTCGCTGCGCCGGATTCGAGCTACGGCTACAGTGTTATCAACACCGTCAAAGGCACGGGTTACACCGCCTACATTCTGGAGATGACCTCTCAATCATGGCGCAGCAAGGACGAGGTCGACCGTACTCTTTGGAAGCACTGGCTGACCATCGTCAAACCCGTCAATGCCGTCGGCAACAAAGCACTGCTTTGGATCAACGGCGGCAGCAACGGCGGGGCGGCTCCGGGCTCTCCCGACGGTATGCTCGTTGGCGTGGCCCTTGGCGCCGGCGCGGTCGTAGCCGATCTTAAAATGGTGCCGAACCAGCCTCTGGTTTTCCCCGATGGCGGCAGGCCCCGCTCGGAAGACGGGATAATCGCTTACACATTCGACAAGTATATGGCCACCGGCGACAACACATGGCCTCTGCTGCTGCCGATGGTCAAGAGCGCCGTCCGTGCGATGGACACGGTCCAGAAGCATCTGACCTCTCTCGCCAGTGGGGCGATCAATATAGAAGAGTTCGTCGTCTCGGGCGGATCCAAGCGGGGCTGGACCACCTGGCTGACCGCGGCGGTCGATAAGCGGGTCGTTGCGATTGCCCCGGCGGTGATCGACGTGCTGAATATGGATGAGCAGATGAGACATCACTTCAGCGCATACGGATTCTACTCCGACGCCATCGCCGATTACGGCGAGATGAAGGTCTTCGAAAGGCTCGACACACCCGAGGGCCAAAAGCTGACAAAGTTCATCGACCCCTACGAGTATCGCGACCGGTACGCGACGATACCCAAGTGTCTGATAAATTCGAGCGGCGACCAGTTCTTTTTGCCCGACTCGGCACAGTTCTACTTCCACGATCTGCCGGGCGAAAAATACATCCGGTACGTCCCCAACACGGACCACGGCCTTGGCGGCTCAGACGCCCCCGAGACTCTGTTGGTGTTCTTCAAGTCCGTCCTGATCGGCGCGCCCAGGCCGAAGTTCACCTGGTCCGTCAAGGACGATTGCTCTATAGAGGTCAAGACCACTACAAAGCCGACAGCGGTCAAGCTTTGGCAGGCCACCAATCCGAAGACACGGGATTTCCGGCTCGAAATCATAGGGCCCGCCTGGAAAAGCTCGGCGCTCAGTGAGCAGGGGGGCGGCGCATATGTCGCGAAAGTCCCGAAGCCCGAAAAGGGCTGGACGGCCTTCTTCGCCGAGTTGACCTTCGACAGCGGCTCGCCAATCCCCTACAAGTTCACTACGCAAGTCAGCGTGATCCCGAAAACTCTGCCGTTCGCCAAATAATGCCAACTTTAGCAGCCGCCGCAAGGTCGATTCGACGACGGTCATCGCCGAACGGTGGAGTAGGGGGCAACGCCCTCCAGCTGTAAGTGTGTAAAGGGATATTGACAGACTTGGATGTCGTAAGTAGTATAAGACATGAAGATGGCGGGCTCGGAATTGGATACTTGGTTGGATCAATTAAAGCTCCTCACGTAGATCGAAGGTCGAGAGGTAAGATTCGATGATCAAAAAACTGCAAGTCAAGTCCTTTAAGTCATGGGAGGACACAGGATCGCTTCAGTTTGCACCTCTCACCGGCTTCTTTGGTACGAACAGTTCTGGGAAGACCAGCATCCTCCAGCTTCTCCTGATGTTGAAACAAACCGTCGAATCATCAGATCGAAAACGTGTATTGCATACAGGAGACAATTTCTCTATCGTTGACTTGGGCACATTTTCCGATTTGATTCATCGCCCCCGAACTGATGCCGCTCTGCAAGTTTCGGTTTCATGGGATTTGCTAAAGACGTTAAAAGTAAAGGACCCAGAGCAAAAGGACAGGAATCTCTTTGAAATTAAGGATTTGAAATTCGACGTTGAAATCAGAGAAGAGTCTGGTATCCCCATTGTCGGAAGGTTTTCATACTCTTTCGACAAGACTGTTTTTGGTATGGAACCGGAGGCCAAAAAAGAAGGAAAGAAAGGTAAATATGATTTGTTGTCAGAACCGCATTCTCAAAGTCGGCAGCAGCCAGGTAGGGCTTGGCCGCTACCTTCGCC